>JADFQN010000085.1 GCA_022561755.1 Bacteroidota bacterium
TGAGCGCGAGGGTCTTCGCCGCTGGCCCAGATTTGTGCGAGACTTGGAGAAAGCCTCCAGGTGTTCGGTGGGCTACCGGGATGAAGGCACCCTCATCGTGGCTGCTGACCGCGATGATGCCGAGGCGTGCCCTAGTGCTCAAATGGGTTCGCCCGTTGCCCCAGCCATCACCTGATTCTCAGCAAGGCTGTCATCAACGACAAAGGGGCCAGCGCCCGTCGGCGCCGGCCCCTTATCTAGAATTCAATGGACCTTGTTAGAAGGCGAGCGTGCCCTCAACGGTAAACCCACTGAACTCCCCGCCATTGCGGATGTCCGTGCTTGCGAAATCGTTGTATTGCTGGCTGACGTATCCCACCTTTAGGAGCAAGTTCCGTGTCGGGAACCAGCCGGCGGCGAACTCATATCGGTCGATCGACACGTCGTTCCCGAGGGCCGTGATCATCCCGGCATCTGCATCAAAGGCGCCGGCGAGCTCACCCGAGGCCCGATTGAAGCGGGCGCCCAAGTAGGCCTGCTCGCGTGGGAGGAAGCGGAAGATCGCGTCCGCGCCGACCTGCGTCCAGGCACGACCAAGGCCCTCAGCCTCGGTGCCGCCCCGACCCGTCGCTCGCTCAAGGGTACCGTACAACTCGAGCCCATGGAACTTCACAAACGGATTGATCATGAAGGCCGTGATTTCCTCACTGAAGCCCGGGTTAAGGCGTCCCGACCAGGCGGCACCGCTGGTCGATGCCACGGTGTTCTCGAGCACGGAATAGTAGCGCGTGCCCGCGCGGTCGCCGCTGTAGAGGGTGTTGTTGTGGGCGTTGCCATTGTGGTAGGCCGAACCGGTCAGGCGAAGGCGGAGGTCCGGCGTTACCTGCTGGTCCATGCCCACCTTCCCATAGACGGAGAGCGAGCGACCGTCTGGGTCGGTAATGTCGCCCCTGAGCTCTCCGCCACTGATCCCAATCATTCCGAGGGCACCAGCCTGGCGAACGTAGAGCTCGCCGCCAATCTCGGTTGTGAACGCGTCCATGATGTAATTCCCTACGAAGGGGTTGTAGAACGCGTTGCCGTTATCACTCCGTCGGAAGTGGTTGTCGCCGTAGTTGATTTCGAAATGGCCGACCTTCAGGGTGACAAACTCCATGATTCGGTCGACTACGGGGCTCCCCAGGAAATTTGCTGCGTCCACCTGGAGGTAGCCGCCCTTCACCCACGCGTCGGTGTGGTGGCGTGAGGAGAGATAGGTGGTTAAATCAACCTGGATGCCGTCCGCCAACAGGGCGTTGATGTTGAAGTTGGCCGAGGCGAGGTTGAAGCCGGGGCCGATGTCCATCAACTCGTTCGCGTTGTACTCCTGGCCGTTCGAGCCCGTCAGCATCAGTGGGTCGGCAGTGTTGCTGTGGTCGAGGGCCTGGAACTGCTGCGCGAAGCCGGCGCCGACGCGGAACTGCGGCACGTTGCCCACGAGGCGGGACTCCGTCTTCGGGGGCTCGAACGTGTTGATGCCGCGCTGATCCGGCGGGCGCTGGTTGGGAAACTGGACGAGCGGGTTGTCGGCATCGTCGCCAGTCGTGTCAGTGGTCGCCTCAGGAGAGGTCTGGCCGCTGAGCGGCTGAACGTTGGGCGCCGACAAGGCGTCAACCGTGACCTGGGCGGAGGCGTTGAGCGGCAGCATGCCGAAGGCGAGTGCGCTCAGGATGAGGGTGCGTGGGAAGCGTTTCATGGCTTTGGTGGTTTAGGTGAATCAGGGTGTAGATGAATTAGGGAGGGCATCAGTGCGCTGCAGCGACGATGTCGCAAAGTGAGTGAGTGGGTGGAACTGGGATTATCGGGGAGCAGCACGAAGGTCAAACCGCACTACGATTTCGTCGTGGGATCGCACGAGCCCGAGCAATCTGCTCGGAGGCTCGATCCCGAAGTCGGTCATGCGAAGGCGATGGGCTCCACGAACACGAACTTGACCGCTTGCCAATCGTTGTCCTTGCACCGTAAAAGCAATATTCCTTGCCTCTCCTGCAACCTCGAATTCGCCGGTCACGGACATGGACACCCACGTACCGTCACTGAACGAACCGGGGGGCCAGTCAGCACGATGAAGTGAGAAGCTGAGAGCGGGATGGGCGTCGGCCTTCAACGCGTTGGCAAAATCGATGTCGAACTGGCGCGGTCCACAGTTGAATGAGCGAACGGGAACAGCTACGTCCACTCGAACCGATGTATGGCGGCCATCCTCGAGCTGGCCTAACCCGACAACCCGGTCCGAAATACACTGATAGCTGCCAACGGATGAAGTACCGTCGATCCAGAGTCTGCTTTCGGGCAGTGCTTCGTACTGCACTGTATCGAAGCTGGCGCCACCGAAGAGAATGGCAATGATGAGAATCGAACTTCGAGCGAGCTTGTTCATCATCGTAGAGGAATGAAAGGAAATGGGTGAGTGTCAGTCGCGTAGCACAGTGGTTGCGACTTATGGCTGAACGGTGACGTCAAATCCGACGATCACATCGTCTCGCGTCCTGATCGTGCCAAGCATGGCCGTTGGTGGATCCACGCCGAATCGGCTCATCGCGAATGGGACACTGCCGGTGATCCGGAAGCGGCCGTTGCTCAATGCTCGACCCGTCGCCGAGATATTCATCGTCCGGGTAACTCCGGCAATACTCAGGCTGCCTGAAGCCCGGATGGCAAATAGCCCGTTGTTCACGGATCCTACCTGCGCGCTGGAAAGCGAGAAGCTGATGTTGGGTGCAGCCGCAAGCGCATCGCGGAGCTTCCCGTTCATAGTGCCGTTCCCACAATCCATACTGGAAATAGGAATAGTGACCGTTACGCCGCTGATAGCGGTTAGCCGATCGGTAACGGGCTCTGCTGTAACGTTGCCATTGATCTGCCCAGCCTGGCACGACCAATCGTGGATAGTTGATGTGCCCTCAACCCAGACACGGCTTCCACTTGCAAAGGTGTACTGATTCGGAGTCACGTTCCAGCCTGCTACTACCAGAGCGGCCACGGCGAGCACGAGAAAGAAAAGGTGCGTTTTCATTGTCTTACAGGTTGATGGGAGGAATCGACCCAAAAGCGCGCGCTTGATTGGCCATGCACTTTTTTGGGTGCAAAAAATGATACGCGACAGCACTCAATTCCCTCGACGGGCCACGCCCCCTCACATCGTAGGCTAATTGCGGCTCGCCATGTACCCATATCTCTTAAGCCACGGAAGGGGTTTTCCCCACAGAGTGACAGGCTCTGTCATCGTCAATCCTTATGCTGATGGTACACCCTTCCCAACTACCGTGGTCACGGTCATTCCCTTCTCGTGCCAATGCGTATGTTGAATACTTCTGTGAAGACGACGTCACTGTTTCATGTCCACGTTCCGCTCGGTTTTCATCGCGGTGGTTCTTGCCACCGCCCTCATCGTAACGGCCCTGCTCGTCAACCGGGAGCGCCCCGGTCTCGACACCGAGCGACCGGAAGCCGACATGGTGGCGGCCACGGGGCGGTGTGCGACGTGTCATCGAGAAGAAACGCCAGCCATCGTGGTCGAATACGAGAAGAGTCGGCACGCCTCGGTAGGCACTTCCTGCCTCGATTGTCATGGCTTGCAGGACGGGCAGGAAAGCCTCGAGCATCGCGGCTTTACGATTTCGGCGGCGGTCACCGCGCTCAATTGCCAGCAGTGCCACTCTTCGCAGTACCGTGAGTTTCTTCGCAGCCGTCACGCCGCTCCGGCCTTCGCCGCCGTCGAAGGCGCCGAGCCGTTCTCAGACGAGCAGGTCGCATTCTCGGAACGCTACCACCCGGGTGCTGTGGACCGCCCACCAAATATGCTCGCCCGACTGGAAGGGGTCTCGGCCATCGCTTCTGGCTGCGCGTCATGCCACAAGATCGGCCAACCCAACGCCGACGGGTCCATCGGTACCTGCACGTCCTGCCATTCGCGCCACCTTGCTTCGATTGAACTCGCGCGGCTACCAACCACCTGCGGGCAATGCCACATGGGGCCGGACCACTCGCAGATCGAGATCTATGAGGAATCCACCCATGGCGTCCTGTTCAACGCCCAGCGCGATGAGATGAATCTGGGCGCCGACCCGCGCCGGCTCACGGTTGCGGACATGCCCGTCCCTACCTGCGCCACGTGCCATATGAGCGGCCTTGGCGGAGTGGGCGTCACTCACGACACCTCGGAACGACTCTCCTACTGGCTCTTCGCTGCCGTCTCCGAACGACGACCGACCTACGTGCAAGCCCAGGACAACATGAAAGCGGTCTGTGGCAACTGCCACACCGCGAACCACACTGACGCTTTCTACGAGGAGGCTGAAGCCGTCGTTGAATCAACCAACGAACGCGTCTTGGAAGCCAAGGACATCATGGATGGCCTCTATGATGCAGACCTGCTCACTCCCGCGCCATTCGACGAGCCCATTGAGTTCACGTATTTCGACTACTGGCACTACTGGGGCCGGACGGCGAAACACGGTGCGTTCATGGGCGGGGCCGACTTTGTACAGTGGCACGGCAACTACCAACTCCTGGCGCAACTCGTCGAATTGAGAGCTCTCGCTGAAGAACTCCGCACCCGCCATGCTAGCCCTACAGAGTGACCGAAGGTTTCTCGTGGAGCTATTCGCTGTCGCCAACCTGGCCTTCCTCACACTCGATATCTATCTCGCGCACTCGGTCAACGAGTTTCGGCATGCTGCCGAGTGGATCCCGATCGTGTTCACTACAGTTGGCACGATCACCCTAGGTACTGGCCTGATCCAGACCCTCCGTGCCCGAGGAGAGGCATCGCACATCGGTTTGGAGTCGGGTTCGGCGTACTGGATCGGCCTTCTTGTCGGCGGACTCGCGATTGTGGTTGGGGTGGTCGGGTTGATTTATCACCTGAATGGTCAGTTCTTCCAGTACCAGACACTCCAGGTGCTCGTCTATTCGGCCCCGTTCGTGGCCCCCCTTGCCTTCACTGGAGTCGGGCTCCTTCTACTCCTTAACCGGCTTGTACCATTCGAGTCTCGTGAATGGGGGCAGTGGGTGACGTTCCTCGCCCTTGCCGGCTTCGTGGGCAACTTCGGGCTCGCTCTCGTCGACCACGCGCAGAACGGGTTTTTCCACGTCGCAGAGTGGGTCCCTGTGGTGAGTGCGGCAGTGGCGATTGGCTACCTCACCATGGCCATCGGCTGGCCGAAGAACCGACGCTACCTCCGCATCGGCGTTTTCGTGCTGGGGCTTCAGATCGTCGTAGGGATGCTCGGGTTTGTGCTCCACCTGTTGCCTAGTGTCACAGAAGCGGCCACTGGGCCCCTGCGAGATCGCATTGTCTACGGAGCACCGGTTTTTGCGCCGCTCCTCTTCTCTAACCTTGCGTTGCTGGCCGGAATTGGCCTGTGGGATCTCACGATCAAAGCTCCCGCTGCGTTGACGGAGGGCGGTGCCTCGCACTCATGAAGATTTTAGCGATCCGTAAGTGCGACCAGAACCGGGCAGTCATAGATCCTTGGACGGCCGTGCATCCGTCGAAGGGGCTGGCACTTGGCCTCATGAATGTTCCCCTGCGATGGGCGCTCACTGCCGTTATCGCATATGAGCTTTTCGAGCAAGTGTTCGAACGTTACGAGAGTGGTCAAAAGCTCTTTAAAACATCCGGGCCAGAGGTGCCGCCGAATGCGCTCATGGATACGGTCGTTTTCGTTGCGGGCCGCCCCTTCCTGCCACTCCTTTTCGTTTTCGTAGGCCGTGTTTTCTCCCACGAAGTTTAAGCGGGCGTTTTTATCGCCGTGATTGCTCCGAAATGCGGATCTAAAGGAACTCAACCACCTCGTACGTCCCGTCCTCGCGAACAACTTCGATGCTGTCGAGGCGGCCGTTCGTTTCATCAACGTAGATGACTTTGGGGTGGACAATCATGTGGTCGATGCCGGTTACAAACACATCCAACCGGTCATCTTTAGGGTCGTAGGTGAGCCCCTGAAGCGGCAGCCACTTTGTTTGGGGCTGGGCTCCTATCTCAGGCGAGAACACACGGATCTCGGCATAGTCGACTCGACCAGCATCGTCTTTTGCCTTTGAGAAGGCATCGAAGTAGTCGTTCCAGTCTGCGGGGGGAAGTTGGCGGATAGCCATGAGAGCAGGGTTTGGGTTACCGGACGGGACAGGTACTCTTCCCGAGGAGATGATAGATGGGGCAGAATCCGAAGAAGCCGGTGCCGATGAGAATACGTGCCGCGAGGCCTGCTACGGTGGCCCACAGGCCGCTCAGGGAGAAGACGGCCAGCGTCAGCAGTACGAGGCCGAGGCCTGGATTTGTCTAAAGAAGGCTGTCATCGGATTTGTCGTTCGAATGGACGGTGTTGCCGGCGAATCAGAGAATTTCGGGCTGTTTCTTCTAGGCCGGGAAGCCCATGGAAACGCTTGCCGGGCTTTCGGCCAACCAACCTCTGAGGCTCTACGTTTGAAATTGCCTCTTCGTCTCCTTCGGAGCGATCTAATAGGCGGTCAATTTCACGATGGGGCCTGAAGTCCGTGAAGGGACGAAATCGAACAAGTTGGTTCATGATCTTGGGGGTTTGAGGAACAGGTTTCATAGTGCGTCTGGGGCCGCTTGGGGGCGCTTCCAACACGCTTCACTAAGGTGCCCAAATCGAGTCGTCAGCCCTGCCGGAGAATGTCTCGTTACCCTATCCTCCTATTCCTGAGCAGCAGGTAGGGACATCCCCTACGAGGGACGTCGATGATCCGCCGACTCTTCGTCGGTCACGAACCGCCGGATACCCCGATGGCCTTGCGTGCCCGCCACAATCACGTCGACGCCGTGCGTCTTGGCATAGTGCGGGATTATGGCGCTGCACGCTCCCCATGCTCTTCGACGTCCAGATGGCACCCGCTAATCCGTTCCGGCCGAACCGTTGGCGGCCGTCGGAAGGTGGAGCTGTTCGGCGATCTCGTCGGAGGTGATTCGCAGTTCTCCGAGGCGGTCTGCCAGCGTCACGTCCGAATCGTTCAGACCGAAGAGGCCAAACACGAGGCTTTTCATAATGCGGATGGATCGGTCGGGGCGACCGATGTTGAGTTTTGTGTGGTTGGATGACGTTGCCATGAGAATTCCTCCATTTGTGTTGATGAGTGCTACGCAGCCAAACTCCGACAACAGGCGTGGCGCTACTGCCGGAAGAATGCTGAGCGGCTTGTCGGATGAAGTCGCAGGCGTGAGAGGGGTAATTCCCCACAGACCCATCAACTTCTTGCAGGGGATCCTCTTTGCACGATCACGCGCGTCCCGCGCTCGGCAGACGGCCTACTCTCAGCCTTCTCCTGGCGATCCTCGCGGTGGTGCTGATGGGTGCGACCACGCTCGCGCGCTCGACGAAGGCCCTCTCCCTGCTCGATCCATCCATGCTTCCGACAGGCGTTGAACTGCTCTGTCGCTCACACTAGCCGAGCCGCGTCACCACGCGCCGAAGGTGGCAAGGAGGACAATCAGGACGACGAGGAAGACCGAAAGGATCATCGCCGTGCCGAGACTGCCTGCCTCAACGCGGCTTGGGATGGTGTCATCTCGCTCTACCCACGGTATGAGATCAAGTCGGGCCTCCTTCGCCGCCTGCTCGCGGGTCGCCTGTTTACGCGCCTCTAGTTCCTCGGCCTCGCGACGCGCCCGGAAGGCATCCACGGCTGCGTCCGAACCGGAATAGAACCGTCCGTAGGGGCTCCAGCGGGTTGGGCCGTCCGGCGTCTCCGCTCGCACGCGCCAGAATCGAGGGGTGTCGGAGGGAGGCAACGTGTCGTGCAACGCCACGCTCGTGCTGACGCCTGTCTCTATTTCGAGCACGTCCCGCACAAACTGTCAGTTCGGGGCCACTTGCAAGCGGTACCCGGTGGCGTCAGGGACACCGTTCCAAACAAACGTGATAGCCGTGCCATTCACCACGGCGCCGTTGAGCGGCGAGGAAGGATGCGGGGGAGGTAACACGCTCAAGCGAGCAGATGGAGCCGAGCCGGCGGAGGTCATGAGTCTGGAGATAGATCGTTATTGCAAGGTGCACCCGGCAATCGTCGTCGAGGGAGCAATGCGGCGCTACGCCTCGCTCGGAAATGCCACGCCGCTCCGAACGCCTGAACACCTGCACACGGCCTCGACGGCCGCATTCAGAACCTCGTAGTTGGCCACCTCTACGGTCGCGACGACGTCGTTTGCGCTCACGTCCAGCGACGTGATGACCGCGCCGGAATTCCGCAGCGCATGAAGCGCTACTGACGTGTTGGCTTCGGATTCGAACTCAATAGCGAGCAGGGCAGTCATACTTGGAGGGGTTATTCAACCTGCCCAGTATCGGCTATTGTGAAGGTCCTCGGTAGGAGGAGGCACCCTAGGCGCGTGCGGGGCATTCCTCTACAAACTCCGGAGTAACCCGTTCACCCCGAGCCCTCGCCCTCCACCCAGCGCACGGCGTGTTGCATCAGTTCGGTGCCGCTTTCGAGGTTCAGCTTCGTCTCGATGCGCGCCCGGTAGCTCTCAGAAAGAGGAACAGGGCATGCTATACCACTTCCATCATGCAAAATGCCTCAGGAGCAGACCAACTGATGGATTATCGGACAATGACCGTACCTCGCATCCGGACGCCTTCATGCGGGATGCAGAAGTAGCGGTACGTACCGGGTGTACGGAAGGTGTGGCGGAAGGTGGCCTCCGGATTCAAGTTGCCGGAGTCGAAGGGCTGGCCCCCTGAAGGGAGGCTGACACTGCCATCCACTGTCGCTTTCGACGGATCCGCTGTTACCGTGTGGACCATGAGCGACGTATTGCGCCACTCGACGGTCTCGCCCGCGCGGATGGTAATGCTCAGCGGAGAAAACGTCAGTGTGTTGGTCAGCTCCACTACCATAACCGACTCCGGAGGGTCGTTCGGCTGTGCCGGCGAGACCTGCTCCGATAGGCCCTCGGGCTCGGCAGGGTCAGTTGGCTGCGCCGGTTCCACAGAGGCTTCGGGCTCGGAAGTGGCGGCCTCCCTTGCGGGCGCGATCTCCTCTGGGGAAACGGAGTTGTTGACGATGACATGTTCCAGCCTGGCGCCGGCTGGAACATGAACTGCCAACCCACGTGAAGCGTTCAGCTCAGATGAGACTACCGGGTCCGCTGAGAGTTCAGGCGTCTGCTGTAGTATGAAGCTGCTCAGCAGGAGCAACGCGCCGAGCCCCACAAGGAGCCCGTTGCGCAGGCGGTGGGGCGGAATCGGCGTCGAGCCAGGGTTATTCACGATGGCCACCGATCTGAAGATTCTCAAACATTACGTGCCAGAACGGAAGCTCCATGCCGTTGGGTAGCATCATTCCGGTATGGACCGGCCGCTGCTCAAAGCTCTCGCTCTCCATTACGGGCTGGAATGGTGCAACCATCAGGTGAAAGTGTTGACGGGTGGGCGTAACCTCGTCGTCGAATGCCAGCGCGTAGCCGTCTGTACGGACGTACTCCGTCAGCATGCCGTGGACAAGGCGTGGCGCGTCAAGGACTTCGCCATTCTTCAGCACCTGGCCCATGCCCCAGAAGCCGAAATACGTGTATTCGCTCGGCATCAGTGCCGTGCCGATGCGGGTGAAGCCGTGAAGGATGTGGTTGGTGACGACACCGCCGAATGTGGGGAACTCCATTCCGTGAGCGGTAAGCATCGCGCAGCAACGCACTTCGTACACGTTGCCTTCCCCGTCTTTCCATGACGCCATCATCTCGACCGTATCATCTGTGCGTGCCGCGTCGGTGGCTGTAGCATCGGTAGCGTTGATTTGAAGCCGGCCGTCACCCATAGCCATGAACGCGTCGCCAAATGGCGACGGCATCATCATTGTCGTGTAGTTGCCGTCCTCTTCGCCACGGGCCATAGGTGGAAGGCCGTTGATACCGGGCGTGCCCGCTACAGCGCGGGGCATGTCGGGCGTACCGAACACATGTGGATCGAGTTGACGCCGATCCGGCATCGCGACGAAGACGCCGCCGGCGTCCTGGCTGATGTCAATCTGGATGGGACCGCCGAGCAAACCAAGCGGTTGGTCTATCATCTTGTGGGCGTCGAGGTAGCCCCGTGCAGGAGCCATGGCCTGGAGTCGATGGATCATCTGCATCTGCTCTGCTGACATTTCCATCTGGCCGGGCATCTGAGTCGGCATCTCTTGTGCCAATGCAGGCGCGACGCCAAACGAACCTGTGAGTAGAAGAGCGACTACTCCGAGGAGAGTCTGAATGGTGCGTTTCATGATGAGTTGGGTAGTTGAGTTAAGAGGTTGTGTTTCCTTTTGACGACTTTAATCGTCGAAACCTTACATGGCGAAACCGAAGGGTATCTGCTCGTGCCCGCCGATGCACCAGAGCATATCGAGAAGCGCCTCAAACTCCTCCCGGCAATCGCGGCATCCGTCTAGATGCAGTTGGACGAGAGGCAGGGCTTCTTCGGCAGACTTTCTTTCGAGCGTCATCTCGGCAAATTGATCGAGACGATCAAAACATTCTCCGCAGTCAATTTCATTCGGCTGCGTTCGCCTCAGAGTCGCGATGATGTTTTTGATTGTGGAAGTAGTGAGCTCCATTCGATCTCAGGAAAGTGACCAACTGTGTCGTGAAGTAGACGCTGTAGCGAGGGCAATCCTTACGGATCGTCGGAAAGAAGATCTTCCGGGCGAAGATTCCTGGCCTCGAGGGCGTGTTTGAGACGAAGCCTTGCGTCGTGCAACAACTTGTAGAGCGTGTTGCGGCTGGTGCCCAACCGCCGGGCAACTTCCTCAAGTGGGACGCCCTGAAACATGACGGCTTGAAGGGCAAGCCGCTGCCGTTCGGTAAGCGTCTCAACAATTAACTGTTGAACGATCTCAGCTGTGTTGGCTTGCACTGCATGCCTTTCCGGAGATGCTAGTTCTGTTTCTTCAGATACAGGCCGTGGGGTATGCGAATCGGGTGCGGACAAGGACTCGAGCGAGAAGTCCTGCCACCGCTTGCGCCTCAACTCTGTGATGGCAATCCCCATTGCAATCTTCTGCGCCCAGGTCGTAAAACGGCTTTCGCCACGAAACGAACCGATGGATGCAAGAATCTGCATCATTGCATCCTGTGCAAAGTCCTCCGCCAACGAGCCGGCCTGTCCTGGAACCCGGCTAGCTAGCATAATGCGCAAACCACGTACGAGACCTGATCGAAGATCGTCAATCGCCTTTGAGTCGTATGGCGGGTGCAATGCCGCGAGCCACGCTTCATTACTTCGCGCGGGAGACCTCGTATCTGAGCGAACAGTCGACGGAGATGCCTTCGGGGCGGAGTGCGCAGAGGATGGCGTGTAGGTACCAGGTTCGGCCATGACGAGTGAGGGCTGTTACTGCCGGGCAACACAAGTTTCGACCACTGGATCGTTACCTATGGTAGTGCTCGCCCGGTCTCAGCTCCGGGGTGTACCTGCATCGTGGCGTAGGGGCAGTCCCTACAAGGGACTCTGGGCAGCATTGCGGCTTTCCGAATAGGCCTCAATGTGCAATCCGGCATTGGATCCTATGCGAAAGACGCTGTTTTCCGGCACAGCCGTCCAGTCTTCCGTCGTCGTCAGCGGTTCTGAAGCGACCACCACGGCTCGGTAGGCGATCTTAGAATCTTTCGTCGCATGTAGTGCTCCCGGACAGACCTCGCACGGGTGAACCGCCTCGCGCGCAACAAACCACAGCGAACGCCCCAACCGCGCCCCCACCAATTCCTCGCCGTTGCTCCAGAGGATGTTCAGCGCTATCTCGGAGTCCGGATCGGCCCCCCGCGACCAATCGATAACTTGCTGCAGTCCGTGACGCAAGACCTCAAGCAGCGGCATTTCGGGCTGCTGTTCGTGAAGGGACAGGAGCAAATGAAAAACATGCTCACTATCCGTTTCGCCCTGAATAGCCTGGCGATGGGGGAGTGTCATTGCCTCAAGCATCCTGGGCCGTATCACCGGGAAGGCCCCGACGCTGCCGTTGTGAGCCAGTAGCCACCGGCCATACTCAAAGGGGTGCGTATTCTGGATACCTGGGTTTCCTATAGTCGCTCGTCGAACGTGCGCCATCACCTGGCAGGAATGGACACGCGCCGCAGCCCAACGAAACGCCTCGCTCTCGTACGCCGCCGCCGCTTGCCGGTCCACACAGGGTTCGCCATCGCTGTAGGCCCCCAGTCCCCAGCCATCGGGGTTGCTCTCTCCACGTTCATCGAGGTGACTTTGCGCGATGAGGGAATTCTGAGCACGAATCAACTCGCATTCCACTTTTCGCGCTGTCGTTGACCGAAAGCCGTAAAGTCGACACATATGCTTTCTCAGAGGTTTATTCGATATCGCCGGGCATTGACCAGGCGAATGTTTGAGCCCCATCTATCAACGTGTACAGAGTGCGACGTCGTTAACGAGAATGGATCGGTCCTGTGAACGCCTTCTCTTTGTCCAAGGATGATCTGCCAAAATGTGAACTCATGGAATCGAGCAGAGACCGGGCTTGTAGTTTCAATAGCCAACCAATTGAGGCCCGTCGGGGCGATGGGGGTTGTTGAGGACCCGTGCGATACAATTCTTCCAGTAGAGCTGACGTGTAGAAAACAAATGTCTCTACAGCGCCGATTCCCTCAAACTGCTCTATCCTTCGTTCAGGCTCGATGCCGTGAAAATCACCGAAGGCGCGGTAAACGGGATCCGTCATCATTACATACTCGCTGGCCTCGACCGAGTTTTTTAGCATCCTGTGGACTATGATTACGTCCAGCCCAAAGAGCTTCTCGAACTTGTCGATCTGTTCGATAGTGACCTCACCCTGATGCAGCACTTGCTTAAGCTTTAGTTCGCCGACGCCGTTGCAGGCGTCGCAGTCGCATCGCCGGATCTTTTGAAGGGTGCGTACTTCCCGGTCAAACTTGAGAAATAGATCCAGCATGTGTTGCTTCACACGGGAAGCGAAACCCTCTGGGTTTTCCTCGGACACAGAGGTGAACAGGAACACCGCATCACCCTCGATTTCGGCCAACTCAAATAAGGGTTTCGACGCTTCGACAAGCGCTTTGAGGAGCCGTACGACAATCATGCGTGCGTGGCTCGCCGCTTGGTGCTGCCGAATGAACCGGGTGTATCCGCTTATGTCGGCTAGCAGAAGGATGACGCCCTGCGTGCTTTTCATTTCCCGACCCACCGTTAAAAGTTAGTAGCGAATATTGCCCGCCAAGACACGAAGTACAAGAACCTAGCGAAGCCCGCGTTTTCGCCATCCTAGCGAGAAAGCGCGCTTCGCATCTCGACCTCCACGGGGCGCCGGTATGGACACCGTTACGACAAGTGTCATGACCTCTGCCGCCCTGG
>JADFQN010000009.1 GCA_022561755.1 Bacteroidota bacterium
GTCACCCGCCCACACATCGCGGGCGTCCGTGAGACGGGTCGTGAACTCAGGGGCGTACGTTAGCGTACGGTCGACCAGTGTCCCGTTTTCGTTCATTAAAAGCAGGTCGGCACGTGGGCCGACTGACGAGAAAGGCTGCTTTCGGACGACTACGACGTCAGTCCAGCCATCCTGGTCGAAATCAGCGACAGCGAAATCCTTCTCTTCACTGTCATTCGTCGGCACCGTGGTGAGCTGGAGACGAGAGGCATCCTCTGTAAAGTCAATCCATTGAGCTCGACTCATGCCCGATGCGGCCAAGCAGAAGCACAAGAGAACGAAAAGGCGAACGGGGAGGGCGTGGTTCATTGTCGTAGGGCAGAATGTTCGAGATGGGTACGGCTAAGCGTCACAGACTGCTAGGATACCGTTCCGGCGCTAAGCCTGCAACGGTCCCATTTGACGTAGATGGGCAGACAGCGGCGTACGCACCGTGGTCGTTTGATCCGGCGATGCCTTGCGGGCCTCATTGACCACACCGCAAGAATCGTCAAGCTGGTTTGGTCGGGATTCGTAAATTAGGGTACTGTGAACGCCCTTCGCCCCATCCGATGGATCTGAAAAGAATATCCGGCACTCGGCGTTGAACTGAAATCGGGGTCAGAGCCGTTCTGTAAGGACGGGCAGCCGCTCGCCGCCAACTTGCTAGACTTCTGGCGCTGGTCGGCTTCGGACCTCGTTAGCAACGCCACCCGCGGCATCCTGGCCGAGTACATCGTGGCTCAGGCACTCGGGTTGGCGACTGGTGTTCGTGCGGAGTGGGATGCCTACGATCTTGTTACATCGGCCGGGCTGAAGGTGGAGGTGAAGTCGTCGGCCTACCTCCAGTCGTGGTTCCACAAGAAGCTCTCTGTCATTGGTTTCGGCATTCGCCCGAAGTTTGCGTGGGACTCCGATACGAACGAGTTGGAAACCGAGCGGAGGCGGCAGGCCGGCGTGTACGTGTTCTGCGTTCTGGCGCACAAGAACAAGGCGACCGTGGACCCGCTCGATCTGGATCAGTGGGTGTTTTACGTGGTTCCGTCGGCGGTGCTCGACGAGCAGTGCCCGACCTAGAAGCACATTAGCTTGTCAGGCCTCCTCCGTCTCGACCCGGTGAAGACGGACTTCAACGGTCTGGCGTCGGCTATCGCATCATACGAGCCCTCCGGCAGCCGTTTTTCTGAAAGAAGGAACAACGACCTGTGAGATGCCTCCGGGAGATTTCTTCCGGGCATGCGGATTTCAACACCGCTGAAATGTGTACGTGGTGTCGTATTTTGACACTATGCGTCGGAGCAACAAGCATCAGAAAACGCTCCGTACTGTTTTCGAGAACCCTGTTCGAGCAAACATTGCCTGGAGTGATATCGAACGCATGTTCATTGCTCTCGGCGCTGACATAAGCGAAGGAAGCGGTTCTCGGATTCGTATCGCACTTAACGGAGTTCGAGCCGTGTTCCATCGTCCACGTCCGCAGCTGGACACAAACAAAGGCGCAGTCAAGTCTGTCCGGCGGTTTCTCGAAGAGGCAGGCGTTCAGCCTGGGTAATCACCATGCTCGACTACAAGGGATATTCCGGACACGTAGTGTTTGACGGCGAGGCAGGCCTCTTTCACGGGGAGGTCCTTGACACGCGCGACGTAATTGCGTTTCAGGGACGGAGCGTAGATGAAATTGAGCAAGCATTTCGAGCGTCGGTCGACGACTACCTCGACTTCTGCGCAGAGCATGGCGAGGCGCCGGAGAAACCATTTTCCGGAAGGCTCATGCTTCGGCTTCCGAAACGGCTCCACCGTGATGTCTACTTGTGGGCCAAGCGAGAGGGCAAGAGCCTCAATCAGTTTGTCGTGGATCGACTCAAGGAAGCCGGATAGCCGGATCACGAATACAATGTCTCACCCAACTCTCCACGTTGCTGCCCTCTTCAAGTTTGTTGCACTGCCGGACTACGAAGCTCTCCAGCAGCCGTTGCTGGCGTGCTGCAAGGAAAACGACGTGATGGGCACCATCCTGTTGGCTTCGGAGGGCATCAACGGCACGATTGCCGGCCCGCCGGAGGGTATCCGGAGGGTGCTGGACTTCCTGCGTTCAGACGAACGGTTGGCGGATCTGGAGCACACGGAGTCGCGCGCGGAGAAACCTCCTTTTTACCGGATGAAGGTCCGCCTCAAGCGCGAGATCGTCACGATGGGCGTGCCCGAGGTCGACCCGACGGCGACGGCCGGAACGTACGTGAAGCCGGCGGACTGGAACGATCTCATCTCCGATCCCGACGTGGTTCTCGTCGATGCGCGAAACGACTACGAGGTGGCCATCGGCACCTTCAAGGGCGCCATCAGCCCGAACACAAAAAGCTTCCGCGAACTCCCCGACTGGCTCCGCGAGCAGTTCGCCGGCCGCGAGAAAACAAAGGTGGCGATGTTCTGCACCGGTGGCATCCGCTGCGAGAAATCGACTGCTTTCCTCCGCTCAGAAGGTTTTGAGGACGTCTATCACTTGCAAGGCGGCATCCTCAAGTACCTCGAAACCGTGCCCGAAAAGGAGAGCCTCTGGGAGGGCGAATGCTTCGTGTTCGACCAGCGTGTGGCGGTGAAGCACGGGCTGAAGCGAGGCTCCTACGACCAATGCTTCGCCTGCCGGATGCCCATCAGCGAGGAAGAAAAGCGGTCAGACCGATACGTTAAGGGCGTCAGTTGCCCGTATTGTTATGACGGGCACTCGGAGGAACGCAAGCGCCGTTTTGCGGAACGCCAGAAGCAGATTGAGCTGGCGAAACAACGCGGTGAGCGGCACATAGGCGCTTCCAGGTAGGCCCCCGGCATGTCGAAATCCGCTCCATCCATCCTCGCTCCACCGCCGCTCATTCTGTTCGCAGGCTTCCTCGCAGGGTACGGCCTGGATGCGCTCGTTCCCCTACCCCTCGTGCCTCAAGCGGGGTCTACGTCCCTGCTTGTTGTACAGTGGGGCCTGCTTGGCCTCGGCGCGGCCTTCGGCCTCTGGGGATTCCTCACCTTCGTGCGGGCGCGGACGGGCGTGCTTCCGAACCAGTCGGTCACTCAGTTCATTACACACGGGCCGTACCGCTTCAGCCGCAATCCCATGTACACCGGACTAACGTTGATGTACCTCGGCTTCACCCGGTTGGCCAACTCCCTCTGGCCGCTGATCTTGCTGCCTTTCGCACTGTGGGCACTCTGGAAACTGGTCATCCAAAAGGAAGAAGCCTATCTGGCGGAGAAGTTCGGCGAGGAATACAAGGACTATCGAATCCGTGTCCGGAGGTGGTTGTGAGAACCTATCTCCTTGCCGGTTTTCTTCTGATATCCGGATGTACCACACTCTTCTCCGGAAGAATGGCGCCTGACTTACTTGACGGAACGTTTGTCGATGACTACGACATATCATACTTGATCTCGGCGAACAGGTGGACACAGCATCCAGACGCCACCTACCACATCAAGAAATGGAATAAAGAAGAGCAGTATCTCATAGCACAGAATGACGAGAACAACCCTAGTGACCCCGGGCTCTGGACACGGATTGATTGGATGGAGTTGGAGGGTACGGAGCCATTCTTCTCATGGGCGTTCTGCCTGAGTGCCTACGATGCGCCAACGGCTGAAGCTGCTGAACAGGTCGAGATTGCGGATCGAACCAATCCACGAGCCGGCTGCAACGGTTTTCCGTTCTCAAGGATGGAGCGTGTCATTCGAGGCAATTGCTCATCAAGAACACCACCAGGGGTACTGTGCTAACCTTCGGATGACCGTGGGCCAATTCGGAACGGCTAATGATCTTCGTCTACAACGATAGCTGTTCCAAGTGCAGCGCATTGTCCAAGCACCTGGCGGATAGAGGATTCTCGTGGGAGACGATTCGGTACATGGACGGCGATCTGTCCGAAGAGCTTGTCGATACGATCTTCGCGGATTACGAAGGAGCGCGTTCCGATCTCGTCCGTGAGCATGAAAAGGAATGGACCAGCAGTGGTCTTGACGTTGACACGGTAGAGCTTCCCGAGCTAAAGCGCTTCGTGATGAAACACCCGATTGTGTTGCAACGCCCCATTGTTGTTGTAGATGGGCGTGTTGTCACCGCTCGACCGCCCGACGTGTTGTGGGATATTCTAACGGAGACGCACTAGCATTAGGAAGCACATGGACGATTACCGGCAACGCGTTCAGGAAGGCTTCGATGGACAGCCGTTCATGAAGCATTTGGGGGCGCGGCTCGACTCCGTAAGCGAAGGGATGTGCGAGATATCAGTCCCATTCTCCGAGTCGCTGACGCAGCAGCACGGGTTCTTCCATGCGGGCGTCACGGCAACCCTGGCCGACAATGCCGGAGGGTTTGCAGCCTATTCGCTCATGGCCTACGACGAGCAGCCGCTGACCGTCGAGTTCAAGATCAACCTGTTGGAAAAAGCCGTGGGCGAGCAGATGATTGCCCGCGCCACCGTTCTCCGCAACGGCCGGACATTGAAGGTGTCGCATGTGGAGGTGTTCGCGCGCGCAGCAGGGGTTGAAACACGTATAGCAGTTGCCATCGTCACAGTTATCGCTACGAGAGTGCGGTAGCGGCCCTTCACAACTTGGGCACCGTCTCGAAAACAGGGCAAGGATAAGGAGCTTGTGTCGGAACCGGCGCAGTCGTACTTACTAGTTGGTTTCTTAAACGGTTCGTTATGCGCTACGCGACCCTTGGCCTACTTCTCCTCCCTGCTCTAGTGCAGGCACAGACGTTTACGGATGCCTCTGCGACTCTACCCTCGTTTTTCTCATTCAGTTTTGGAGCTACAGTCGTCGATGTTGACGGAGATGGTAGGACGGACATAATCCTCGCCGGCGAACTCATCCGCCAGACCGTCGACGGTTTCGATCTTATTGACATCGACGAGTGTTCAGCACTTGGTACCCTCGTTGCCGATTACGACGGGGATGGCCGGCGCGAGGTTGTCAGTCTTTGCGATGTGCAAGCGTTGCCTGCTCGCTATGACGCAGCCCGGCAGGTCTTCGCACCAATCACGGGTTCGGGCATCGATACCCCTACGTTCTTTTTGATTCAGGGCTCCGTCTGGCTCGATGACGACCGAGACGGGAACCTCGACCTCCTGCTCGGTGATGGCGGTCCGCCGGATGTGCTTCTGCGAAATGATGGCAATGGGACTTTCAACGATGTGAGTACGAGCGTGCTGCCGGGCACCGAGGGTGGTACCTACGGCATGGCTGCTGCCGACTTCGACCGTGACGGCGATCCGGATGTTGCCATCGGGTTGTGCTCGCCGAATCCGTCTCCCAACTTGCTTTACCGGCGCGGTCCGACAGCCTTTGCAGAGGTTGCCGAGGCGGCCGGCACGGATGACTCGAGGGCGAGTTGGGGGCTAGTTTGGCTCGACTACGATGGTGATGGCTGGCTCGATCTATTCGTGGCCAACACGACCCACAATGGCGATGGTACCAACGCGCTTTTTCGCAACAATGGCGACGGCACCTTTGCTGATGTAGCCGATGCCGCAGGCGTTGCTGGGCCAATGAATGAGGAGGGCTTGAACGCAGTCGCCGCCGATTTCGACAACGATGGGTGGATCGACATCCTCGTTGCAAACCAACCGGGACCGTGGTGGCTTTGGCGGAACAGGGGCGATGGCACTTTTGAAGATGCGTCGGCCAGCTCCGGGATCGAGGTTCTCGAAACCCTCACGATTGGTGTTGGCGATGTGAACGACGACGGTTGGGTGGATGTCGTTTCAGCGGAGGTCTCAGCGCCAATACTCTTTCTCAACGACGGTGGCACGAACGGTTGGCTTTCAATTCGCCTCCGCGGCATCGATTCAAACCCCGAGGGCATCGGCGCACGCATCGAGGTTGAGGCCGGAGGCCAGACGCAGGTGCGCGAGATCACCGGCGGCGACGGCATGATGGCTCAGAGCCATGGCCTGATGGCGCACTTCGGGCTTGGTACGGCGCAGGCGGCCGATGTAACAGTGCGCTGGCCCAGTGGCCAGGTTGATGTGCTGAACGGAGTTGTTCGTGAGCAACACGTAACGCTTGTAGAAGGAGTGGGCCGGAACGAGCCGCCCGCCATGTTCACGTTGCTGAGTCCGGAGGATGGCGCAGCAGTAGATGCATGGGTGACTCTCACCTGGGAACCTGCTACAGACCCAGAAGGCGATCCAACGACCTACACCATCCATCTGAGCGCCCCGGACGGTGACGATCAGACTCTTACAACAACCGAGACAAGCCTTGCGGTATCCCTAGGTGCAATTGGCGACTACCACTGGGCGGTCATTGCTGAGGATGCCTACACACAGCGCACGAGCATGGACTCCTTTACATTTACGAATGTTACCGTGTCGGTTGATGACGACCGCCCATTTGAGGACATGATGACCATGCGTGTGTGGCCCAATCCGTCGAGTGGTTCAGTAGCATTGACCTACACGCTTCCCTCGCCGCAGCAGATACGCCTGGAGGTAGTAGATGCACTCGGGCGCAGGAGGGTGTGGATCGAGGAACTTGGCTACGCCTCTGACGGCACACATCAGATTCCGCTCGATCTGGGTCGCCTCAGCGACGGAGTCTACCTCCTGCGGCTCATCAGCGCGCGCGGCGAAGTGGTGA
Organism: Bacteroidota bacterium; assembly: GCA_022561755.1. Lineage (GTDB taxonomy): Bacteria > Bacteroidota > Rhodothermia > Rhodothermales > Rubricoccaceae > JAHEJB01. The sequence continues at coordinate 6,646 of JADFQN010000009.1, forward strand.
CGCGACAGTTCACGCAGACTCGGTGATGATTTCTGCGGGGAGTGGGAAACGATCTGGAGAACAAATCTTCGAAAGCTTTTAGTGAGCGGACGAGGATGATGTAGTCAATTAGCTTGGTTCTTTTCGACCTGCCGATCTGTACGTGAGCCACCCGTCTTTTTCGAACACCAGTCACCGCCCGTGGCCTTTGCCTACGGGACCCTGGCGGTGGGCGCAGACGTGGAGCCACCTTCTTTTCGCGCACTGGCGAGTTCCGGCCGATAAGCTCCGCCCCCTCATCCCGGATGGTCTCACGTTGCAGGAGTTCGACGGCTCGGCGTGGATAGGTGTGGTTCCGTTTCTGTTGAATGTCCGGCCTCGCTACGTGCCGCCGTTGCCGCGCGTCTTACGCTTCCCTGAAATCAACGTTCGCACTTACGTGGAAGCCGACGGCAAGCCAGGCATCTGGTTTTTCAGCCTGGATGCCAGAAATCCGCTGGCTGTGTGGGCGGCGCGGAGGTTCTTCCACCTGCCGTACCACAAAGCCCGGATGCGGGTTGACCTCGCGGGGGAAGAAGTCCGGTACGCGACGCGGCGAACGAATGGCGCCCACTCGCCGGAGTTCATTTGTTCCTACTACTCCACCTCAGACGATTTCGAGGCTACGCCGGGCTCACTTGACCACTGGCTCACCGAGCGGTATTGCCTGTACGCGCAGGATCCGACAGGCGATCTCTACCGCGCCGAAATCCACCATCCGCCGTGGCCGCTTCAACGTGCGGAGGCCGAGATTGAAGCCAATACGATGGTAGCGCGTCTCGGCATCCCGTTACCGGAGACGCCGCCACTCTTGCATTTCGCCAGAAAACTGGAGGTCCGAGTCTGGCCGCTGGAGCGCCTGGGCATATAGGAGGCTGTTGAAATATGTCATGCGGCCTACGACAAGCCTGCCCCGCGCTCGCTGCGGGGAGCACGTTTTTCAACAGCCTCCTAGGGTCTACCCATCCGTAACCACCTCATCTACCTTCCGTACAGGTCAGATCTCTCTCACCCACGCCTCTACCATCATGCGCGCCTTTGTTATTGCCCTGTTGCTGGTTGCCGGCCAGTCGGCCGTTGCCCAGCATGCCATCGAACTCACCGTCGGCCATTCCGTGGACGGCTCCCTCGTTCACGATGAGGAGGATGTCTACACGCTTCTTCTCGATGCCGACCAGTTTGTTGCCGGTTGGGCGAACCAGATCACTGTTGATGTGGTGATTGTGATTTCGGGCCCGGATGGTGAGCAAGTCAATCGTGTTGATATTTCGGGGCGAGGCGCGGACAACTTTCAGTTTGAAGCCGAGGCAGCAGGCGAATACCGGATCGTGATAAGTCCTTTCGAAGAGGAGGAGGGCGACTATGCGCTAGTGGTCGACCGCGTCGAACCCGTCGCCACCGAGCCTGCTGCCGTCGTTGACCAACTGATGGCTGCATTCGACAACGATACTTCGCCGGGTGTGGTAGTAGGTATCGTGAGAGACGGCGAGGTCGCTTTCTCGAAGGCCTACGGTATGGCCAACCTCACATATAATATCCCGTTTACGGTCACTACGCCGACCAACATCGGATCCACATCCAAGCAGTTCACGGCCTTCGCCATCACCATGCTGGCCGAGCGGGGCGAGCTTAATCTAGACGACGACGTCCGCGAGTACATCGAGGAGTTGCCCGACTTGGGCGAAACGGTCTCCATCCGGCATCTCCTTACACACACCAGCGGGTACCGAGAGTTCTTGAACACGCTCTCGATGGGAGGCCGCCGGCTCGATATCGGTGATGGGATTGAGCGCGAGGAACTCATCGAGCTCATCCAGCGGCAGCCCGAGTTGCAAAACTCTCCTGGATCGAAGTGGAACTACAACAACACCGGGTTCGGCTTGCTGGCGGAAGTGGTAGCACGGGTCTCTGGAGAAACGTTCCCCGACTGGATGCGGGAGAACGTGTTCGAGCCAATCGGCATGACGAGCACGATGGTACGAGCCACCAACGCCCAAATCATCCCAGGCGCCTCGCAAGGCTACGTAACGAGCGAGCTTGGCGGATGGGACAACGCGACAGATCTTGGCGGCGCAATGGGCGCCGGTGGGATCTACACGACGGTTAGCGACCTTGCAAAGTGGATGGGTAACTACGGGACGGCTGCCGTTGGCGGGCAGCACGTCATCGAACAGATGACCACCCCTTATGTGCTGACGACCGGCGACACTACCAGCTACGGTTTTGGTTTGTTCATCGATGAGTTCCGAGGGCAGCGACGCTTTCAACACGGCGGCGCCGACACCGCCCATCGCTCGACCTTTGGTTACTTACCTGATCTAAACGTAGGGATGATCATCCTAAGTAACTTCCCTGGAGTGCCCGGCAATGCCGGTGCAAAGATCGCGGAGGCCTTCTTTGGCGATCTGCTTGAATCTGAAGCTGCGGAGGAGGAAGAAGACGCCACGCAGGCGGAGGAAGTCGCCAACGAAACCTTCAACCCCGAAGACTTCGATGCTTTTGCCGGTCGCTACGAAATGGAAGAGATGGCCGGTTTCATTCTGACGTTCCGTCGGGACGACGACCAGTTTTTTGTGCAGGCCACTGGGCAGCCGGAGTTTGAAATCTTCCACCGATCTGGCGCGACGTTCGAGCTTCATGCGGTAGACGCCCAGGTCACGTTCCACCGAGATGAGGATGGGTCCGTCTCATCTATCACGTTCCACCAGAACGGTGATCACATGGCTAATCGCGTAGAGGATGAAACGACCATCAACCTGGAAGACTACGTAGGCCGCTATTTCAGCGAGGAACTGGAGGCGTTCTATTCGATCGTTGTAGAAGACGACAATCTCGTGATGCAACACCGTCGCTGGGACGACATTCAGCTCACGCACGGTTCGGGCGAAGGGTTTGCGGGAGGCTTCCCGATCGCGTCACTCGACTTCGAGCGCGACGAGAACGGAACCGTGACGGGCTTCAATGCGGGAAGCGGACGTACGCGAAATATCTGGTTCGAAAGGCAGAACTGATCCGTCTGTACGCCGGGATAATCGCAGTAACCCTCTGCGCGGTAAGTTCCGGCCTGTTCGATTCCGGCCAAGCGTCTGTGAGTGAGGTCTGGGCCGGATAACAAGTAGATACCTTCCTTGGTTTGATTTTCCGCACCGCCGAATGCCTGGCGACCCCACGCAGGGGTTCCATTGCCTGAAGTTTTGGTTCGTCTTTGGGTATGGCTTCTAATTTACGCTCATCGAGATTGACGCCGTTACTTTTGTTATATCAGCCAGAAAGATCTGTCATGCCGCCCAGCTTCCGCCCGTATCAGCCCAACTCCAACCTACAGCTTCGCCAGCGTCGTAGTCAGCTTCCCCATCACCCTGATGAAACCGTACAAGACGACCGTACTTCTTCTCACCTCGGATGTGTCGACCGCCCGTGACTGCGCGAGGTCGACATCACGCACGCGTTCGATGAATTCCGAGACGAGCTCTTCGTCGGTTACGGCCGCAACCACTTCCTGCTGCGTGCGATAGCTGTAGTAATCAAAGTTTGACGAGCCGACGATGAGCAATCGCTCGTCAATCAGCATAGACTTGAGGTGCGTCATCTTCGGCATGTAGTAGCGCAGATTAATTCCTGAGCGGGCGGCCTCCCACGTTGTGTACCGTTGCACCCACGAACGATTGTTGTCGGCCGGCATCAAAATTGTCACGTCGACGCCTCTTTCAACGGCCGATCTCAAGTAATCCCAGAAGGGCCATGAGAGATACGGGCTCTCGATGAAGATCGATTCGTTCGCAGAGTCAATCAGGTCGAATACCTCGGAGAATGTCTGCTCGTTGGTGGTTCCGTCAATCAAGCGGATCACGATGCCGTCGAATGCGCCCCGCGAATAGACATCCCTGCCTTCCCACGTGTTATCGAAATCCGCTTGCATGAATTGGGCCACTTCTGGATCGTCGATACGGATCATCATATCGTGCCACTCAAAATTGTGGTCGCTAAAATTGATACCACCGATATAGGCGATCCGTTCGTCGATCAGGATCATCTTCTTGTGGTTGCGTACGGACGCCTTGTGATAGAGAAATCCGAACGGGTTGACCCACTTGACCTTCACACCTGCCTCCCCGTTGTGTGCAAACATCTCGCGAGTTCCCACAACTTCCGATCGGTGAGCTTTGTTCAACCGATTCCGGGGCGAGAACACCCAGCGGTCCGATATGAAGTGGCGGGTGAATCGGTCGACAATGATCCGTCGATTGGCGGCCCCGCTCGCGCGGATGGCCTCTGACAACCCTGTACCGGCCTCATCCGCTTCGAATGACAGCGTCTGGACACAAATCGATTTACGTGCGGCTTCGATGTCGGACTGCAACTGTGGCCAGAACTCCTGCGATCCGACGAGTAGCTTAAAGTGCATGATGAATTCGAGTCGATATCCGAACCGGTGCAATACCGTCTGCCGATCCGCTGGCGGATCAAGGATCTGAAAATAGTCCATTGCCTGACAACGATTTTTTCGATGTCATTGTGATAGGCAGCCGGCTCAGGTCTTGTATGCTTGCCCGGAGGTGACTGTAGTAAGTTGCAGGATTCCCAGCCAGTCCTCGATCTCTTGAGCGCCTCACCCACATCTGACCTTACCATCGAGGCTGAGATCCGGGCTGATGAGGAACCGCCCATACCGGAGACACGGCAAAAAATCAAGATCAGCAACATTCTATGGCCCCTGTTTCTGAGCCTGAGTGTGCTGGTTGTCATCAGCTATTATACCTTCGATTTAGGGACGTTTAAGCAGTTGCTTCAACAGCTGAACCCGTGGTTTCTGCTAGCTGCCGTTGGAACGGTCGTCACACGGGTTGCTTTCGGTGCTCTACGGCTCAACTATCTCTCTCACGGGCTGCTCAACTTTCGAGAGAGTGTCAGGAGTCAGCTTGCATGGGACTTCTTCGGAGCTGTCACGCCATCCTCCGTTGGAGGAGGTCCGTTTATAGCCGTGTTTGTCTCCAGAGATCGAAATATATCGCTGGGCGAATCGACATCCATCATCCTCTTCTCGACGTTGCTGGAGATGCTGTGGCAGGCCTTTCTCATTCCCACCATCGTCGTGCTGTCGTTCTATTTCGACGTGTTTCCGGCTGCCATGGGCACGGTCGGCTTCTCGGCGATGATGACGGCGTTTCTGATTTATGTGGGATGGGTTTCGTTGCTGGCGTACAGTACGCTCATCAACCCGCGGTTTTTGGCGGTGCTCGTGGGCACGGCTTTCAAGCTGCCTTTCCTCCGGCGCTTCCGCACTCGTGCACTGCGGACGATGGGCGAGATGCGCAGCCGCTCGGAGCTTCTGCGCTCGGAGACGCCGATGTACTACGTCAAAGGCTTTCTGATTTCTCTGGTGCCGTGGCTCAGCCGGTATGCGCTTCCCATGTTCCTCATCTGGAGCGTCTATCCAGCGGTCGACAAGCTGCTGGTGTTTCTGCGCGCTGCGGCGCTGCAACTCGGCGCCCTTTTCATGCCCACGCCCGGCGGCGCCGGCGCCGTGGAAGGCCTTTATCTGCTTTTCTTTGGGCCTCCCATCATGCCGCAATCGTTGGTGGCGCCCACGCTGCTCGTTTGGCGGCTGCTTAGCTACTACCTCTTCATCTTCGTGGGTATCTACATCACCATCCAGTTTGTCCAGCGAAAGGTGACGTCGCGTTCGGCGGAGCCGGCAACGGCGCACGTGCCCACGGACTCCTAGCTCCGAAAACGCTCTGTCAAGGGCCTGTTCGGTTCCGGCCAAGCGTTTGTGAGTGCAGGTCTGTGCGGGATAACAAGTAGTTACCTTCCTTCGTTTGATTTTCCGCACCGCCGAATGCCTGGCGACCCCACGCAGGTTTCACGCACCAGAGAGATAGAGGAGGCAACAAACCTCTATTTCATCCACCCGATCAGTCGGGTGCTGGTTTCCGTTTTTGCGAAGCTCGGCATTCACCCCAACCTGGTTTCGGTTGTGGGGATGGTTTTCGGAGGCCTCGCAGCCTGGGCCTACTTTTACCACAGCCAGTGGGAGATGGCGCTCGTCGGCTTCTTCTTGATGATCGGCTGGCACGTGATGGACGGCGCCGACGGCCAGTTGGCGCGCCTCACCGGCAAGACCTCGGAGATCGGCAGGGCACTGGACGGCCTGTGCGATCACCTCACGTTCGCCCTCATTTACATTAGTCTTGCATTGGCGACAGCGCCCGAGTTCGGGCCGTGGGTATGGTTGCTCATGGGTTTGGCGGGCACCAGCCACCTGGTTCAGGCGAGCACGTACGAGTTCCAGCGGCAGATGTATGACTACTGGGTGTTCAGCAAGGAATCTGCGCGCCAGGTCATGCCCGCTGAGTTCCGGCAAGGGATGGAAGGCAAGACGGGGCTCAGCCGCATCTTCGGAGGAGTTCTTCTCGCGTACGTGAGTATCCAGCACCGCGTCGCGAGCGCCAACATTCAGCTAGTGTCCCAGCTTGAGTGCATGAAGGACGCCGGCGAGGAGACGAAGGCAAGCGAGGCCTATCGCAGCGCGAATCTCAGTGCAGTAAAGACGTGGTCCATCCTCTGCTCCAACTACCGCACGATAGCCATCTTCGTCGCGTGCCTTGCCAAAAACCCGCTCTACTTTTTCCTTTTCGAGATCGGCTTTCTGAACGCCGCGCTCATCGGACTGCGTATGATGCAGGCGAGGCGCAACCAGCAGCTCCTCTCCGGGCTAACCCACTGCCACGACCTCTCCCTGCAAGATGCGCTTGCCGCAGCCTGACGGCTCCTTCTTTTGTCCGAAAATCCGAACTCTCTTTTTCCCTAACCTGAATCCTGATTCTCATGACTGTTTCTCCACACGAGGGTAAACTGCTTGTTCTCACCCCCGGCCTCGGCGCCGTGTCCACGACGTTCATTGCTGGCGTCGAACGCATTCGTAATCACGGCGCCAAGCCGATCGGTTCGCTCACGCAGATGCAGACGATCCGCCTTGGCGCTCGCTCTGAGGATCGCCGCGAGCTTCTCTCCGACTTCTGCGATCTTGCCCCCCTCGAAGACATCGAGTTCGGCGGTTGGGACGTTTACGCGGATGACGCCTTCGATGCAGCCAAGCGCGCAAAGGTACTGAGCTACAATGACCTGGAGCCCATCGAAGACTTCATGCGGACCATCAAGCCCATGTCGGCCGCGTTCGATAAGGCGTATGTCAAGAACATTGACGGCCCGAACGTCAAGCAGGGCGCCAACAAGATGGAAATCGCGGAAGGTCTCCGCGCCGATATCCGCAACCGCATGGAAGAGACCGGCGCTGCGCGCGCTGTGATGGTTTGGTGCGGATCTACGGAAGTGTACACGCGCCCCTCAGCCTGCCACGAGTCGATCGAGGCGTTCGAGCAAGGCCTCCGCAACAGCGATCCCGCCATTGCGCCGTCGCAGCTCTATGCCTACGCAGCCATCATGGAAGGCATCCCGTACGCCAACGGCGCGCCGAACCTCTCTGCCGACTGCCGCGCACTGGAAGAACTCGCCCGTCAGAACGGCGTCGCCATCGCGGGCAAGGATTTCAAGACCGGCCAGACGCTCATGAAGACGATCCTCGCGCCGGGCTTCAAATCCCGCATGTTGGGCATCGCCGGCTGGTTCTCGACGAACATCCTCGGCAACCGCGACGGCGAGGTGCTCGACGACCCGGAGGCATTCAAGGCGAAGGAAGTGACCAAGACGGGTGTGCTGGACACGATCCTCCAGCCCGAAGTCTACCCCGATCTCTACAAAGACCTCTACCACAAGGTCCGCATCAACTACTACCCACCGCGCGGCGACTCCAAAGAAGGCTGGGACAACATCGACATCTTCGGCTGGCTCGGCTACCCGATGCAGATCAAGGTGAACTTCCTCTGCCGCGACTCCATCCTCGCCGCGCCCATCGTACTCGACCTCGCGCTCTTCCTCGACCTCGCCCACCGCGCCGGCAGTTCGGGCATCCAGGAGTGGCTGTCGTTCTACTTCAAGGGCCCGCACGTGGAGGAAGGGCACGTGCAGGAGCACGACCTCTTCATCCAGCACGTCCGCCTGAAGAACACGCTGCGCGTGATGATGGGCGAGGAACCGGTCACGCACCTCTCGGAGAACTTCGCCGGCGAACTCGCATGAGTTCGACTGCGCGTACCGGTGTCGTTCTGGCCGCGGGCTTCGGCTCGCGGCTGAAAGGCGTCGTCGCCACTACCGACCTCAAGCCGCTGACGCCGGTTGCGGGTACGCCGCTCATAATCCGCACCCTGAGAAGCCTTGAGAAGGCGGGTTGCGGCCGCGTTGTGATCGTGCTCGGCCACCACGCCGAGACGCTGCGGACGGGCATCGAGGCCATCTACAGCGGCCCGCTGGAATTGGTCTTTGCCATGAACGAGCGGTACGAAAAGCAGAACGGCCTTTCGGTACTGGCCGCGCGGCCCTTCATCGAAGGAGGCTTCATCCTCACCATGGCCGACCACGTGTTCGGGGATGAGGTGATGGAGTTGGCCGGGAGTTACGTACCCGAACCCGGCCACGCCGCGCTGCTGGTGGATTACAAGCTGGACTCCATCTTCGATATGGACGACGCCACCAAGGTGTTGGTGGAGGCCGGCAAGATCGTCGCCATCGACAAGAAGCTGACGGACTTCAACGCTGTGGATACGGGCGTCTTTGTCTGCACCGACGGCTTGATGGACGCCCTCCAGGCCCTCGACGACGAAAACGGCGACGCCTCGCTATCGGACGGCGTACGTCACCTCGCGGCATCCGGCCGTATGCACGCCCTCGACATCGGCGACGGCTTCTGGCAGGACGTGGACACATTGGAGATGATGGGGCACGCGACGAAGGTCTTGGAAGGGCAGTAACCCGTAGTGGCCACTCAGGCTGAACAGATGGCTGTTCGCTCTCGGAATGGAACCGGCGACCAGGTTGGGATTGGTCCTTTGGGAGCTTCTCTGGTGCAATGTTTGGCTTTTCGAGCGAAGAGTACAACTGACGCAACATTACATTGGGAGAGGTCGGTTCCGTAGGTTATGTCATCCAAAAGTAAGCCGATCAACAAGTTTTGCCCGCGCTCCGGGAAACCAGTCGCGGGTGATTCGCTATCTGAGTACCGTGCCGTTGTCGTTTGTTTTTGCAATCCAGGCTGCCGTGACGATTTCGCCCCCAACGTAGAAGAGCGGCCCTCCGAACGGCACTATTTCGAAGTGCCAAATAAGGACCCGGAAATCGATAAGCTCTGATGGTGATGGTCGTTGTCTACATCGCTACCAGTCTCGACGGCTACATCGCCGACCGCGACGGCGGGGTGGGCTGGCTGGATGACATCCATCCTTCAGAGGCAGACGGCGACTACGGCTATGTGGAGTTCTATGACTCTGTGGGCGCCCTCATCATGGGCCGCGCCACGTACGATCAGGTGCTAGACTTTGGCGCCTGGCCCTATCCTGGAAAGCCGACGTTCGTCTTTACCTCCAACCCGCCGAATGGTGATCATCCGAACGTCGAGTTCGTTTCCGGCAATCCAAAGGCGTTTGTTGAAGGCCTCAAAGCGCGACCAGAACAGGACATCTGGCTCGTAGGCGGCGGCAAGCTCATCGCGTCCTTCCGCGAGCAGGGCCTCATCGATCGGTACATCATCACCATCATTCCTGTGTTGCTGGGGGAGGGCATCCCGCTGTTTGCTGGCGGCCAACCGGGCGAAACGCTGCGGTTGGAAGAAATGAAGCGGTTTGATAGCGGCCTCGCCCAACTCAAGTACGTAACTGCCTAGGCCAATACGACTTTTTCGGAAAGTGCTTATTGAATGAACGTCCGCCTACCCCGCCTCGTACGGGATCTAACCCCGAGAGTCGGCGGCAAACTGTCACGGTTGTCTGTATTCGAACGCCGTTGAGGGCGATTTCGTAGATCTGACGCTGGTGTTTCGGGTGGATTTCGTATCCTTACGTTTCTTCACCCTTTCCCACCACCAATCCTCTCTGAGGTACCATTATGAAACATTCCAACTCATTCACAACCACGCTTTGCCTGGCGTTGCTTCTAGCCGTATCGGCAATCCCGGTTGCCGCCCAGGACACGTACGGCGGGGCGCCCGCCGCCAACGCCGCCGTCATCGGACTGGTTGACGACCTCGATGAAAAAGTCACCGCGCTTGCCGGCGCCATGGACGACGATCAATGGGCCTGGCGTCCCATGGAAGATGTCCGCTCCACGAGCGAGGTGTTCATGCACATCGCGGCATCGAACTACTTAATCCCGAGCTTGCTTGGCGTCACGCCACCGGAGGATTTCCCGGTAACGATGGGGCCGGAAGGGCCTGTAGGGATGGATGCGTACGAGGCCATCAGTGACCGCGAGGAAGTCATGACAGCCCTGGATGGGTCTTTCGATCACGTTCGGGCTGCGCTCGCCGGGGTTTCGGAAGACCGCATGGACGAGGAGATGACCTTCTTCGACGGGTCCACCATTACCGTCCGCCGCTTCTGCACGTTCATCGCCACGCACTTGCACGAGCACCTAGGGCAGCTCATCGCCTACGCGCGCACGAACGAGGTGGTCCCACCGTGGACCGCCGCTACCGAGGCCGCTGGTGATGGCGCCGACGGCTGATTTTGTACCACAAGAGCGGAAGAGCGCCCCGCGGTACTGCGGGGCGCTCTTTGTTCTTCCCGGTCACACTCGACCAACTCGATGACTAGTCCTCGGGCCGCCACGGGAAGGGCCCCATCCAGTCGTCCATCATCACTCGCCAGGCATTCATTTCCAGCCACTGATCGTACCCGGCCCAGTCCTCGTACTGCGGCAGCCGGACCACACCTGGCACCGCCATTGGATTAGTGCCCTTCTGGAACTCGGCGTAGATGGCGGCGCGCAAGTCGCGGATGAACTGCAGATTATCTTGCACGTCTTGCTTGGTTCCCCCTTGCAACGGTTCGGAGGCCATATTGTGGGTGAACACAGCTCGATCAAAATCCAGATCCAGAATCTCCTCAAGCGACCGCTCCCACTCCCTGATGTTGAAGTCCGGTACAACGCTAAACATCACTCGGTTGGGAACCGCCAGGTCTGCGATGTAGGCGACCCTCTGCTCAGGCAGAACGAAGACGGTCATGCCCAAGCCGTGGTTCATCCCCAGATAGTGCAATTCAACCGTCGTGGCACCGAGAGTGATGTCGTGCCGACTTCCGCTCCAGCTCTCATCCGGAACGACCATGTCCGGACCCGGGTTGGCCTCCATCCACGCGTAGGCCTCGGCATGAGCAACGAGAGTTGCTCCGGCATCCTTGAAGACCTGACCGCCACTTGCGTGATCCCAGTGGTTGTGGCTGTGGAGCAGGAACCGCACCGGTTCGTCGGTCACTTCCTGGATCGCCTGCAAGAAGCCGGTTGAGTGCTCGGAACTGACCGACTCGAACGCGATCACGCCCTCGTCGGTCACCACGAACATCGAAATATAATCGTCGCCAGGGCCATAGCTGTAAACACCATCGGCTATCCTGGCGGTGTGGTCCGGCAGGTCTTGCGCGCTGATCAACGGGCTGCAGATACCGGACCCAACGGCCGCGGCCAAAATGATCCTGAATGCGCGAGCTCTTGTTCTCATTAGGTCCTCCTTTGTTTGTGGACGTGCGCCGCAATGATATTTTGGGACGCATTGGGGGGACAAGACGTAGTTTAAGAAACATTGTGTAGCGAAACAATTCGACATACGTAGGGGATCTCGTCACGCAGGTCTGCGGAGACGGGACCGCGGAGAAGTGGCTGGGTCGCCTCGCGTCATCGACGTGTTCATGTAGGCCAACTGCTTCAGTTTGGTAGAAAGCCGTCGTATCACCTGACCCGCCACGGCACACAAGATTCGGCCGAGGAGGCTTCCATGACTTTGACGACGCACATTCGCCGTCCCACCGCAGGATCGCCGACCATCCGCGTTTTCGGTCCCCTCTGGGTTCTCGCAGTGCTCGCGTTTCCGATTCAGGGGCTGGGTCAGGAGTCTGGGGGCGAGGCACCGCAGGAGGCGCCGGCTTACTCGATGCTTCGGGCGGAGGAGAGCTATACATACCTTCGAGAGGGCTCTCCGTACGCGTCGGATCCGTTCGACCCCATAAAGTTCATTCGGCTGAACCATGACGGCTCCCTCTTCCTCACTGTGGGTGGGGAAGTGCGGCTCCGCCTGGAGTTCTTCGACAACGCGGATTGGGAATCGGGGCGTGACGAGCTGTACTCCCAGCGCCTGTCCGTGCACACCGCGCTTAACGCCGGGCAGCGGGTACGGTTTTTCGGGGAGGTCTACCACGGACTCCTCAGCAAGTCCGAACCGGAGTTCGCCGAGGACGACGATCTGGCGCTCCACCAGGGATTCCTTGAGCTCCGGCTCCTCGACGACATCCGACACCAAGTCAATCTGCGGGTCGGTCGACAGGAATTGGCCTACGGCTCGGCTCGGCTCATCGGGATCCGGGAGGGACCGAACATCCGTCGCTCCTTCGACGCAGCGCGGGTGCTCTACACCGGAGGCCAACTTCAGATGGAGGGGTTCTTCGGGAGCGAGGTCGTGACGTCACCGGGCACCTTCGACAATTCGCGGAACCGAGACATGGCTGTGTGGGGCTTGTTCAGTCGTCTCTCTATTCCAGGCATCGTCGGAAGCACCGAGGCATACTACTTCGGTGTGGATGTCGACCAGGCACGATTCGATGACGGGATTGCGGCGGAGCGACGACATTCAGTGGGGATTCGCCGGTTCGGAAGCCTGGGCTCTGCGTTCCGATACAACACGGAAGTGATATTTCAGTTCGGGACGTTCGGCGATCAGAACATCCGCGCGTTCGCCGTGGAAACGGATTTTCATTATCTGCTCAATAGCCTCGAACTCCGGCCGGTTTTAGGGATCAGGCTCGACTTTGTCAGCGGGGATCGCGGCGCAGCGGACGGCACGCTCAACACGTTCAACGCGCTGTTTACGAATCCGGCCTACTTCGGCTTGCTGTCTCAACTGACGCCGATGAACCTCTTCGACATCCACCCATCTCTCACGCTGGAGCTCTCGGAGCGAGCCGAGGCCATTGTGGATTGGGACTTCTTCTGGCGTGCCAGCAAGGACGATGGCTTGTACTCGCCTCCGCGATTCTTCGCTCGTGCAGGCGATCCGATGCAGGGTCGTTTCATCGGGCATCAGCCAGGACTCGAGTTCGTCTATCGCGTTTCACGGCATCTTACGTGGAGCACCGAGGCCTCATACTTCGTGAGTGGCGACTACCTCATGGATAGCGGCGACGCAGAAAACATCATTAACTTGGCGACGACTTTGTCGTTCAAGTACTAAATAGGCTACGCGGAGGGTAGAAGCTGTGAACAAAGTTTGCACACACTTGGACCAGATTCGACCCGTCTCGCCCAGCGCGCAGGGGTGCGAGGAGTGTCTTGAGACTGGGGGACGGTGGGTGCATCTCCGTATGTGTCTGACGTGTGGACACGTCGGATGCTGTGACTCATCCCCTGGCAAACACGCCACGGCTCATTTCGCGGAAACGGACCACCCGATCATGCGCTCAGCCGAGCCTGGCGAGTCCTGGAAGTGGTGTTACGTGGACGAGGTAACGCTATGACCGGCGCAAGCTTAGGAATAGGAAAGAGCATTTCGGATCCAGGTAGGTGCCCAATTCACATCTTGGCGGTTGTCCAGCAAGCTTGCCTCCCGTAACTACCCGTCGATGGCCTTGCGCCTGGCAGCCGACGGGATCGACAGGCACCCTCGTTGCACCTGTGCAGTCATCAATCCCTCGACGATCGCCACGGCTGTGATGCCCGGTTCTGCAACGTATTCCGGCGCGTTGGGAGCTCCATGCAGTACACGTCGGCACACAGGAAGAGCTCACTGTGCAGCTTCATCGACCCTACGATCACGCAATATTGCACCAGTTCATTGGAGTGACGGATCAATCTGGGCGATGGGTCGACGGTAGCGTGAGTTTTGATCGGCACCAGACCCGCCGGCGATTCCAACCGAGCCATGCCTGGGGCAGTCGGAAACATGAACTCGTGATCGATGCGACGCTCGAGGACGTTGCTGGAAATAACGTACATGGGCTCTTGGATCATTCGGTCCGGACACCGCCGAGTGCGGTCGCGAGCCTGTCGCGCTCGTTCGAGCCACGACAGTAGTCGAAATGCAGGTATCACGATGAACTCACTCGAAGATCCCAAAGTTGTCGAGGTTCTGGACCGCCTGCATCGTGAGTCGGACGCGCAGATGCCCGCGGTACGCGAGAAGGTGGCGGGCTTGCGCGCAGGTGGAGAGATGCCGGAAGACTGGCCCGAGCAGCTGCGAGATTTCTTCTTGCCGGTCAGCCCCGAGCAGGGCCGGTTCCTCTACCAGACGGTTCGGGCCGTGCGCGCACAGCGAGTCGTCGAGTTTGGCTCATCCTTTGGCGTCTCGAGTATCTATCTGGCCGCGGGACTGCGCGATAGCGGCGGCGGCATGCTCATCGGGTCCGAGTTGGTCGAAGACAAAGCGGCGACGGCACGTCGGAATATCGCAGATGCCGGGCTTGCCGACTACGCGGATATTCGATCGGGTGACGCCCGCAAGACTCTTCAGGATCCAGGAGGTTCTGTAGACGTCGTACTGCTCGACGGCGGTTCGGCCATGTATGTGGAGATCGTCCAGCTCCTGCTGCCGCACTTGCGCGATGGTGCGGTTGTGCTTGCCGACAACATCGGTCCAGAAGACGAGGGCCCCTATTCTAGCTGGGTTCGCGATCCTGCGAACAGGTTTGTGTCGTCGTCAATCATGATGAAGCAGGGCACCGAGTACTCCGTATGGCTGGGCATGTCTACATAGTGCGCTCACTGCGACAGGTTCGTTAGCGCCTTGCGTTCTAGCTCGGGGCTGAGCCTCTCCCGTCGCCACCGCGCGGGGGGAGACTCGAAGTGGCGCTTGAAGACCACTCCGAACGCGGGCTCCGACTCGTAGCCAACCTGGCTGGCTATGTCGGCGACGCTCGAGTCGCTCTGATCGAGAAGCAGCTTGGCGGCCAGTCGCATTCGCCAACTGGTGACGTAGCGCAGGGGAGACTCACCCACGAGATCGCTGAACCGCGCTGCGAATCCGGAGCGGGACATGCCCGACGTGCGGGCCAGGCTCTCGACGGTCCAGGAAGCGGCGGGCTCGGCGTGGATACGTTGGAGCACGCCGCCGATCCTCGAATCCCGGAGCGCCCCCAACCATCCCGCGTCTCCTGCGGGTACTTGGCTGAGCCAAGCCCTCACCGTGTAAATGAAGAGGAGGTCCATCAACCGGTCCAGTGCGATTTGGGCGCCGGGCGCTTCGCTCGTGCTCTCCACGCTGATCAAGCGGAGGGTCTGGTCGAGCCAGGGCGCAGCTTGGCCGTTCTCGCCGCGCACTACGATCAGCTTGGGCAGCACCGCCAGCAGTGGATGCGACTCGGGCGAGTCGAACTTCAGGCGCCCGCAGATGAGCGTCGACTGCTGACCGTCGCCGCCGATGTGGATGCGCTCGCATCCGACGCCGCACCGGCTGTGGGGCCGCCCGACTCGCCGGACTTCGTCCTCGGAGATGGGGAGCGTGTCCGGCGAGTCTACCAGCTCGTGGGGGGAGCCGCTGGGAAAAAGGGCGAGGTCGCCGGCCGACAGCGCCGTCAACTCACCGTCGAGCCGGAGGTAGCCGCTCCCCCGCAGTAAGATGTGGAAGGAAGCCGAGTCGAGCTGGTCCACATAGAAACCCCATGGAGCGCCGAGTTCCAGGCGCCCCTGCACGCTCCCCTCGACCCGAAGCTGCCGAAGCACGTCGGCTAAAACATCCACACCTTGCCTCCTCAACTAGACGATCACAACAGGAAGTTAGACGAATCGCCATTGTTTGTCCATCCCTCGACGACTATACTTGGAGCATCAACAACCCGGAGGGCAGCGTGAAAAGTTTCGAAGACAAAGTAGTTTTGGTCACAGGCGGCAGCGCAGGTATCCGCCGCGCCAGCGCCGAAGAGTTCATCGCCGAGGGGGCCAAGGTGGTCGTCACGGCGCGCCGGAAGGAGCCCCTCGAAAAGCTGGCCGCAGCCCATCCCGGGCGGGTGAGCTATGTGCAGGCCGATGTTGCCCAGCCGGGGGAGGCGAAGCGGGTCGTCGACTTCGTCCTCGCCGAGCACGGTCGACTGGACGTGCTCGTCAACAACGCCGGCGCATTCGTGATGAAACCGCTGGCCGAGACCACCGACGAAGAGATCCTCGGGCTACTCGCGCTCAACGTCGCCGGGCTGCTCGCCTTCAGCCGCGAAGCGCTGGAGCCCTTGGCCAAGACCAGAGGCAGCATCATCAACATCTCCTCAACGGTGGCCACGGGTGTGATGCCCGGTGTCGCAGCCTACTCCGGCACGAAGGCTGCGGTCGAGCAGATCACCCGAGTGCTCGCCGCCGAAGTAGGGCCAATGGGCATTCGCGTCAACGCGGTCGCCCCTGGAGCGACTGAGACCGACATGCTGCGCGGCGGACTGACGGACGAAATGCGCGTTGCAATGGAGAGCCAAACGCCCCTCGGGCGCCTGGGCCAGCCCGAGGATGTCGCCCGAGTGATCGTGCTGCTCGCCGGGCCGAAGGCAAGCTGGATCACGGGTCAGATCATAGCCGCCAGCGGCGGAATGATGCTCTAGGAGTCTGATGAAATACGTCATCCTGCCTGCGACGGCACCTCTTGGCCGATCTTTTCGTTGCGAGATGCTCGCTGAATCACCGATTCGACTACGATCTCGCGCCTTGATCTCGACCGAGATGCCCTCGTCTCGGCGACAGAGCACGTAATTCAACAGCCTCCTAGCACTCGCGAGCCCGTGCAACCTGAAACCGACATATCGGCTGCATACCCCTACGAGCCTCACTACGTAAACGTGCTGGGTTCAAGAATGCACTACATCGAACAGGGCGAGGGCAGGCCCATACTCTTCCTGCACGGACAGCCGACCTCCTCGTACCTGTGGCGAAACGTCATTCCCCACGTGTCCCCCCATGGGCGGTGCATCGCCCCCGATCTTATCGGCATGGGACGCTCCGGCAAGCCCAACCTGCCGTACCAATTCGCCGATCACGCGCGCTACCTCGACGCGTTTATCGACGCGCTCGATCTGCAGGATGTGACTCTGGTCATTCACGACTGGGGCTCGGGACTGGGCTTTCACTGGGCGAAACGACACGCCGACCGGGTCCGCGGAATTGCCTTCATGGAGGCCATCGTCAAGCCCAGCACCTGGGCGGGTTTCCCGGCGGACTTTCGCATTCCCTTTCGTCTCATGCGCAGCCCCGGCATCGGGTGGCTCATGATCAGCGTCGGCAACGTCTTCTTGAAGCAGGTTCTGCCCAAGTCCATCGTGCGGAAGCTCACCAAAGAGGAGCAAGCCTTCTACGAAGCCCCATTTCCGACGGTCAAGAGCCGAAAACCGGTGCGCCAGTGGCCGCGCCAGATCCCCATAGATGGGAAGCCCGCGCTGATGCACGACCTCGTCAGCGACTACAACACCTGGCTTCAGCAGACCCCGATTCCGAAGCTGATGTTCACCGCCGAACCCGGCGCCATTATGAGCGAGGACATCATTGACTGGTGCCAGGCGAATCTGACCAACCTCGAGACGGTACACCTCGGCAAGGGTCTGCACTTCCTCCAAGAGGACCATCCCCACGCCATAGGAGAGAACGTGGCCCGCTGGTTCCGAGAAAAGGTTCGCCCTTCCTAGGACACTAGCAATTGCTCTATGCCGGGCTAGAGGGCCAGCGTGACAGACACCGAGACGACAGTTACTTCGACAAATACCGGCCGAGTCGAGCTGGTCCATGCGGAAACGTCATGGAGCGCCGAGTTCCAGGTGCCCCTGCACGCCAGCGCTTGTCCTGGCGAAACGAAATCCATCCTACGATGGCGATCTTCAAGGGGCGGCCCAAGGTTGCCCGTTGATGGAGCGCCGTGGCCGAGGGGCAGATCGAACGCCGAGCCTTCCTTCCTCACGTTGGATGGGGCCAGGTTGCAAGGCTCGGTGTAATTGCGTACTGTATGCAGTATGCCACTAATACCGACAACGAAACCCCGTCTCAATATCAGCCAGCAGTTAGCCAACTCGCTGCGTGACATGATTTTCGAGGGAGATCTGGGTGCTGGCGAGCGAATCAATGAGGTGCACTTGTCCGAGGCACTCGGCGTTAGCCGGACGCCATTGCGGGAGGCACTCACGCTTCTAGTGGCGGAAGAGGCCATGATCAACATTCCGCGCCGGGGCTTCTTCGTTCGAGAATTGACCCGCCGGGAATTCGAGGATCTGTATCCGATACGGTCGATTTTGGATCCCGAGGCGCTGAGGCTGTCTGGTATTCCATCGGTCGGGAGTTTCGCGACGCTGGAGCGCCTCAACGTAGAGATTCGGGATGCGACGGATATGAAGACGCGTGTGTCGCTCGATGACGCCTGGCATCTCGAGCTCGTGTCGGGGTGCGAGAATCAGATTCTTATCGGACTCATTATGAATTTTATGAACCGCTTCCGGCGCTACGGCCTGGCCTTCGCCCGGGAGCGGAAGGTGATCGAGACGGCGAACCAGGAGCACGTCGAGATTATCCATGCTCTGAGGGCGGACGAGATGGACGAGGCCTGTGAAACGCTGCGGAAGAATCTGACCAGCAACAAGGATCCGATCCTTGCCTGGTTGGATGAAAGACAGGATTTGGAGGGGTAATGAATAATTCAATATGGTGGAGAGCACTATTACTCGTAGCCGCGGTAGTCGCACTGTGGGCGGGCGCGCCCGAGGCTCACGCGCAGGAGAACCAGGCTCCGGGCGAAACTCGGAACACGGTCCGGGAGCTGCTGGGCCTATGGTCGGCGGAGCGGAACTTCGGCCCCGAAGTGAAGGGCGCGTTGACCCTTCATGAAGCGGATGGCCAGTTGTGGGCGGAGATCGGAGGCTACTCTCTGCGAGCTCGCGTCACCGACGGTGAAATCCGATTCGAAGCCCCGGGCGGCCGTGGGTACTTCCGCGGAGCGGTATCGGCGTACCAAGACAGGATCGACGGCCACTGGGTGCAGCCCTGGAACTACCGCAGTTTCGCTCGCATGGCATCGCCCGTGAGCTTGAACCGCACCGCTGAGGGCATATGGTCTGGTGTGGTGACTCCTCTGGAAGACCGGCTCCGATTCTATCTCATGATCGAGGAAGGTGAGGATGGCAGAATCGGGGCCTTTCTTAGGAATCCCGAAGCAAACATCGGACGCTTCTACGCCATCCAGGAGATCGTGCAAGATGGTGACGTGCTTCAATTCGTTGACGCGAACGGTCGCGTTCGTCTCGAGGGCTCGTACGACCCCCGATTCGGCCGGCTCTCCGTCTACTTTCCCCTCAACGGCGGCATGTACGACTTTGTCCGGGCGGGTGACGACCCGGCTACCGCTTTCTATCCACGGCCGCTAGGGGATGGACCATACAGGTACCGGAAGCCGACGGCCGGCGAAGGCTGGCAAACTGCACGCCCCGAGGATGTGGGAATGGCATCCGCGCCACTCCAGGAGATGATCCGGATGATTATCGCCACGCCGATGGATGCGGTCGATGCTCCGTACATCCACGGCGTGCTCGTCGCACGTCACGGAAAGCTGGTCCTGGAGGAGTACTTTCACGGCTATTCCCGGCATCAGCCGCACGGGACCCGGTCGGCCTCCAAGAGCATGACGACCACGCTGGTCGGGATTGCCAACTATGAAGGCACTCTGGGGCTTAACGTCCCGATCTACGAGACGCTGTACGACGGAGAGCCGCCGGATGATCTCGATTCCCGGGCGGAGCGAATGACCCTCCTGCACCTGATCACGATGACGTCAGGCCTGGCCTGTGACGACGGAGATCAGGACTCGCCCGGCGGTGAAGATCGCATGCAGAACCAGGAAGAGCAGCCTGACTGGCGCCAGTACACGCTGGATCTCCCCATGATGCACGAGCCCGGCACTCACGCAGCATATTGCAGCGCGGGTCAGAATCTGGCCGGTGAACTGCTGTCACATGTGTCCGGAGAGTGGCTGCCCGTTTTCTACCGGAACCATTTCGCCGGTCCTGTGAATGCCGGTCTTTACCACATGAACCTGACCCCGGTTGGGGAGGGATACGGAGGCGGGGGTCTATTTATCAAGCCTAGGGACTTCCTCAAGCTGGGCCAGGTGTACCTGGATGATGGCGTCTGGAGGGGTCGCCGGCTTCTGGACTCTGGCTGGGCGGAAGCCGCTACGACGACGGACAGGACGATTCGAGAGGAGGGGTACGGGTACGGCTGGTGGGTGTTCTCCTACCCGTTTGAAGGCCGCAAAGTGAATGCGTACTACGCCGGAGGAAACGGCGGTCAGTACGTGATCGTCGTGCCGGAGCTGGGCCTGAACATTGTCATCTTCGGCGGCAACTACAATCAGCGGGTGATGCACGCACCGAAGTACGAATACGTTCGAGACTACGTGCTGCGTGCAGTTGAGTTAGGCCAAAGCGACTGACCTCAAGCGCACTGGCATCAGCTTGCACTCGCTGAGGCACATGGCAACGACACCGAATAAGTGACGAGGATCCCCTTTCACTGCCAGCCCCGGCCGCTCCGAGTGAGTGGGAGTTATGCCAGACGATGTGGGGCGGGTTCTTGTTCTCATTGGGTCCTCCTTTGCTCGTGGACGTGCGCCATAATGATATTTTGGGACGCATTCGGGGGGGGACAAGACGTAGGTTTAAGAAACATAGTGTAGCGAATCAAATCAACATGCGAAGCCGCAGCCCACAAACGGCGCGAGTATGAAAGCTGACCAGCCACGTGCAAAAGGGAAGAACCCGCGCACCACCCGGGTCTGCGAAATCATTCTCGATGCCGCCGCCCAGTTACTCGTCAGGGAGGGCGCCGGTGCCGTTACCGTAGTGCGCGTCGCCGAAGAGACCGGCGTTGCCCGCACCACGATCTACCGGCATTTCCCCAACCCATCAGGGCTGATGCTCGACGCAATCGACAGAGTCGTGACACCCCACGTACCCACTAAGATCACCGACAACCTCGAAGAGGACCTCGTCACGGCTCTCTCCAACCTTCGCATGCGCATGACAAAAAAACCATTCCGGCTGGTCTTCACCGCTCTCCTCGACCATGCCAACCGGGATGAAGGTCTCGTCGCTGCCCAACGCCGCTTTGTCAACGGCGTCCTTCAGCCCATTCACGACATCCTTGCCGCTGCTGTCCAGCGAGGCGATCTTTCGGCCACAATCCACATCGAGACAGCAAGCGCGCAACTCGCCGGGCCCCTATTCCTCCAACACGTCATGCTCAGGGCCATCATCAGCGAATCGCTCATTAGCGAAACCGTCAACCAGTTTCTGCTCCGAACGCACGACAGCGGCTGATTTCGCGCCTCGAACGAGACATGTGAGCAAGCGGCTCCACATAACCAACGGCGATGCGGCCGCAGACGTAATCCGCCGTGCAGGGATTGGTGGGGAGATCCTCCCGTGGAACGACGTTCTCCACGATGGCCCCGTGCCCTCGGGCATGGCGCTCAACAAACTTAGCGCCGTCCGGGCCCAGTTCATTGCCGAGATTGGGTGGGGAGATGTAGGCGAGGTGCTGGCCGATTTCGAGACGCGTGACCGGTGCTTGCGTTCGTTTGGTGATTTCGACGAGGTGGTTCTCTGGTTCGAGCACGATCTGTACGACCAACTCCAACTGCTCCAACTACTGGACTTCTTCGCGGGTGAGGATCTCGGTGGCACGACACTGACCCTGATTTGTGCGGCCGAGTTTCTGGGCCGCTCGTCTCCGGGGCGGCTCGCCGAGCGCTTCGCAGGCAGGGAAACGGTCCATGCGGATCAAATGGAAGTGGGCCGCAGGGGTTGGACGGCGTTTCGCTCCTCGAATCCGACGGCCATCGCGGCTTTCCTCGATGAAGACACCGCAGTGCTGCCATTGTTGGCGTCGGCACTCACGAGGCATCTGGAGCAGTTCCCCTCCCCAACAAACGGCCTTTCCCGGTCAGAACAGCAGATTCTGGAGCTAATTGCGGCGGGCCATTCCGTTGTGAAGGATCTCTTCCGAGCCTCTCAGGAAAGGGAAGAAGCCGAGTTCGCCGGAGACGCTTCCTTCGCCATTTGGGTGCAGCGATTGAGTGACGTGCCGCGCCCCTTGGTACTCTTCGATGACAGTACAACGATCCACGCTCCACGCCATCCCGATTTCGACCTGGCATTCTGGAAGCGCCGCGTCAAACTCACCGAAGCAGGGCAGGCCGTGCTGCGATCCGACGATGATCACATTCGCCTCAACGGCATCGACTGGTGGCTTGGCGGTGTCCATCTTCGCCCGGAAATCCTGTGGCGATGGAATCCTGTCCGCCGTACTATTGAGCTGGACGGTGAGTAACACCGACGCGAGCTATACCGGAAGTTGAAGGGGGTACTTTGGGCGTGCTCGCACCTTCTCCAAGCGCCAGAGGCCATACGCGGCCTCCGCAATTGCCATCGGCCGGCCGCACACACCCAAAAGGCGTGAGCAGACACTTCGTGATCGGATGCGGAAGCCGAGCAGCACGTCTGGTTCAACGCACAGGAAGCGCGAGCTCGTCGGCTGGTGGCGCGACGAACTGGAGCCACGCCAGATTAACAGCGGCGTAGCCATCCTCGTCCGATTTGGCCTGGCTGACGTGTACAACGATACAACGCCGCCCGACCATCAGGTCGCAGCGAACCTGCTTGCCGCGCGGCCAGACCGAGGTCAGCGGAGCAGCGAGATTCGGTGCGAATGCGTGACGGAGGAACTGGGGCTGACAGCGCGAACCAGGTACGATCCGCCGGCAAGGCCGGATAGATCAACGACCACGTTCAGCGTTTCTTCCCCGTGGGAGAACGCAGAGTTCCTCAGCACCAACCGGCCGAGCAGGTCGTACACCTCGATGTGGTGGAACCCTGGCTCAACTGTATTCAGCCGCACCGACGTGGTAGCGTTGAACGGGTTTGGGTAGATCCTGTCTATGGTCAGGTCGTCCGTGTCGGGAACTGCGTCGGGTAGGGGAGTGAGCGAAAAGACGCGAAGCTCTCCAACCGAGATGAAGCGGGCCGATCCGCCCGGCGTTCCGCTTATCCGGATCGCGTCGCCCTCCAGGGCGCGGAAGTGTAGCTCGTATGTGTTGTACGCGACGCCGTCGTCGCCTCGGTACTCGGGGAAAGGCGTAAAGAACTGGGCTTTAGCCCATTCGCCCTCGCGCCGGATTTCTACCCGTAGCGTATCGAACCACCCGCCGTCGTCGGAGTACCGGCCTTCCTGGAAGGTGATGCGCGAGAAGAGAAGAGATTCGGAGAACTCGTACCCGATCCAGTCTTCCGTACGGCCACCGCCCGTGTCGTCGGTGTAGGTATCGAACTGGCCGAGTGAACTATCGTCGCCGACGGGAGGGAAATAGCCGTCCCGAATCACCTCAATTCCTTCGATGTTTCCACCGGGAAGCTGGCTTTTCAGCGCAATCGGTGCTCCGAAGTCCGTCACATCGAACTCACCATCCAGCACAATGCGGAGCAAGCGTTCGTCCGTCGCAGTGAGGCCCTCGTCGTCGGTAACAGTGAGGTAGATGTGGTAATAGACGACCTCGCCTGTGGCGCCGTGCCCGGGCACGGGGAAAGTCGCCGATTGCCCGTCCGCTTCAAGAAAATCGGGATGCTCGTGGCTGTTGTGGACCTGCGAAACACTCCAGTGATAGGCGAGGGTCGCGGGTTCCTGGTCGGGGTCAGAGGCCAGGGCTGCCAGGACTACTTCATCACCCGGTGACGCCGCGAAAAGTTCAGCGGGTTGGGTGATGGCCGCCTCCGGAGGCCCGTTGCCGCTTCCTACGGTTATTGTCAGGCCGGCGGTGCTCGTCAGGTCCAACGGGTCTGTAACGGTCAGGGTTACGGGGTAGAGTCCCGGCTTGTCGTAAACGTGCGATGGGTTGGGCTCGGTAGATCCGACGCCGTCGCCGAAGTCCCAGGAAAACAGGAGAGGCCGTCCTTCCGGGTCGAACGAGTCGTCGCCGAAAAAGGCAACGGCGAGCGGGGCTGTGCCCACGGTAGGTGTCGCCGATGCTACGGCAACCGGGGCTTCGTTTGTGGTCGGGTCGTCGTATCCGAGCCGAAAGATATTGCCGCCGAAGACATCCACCAAAAGGAAGTGCTCCTGAACGGGATCGTAGCTGATGTGGACGGGGAAGCTGAGGTTCTCTGCAAACAGGGATTGGTCCAGGAAGTTATCGTCGGCGTCCACGTGGGCAAACGCCATCCAGCCCAGGACAAAATCGGCGTAGAAATAGGCGTTCTGGTAAACAGCCGGGTACACGGAGCCGGTGTAAAACGCACCACCCAACGCTCCGAAACCGAGCAGTCCAGGTGGGTTTGACGCGTTCGGATCGTCGTGGCTCCAGTAGTACGCAGGGTCTGTTCGTGGAGGCATTGTGCCGCAACCATTCGTAGTCGGTGTAGCGACCTGGTATCCTGAATGCTCGAAAGGGCCTTCGTAACATGGCCAGGCGAAGTTCTCGCCGCTCTTGGCGACTTGCTGCTCTTCCCAGGTTCCCCATCCAACGTCGCCGATGTACACGGAGCCGGGGCGGCCGTCGTTCGGGTCGGTGGAGCCGTTGTTTCTTACAGCGAACCGGAAGGGATTTCGCAATCCGTATGCCCACACCTTCGAGGCAATGTCGGTTAGATCGCCCGTGTAGAAAGGGTTGGAGATTATCCCGTCGCCGTTGTCCGGGTCAATCCGGAGGATTTTCCCGGCCAAACTCTCGATGCGCAGTGAGCGGAATGAGCCGATGTCCTCGCTGGGGTCCAATCGCCCCGGTCCGAAACAATCGGGGTAGAGGCCACCGGCATCGACCTCGCTAAAGCTGGCAGCATCGCCGGTAGAAACTAGCAGCGTCCCATCGTTACCGAAGGCGAGGTGGCCGCCGTTGTGCGAGTAGAAGCAGGCCGGAATGCCGGTCGAGAACGTCTCGCCGATGAGCACGTTTCGGGTCGAGAGGTCGGCGACGTTGGGGTTGGCGGCGCTTGCAGCATAACTCGTAATCCTGACGAAAGCATCAAAGCGGTCGTAATCGCCTGTGCCGTCATGATCCACTGCGTAGTGGAGATAGATACGACCGTTGGAGGCAAAGTCGGGATCGAGTGTAAGACCCAGTAATCCTCTGTCCGCCTGGCTCAGCACTTCATCTTCAATATCGAGGAAGGGGGTGGGAAGGCGGATGCCATTCTCGATCGTGTGAACGATGCCGCGCTTTTCGGCAACAAGGAGGCGGCCGTCATGGAGTGCTACCACGGCTACGGGTACTTGAAAAGAGGTGCCCGGAACTATGTTCTCGAGGTAAAAACCTGAAGGGAGAGAGGGGCCGCCCGAGAACTGATTCGATGGCGGCGGGTAGTTGAACAGGGTCCCTTGCGCGTGCGAAAGGGGCCCGAAAAGGAGTAAGACAATGAGGACGAACCTGAATGAAGGGCGGTGCATAGTGGAAGTCTGGACGGAATGGCCATTAACTGTTCAAGCGGAGATCCAAGGAATGTTCATAGAATGATGTGCGCCCGCTCCGCAGCGATCCCCTACTCAATGGGCGGCCGAATCTCCATTTTCGGGTAAACAAGTTGGCCTCGACCTATAGCGGCCGCGTTAGTCCAACAAGCGGACGAGGTGAAAGCTGACCACTGGCCCTCCAAAAAAACGCCGTGCCGGCGACTCCACAGAGGCAGCTGGTTCCAGAAGCTCAACATCCTCAAAAAAATACGACGCTACGTACCCTAAACGCACCCCCTGCGTAGAGCTGCGGCTTTTCCCGAAGTACGCGCCAATGGCCAACGTTCCACCCGCGCCCAACTTGAACTGGCCCTCCCCTATTCCGCCAAACAGCCCGTTGAGAGCTTCCCCCTCCTCGCGCAAGCCGTTGCCGTTTACGTCGCGGAAGTACGGCCACTGATAGCCGAGAGTGGGCCCGGCCGATACCTGCACGTACGGCCGGAAGTTGTCCTCGATCTGGCCGGCAAAGATGCGTTGCTCCACCCCGGCCTGTAAGGGCGCCAGCACCATGTAATTGCGCTTGAAAGGGGTCACGGTATCGCCGAAAAGCCCAATGAAGAATTGCTGCTCGCGTGCGTCCTTCGCCACGCCTACGCTTAGTTCCACAATCCCCGACGTGCTGGAGCCCAGCCGCGCGCGGTACAGGCCGCCAAGCCCAAACCCGGATTCGTTGAGCCGGATGGAAATCCCACCACCCGTGCCGTAACGGGCCTTTGTGGAGTCAGGAGTTGCCTCCGGGAATACCTCGTCCGGCTGCGCAACCACGGCGGCTGCGGCAAGCAGGAACAGCACAACGGCGGTGATTGGGTGCATGGCGGCAAGGTATCTTCGGCTACCCAACAAAGGGGTGCCCAATAAAGGGAGAATGCGGCGCCGACGAAAGGCAGAATCCGCGTCCCCTCTTAGGAGGCCGTTGAAAAACTCCACCTACCTGCTGCGGCGCCTCTTGCCCGATCTCCGCGTTGCGAAATACTCAACGAATCACCGATTCGCCCGCGATTTCGCGCCTCGCTTACGGCGTAGTATTTCGACAGCCTCTTAGGAGGCCGTTGAAAAACGTGCTCTTTCGCCGGATCGGATGACGTAGTTCAAGAGCCTCCCAAGTACCAAAATCCAAGTATCAAATTCCAAGCGGTCTCATGAAGTACCCTTTGTGATTTGGAATTTGCTACTTCAGACTCACAATTCCCTACGAGTCTGTTGAATTTCGTGCTCTGTCGCAGGCCGCATGACTTATTTCAACAGCCTCTTTGCCACAGGACCACGTCTCCTTCACGCGTTTCGTACAGGTGGATTATCGCCTTCTCATTGCTCGCCGCTACCTCGTCAGCCGCCGCAGGGTGACGTTGATATCAGTGGTGAGTGGAATCTCGGTGGGCGGCGTTGCGCTTGGCGTGGCAGCGCTAATCGTCGTTTTGAGTGTGATGAACGGGTTTTACGACCTCGTGCGCGATCTCCTCGTGTCGTACGATCCGCACGTCCGGATTGAGGCGGTGGACGGACGCGGAATCACGAACCCGGACTCTCTGGCCGAAGTGGCCAGGCTGGAACCGCAAGTCGTTTCGGCGACGCCGTTTGTAGAAGGCAAGGCGCTTCTCACGAGCACCGACGCGCGCGATCTGAACCAGGTTGTAGTCGTCCGTGGTGTTGACCCGGCTTCCGTGGACGCCTCCGTAACCCGCGCCGTCACCTCCGGCTCGTTCGATGTGGCGCGGAAGCCCACGGGTGCAGGCATAGTAATGGGCGCGGGGGTCACCATACGGATGGCGTTGTTCCCAGGCCCGATCGGCGACGACGGAAGCACCGTGGCGTTGCTCTCCGCGCCTGCATTGGAGCGCATGATTGTCCAGTATCCTTTCGGGCTGCCTGCGCGGCAGGTGTTCAACCTCCGCGGCACCTTCGAGCTGGACCCGGCCTACGATGAGGACCACGTCTTTATTGCTTTGGAGGAAGCTCAGAGGCTATTCCGGATGTCCGGCGCCGTCACCGGCATCGATCTCCGGCTCGACAACGTGGAGGCCTCGGATCGGGTGAAGGCGCGTCTCGAACGTGTCCTGGATCCGGATCAGTTTCGCGTTCGCACGTGGTACGATCTCCAGCCCTCTCTCTATGCGGTAATGAAATTGGAGAAGTGGGCCGCAAGTGCCATCCTGTTTCTGATCGTAGTAGTGGCTGCGTTCAACATTGTCGGGGCGCTCACCATGATTGTGATGGAGAAACGCCGAGATCTGGGAGCGCTTCAGGCGATGGGCGCCTCACGCAAGGATGTGCGGCGCATCTTCTTGCTGGAGGGGCTGCTGGTGGGTGCCCTGGGAGCGGGCCTCGGGACGGTAATGGGCGTTGGTCTGTCATTGCTCCAGAAATACACAGGCATCGCCAAGCTTGCACAGGCGGAATCGTTCATCATCGACGCCTATCCCGTCGCCATACGATTGTGGGACGTGGTGCTGATTCTGGCCGTTGCAATGAGCTTATGCGTGTTGGCCGCTGTTTATCCGGCCAAGCGAGCCGCGACGATAGAGCCTGCCAAAGCAGTTCGTAGTACGGGCTGAGCTACGGTTTGGGAAGGCATACGAACGGTGCTTAAGGGCAGGGAGGGCCTACCGATAACCGACGCGTACCGTTCCATAATTGGGGTCCGCCAGCCCCGCACCCCTCAGCAGCCTCATGACACGTTCATTTCGTTTTGTTCTCGGCGCGGCATTTCTGCTCGTGGCCACCCCGTTGTTCCTTGCCGCCTGTGACGGTGGCGATGTCGCTTCCGACGTTGATTCGCTTCTCATAGACGCCCGTATCGCCCGGCAATCCGGCGATATCGATGGAGCGATCGCCCTCCTGGAGACCGCAATGGCTCAGGCTCCGGAAAATGCGCCCGTCCGCGTAGAACTCAGTTCGGCCTACCTCGACCGCGAGGACGTTGATCTGCTTGATGTAGATCGTGTGGCGCTCTTCTTGACTACGTTTGAGGAGAATCTGGTCGAGCCGTCAGATGCACCGGTTCAGCGTTTTGGTGGGACCTGTCGGTACGCTGACGACCCAAACGCCCAACCGTTTGATCCGCGTGAGTACGATGGCTACGTAGACCTCTATTCGAACCGCGACCTGATTGATAGTGTTCTCGGGTTGCTCAATGGCGTCGATCCTTCAGGTGTAGACCTCAGCATCATTCCGGACGAGCTGCGCGTAGTCAGCCTTTGCCAGGGAATTGTAGATGGCCAACTCATCTACGACCGCGATGCGGCCCTTGCCTCCATGCGTGCGCTTGGTCTGAGCGATGACGAAATCACCACAGCATTGGCCGTAAATGCTGTAGTTCTCTTCTTCGAGTCCTACTTCTTCATCTCGGAAGATATCCCGCAGCAGACTACCTGGTACCACGTACAGGGTCCAAATGGAGACTACATAGGTGTCTGCGCAGACGACCAGGATGCCCTTCGCGCGCAGGTGGAAGAGGCCATTGAGGATCTTGGCGAGTCCATCACGTCGCTCGATCTCCGCGATCACGTTCTTGGTGGAGGCACCGCGTCTCAGGAGCTCGTTCAGCACGTTCTGGATGCCTACGTGGCCA
The DNA here is from genome assembly GCA_022561755.1 of Bacteroidota bacterium. Taxonomy (GTDB): domain Bacteria; phylum Bacteroidota; class Rhodothermia; order Rhodothermales; family Rubricoccaceae; genus JAHEJB01. Next base: position 35,831 of record JADFQN010000009.1, read on the forward strand.
TCGAGGAAGACCTCGGCCCTTATTGCGAAGGTGGTGAATACCTAATCAGGACCAATGTGCCGGAGGATTCCTCCCCCATTCAGGACCGAGCCTCCAAGCCACTTATCTGTCATGTGCTGTCGCCCGCTGTTTCTCGCCCTTCTGCTTGCCAGCCCGTTTGCTGCTGCCGATGCTCAGATTTTCGGCGCCATCCAGCAGGATGCCCGTCCGCAGGTTGCCGATCTTCAGGTCCGAGCGATGGGCGGGGCCGTCGCGGCCGTTCCGACGGCGGAAACAGCGTTTTTCTACAACCCGGCGCACCTCGCTCGCCTCGATCTCTCGAAGCCGAGGATCACATTCGTCGGAGCAGGCGTTAGCGTGAGCAATCAGATCTTTGCGGAGTACCGTTTTGTTCGCGACGAACTTGAACCGGCCATTGATGAGGGGCTGGAGGTAATCCGCCTGGAGGATTATGACCGCCTTGTGGAGTTGTACGAGCGCGCGCTCGAGCTCGGAAGCACGCAGGCGGCAGCAACCCTTACCGCGTACGGTCCGTCCGTGCAGATGCGCATATCCGACAATGAGTCCATTGGCATAGGTCTCTTTGGCACCAACTCGTTTCGGATGCAATTCACAGACGCGGGTGTTGGCGTGCCTCGTCTCGACGCCTTCGACCAACTCGATCTGATCCTGCCCGTAACGGGAGCCTTTGGTATTCCACATTCCCCGCTAGCTGTCGGCGTAACGGCCAGTTACACGCGGCGCTATCTCACCGCCAAGGGTGCCCTGCTCGAAGAGCTTGACGCCAACGAGGAGCACCTGTACGTTTTGAAAGGCAACAGCATCTCGTTCGACGTCGGCATCCACGCCGAGGACGTGATGCCCAATGTCGACTTTGGCGCGGCACTCTACCAAGTAGTCGGCGGTGGATTCGATTACAGCTACGACCGCCGCATTGATCTGACGGGAAACGACGGCCCTAATGACGAGGAGGAAATTGCGGCTCTCGAAGAGCGTTTTAACGCGCGCGAGTCGAAGCCCACCTACCGAATCGGAGCGGCCTACCGGGTTCCAATCCCGCCAAGCGCGCGTGCGGTCGTGAACAGCGTCATTATTGCCACCGACTACGTGAGCGCCTCGACTTCCGAGTACGAGCAGCCAACCGGCGCGCACCTCCGCATGGGCATCGGGGCTAATATCGGTCGGATTCTTTCTGTCCATTCAGGGTATAGCCAGGGCTATCCGTCTTTTGGGGCCAGCCTGAACTTGCCGATCGTTCATCTCGAATACGCCTATTTCGGTATCGAGGATGGCCGGACAGCCGGGCAACTCGGCCGCTACAATCACTACATTCAGGTCCGCTTCGGGCTCTTTTAGGCAGTTTTGCATGTCTGTTTTCTGAGGCTCCGGTGCATGCGCTGCGCTAGGGCCTCTTCCTTTTCGCTGTAGCCTCACACTTTTGAACAGTATATCAATTGAATCTCGACCACCCGGCTCCGTAGCTTTTAACCTATTCGCAATGCATTTGCACGGACCCGACACGCCGCCCTGGGCGGTATTCGATTAACGACAATGGCACGGAAAGATCAGCTTACCGGCAAGGGGCCGATGTCCGGCAACCACGTCTCGCACGCTCACAACAAGGTGCGGCGGCGGTTCAACGTAAACCTTCAGAAGAAGCGTTTCTACATCCCTGAAGAAGACCGCTGGGTCACGCTTCGGGTGTCCACGCAGACGCTGAAAACCATCAACAAGAAGGGAATCAGCGCCGTGCTCAAGGACGCGCGCGCCAACGGCGTCAGCATCTGACACCCTCCCTCTCGACCTGAACCCCCATCCCGATGGCTAAAGGCAAGGACGTACGCATCCAGGTAATCCTCGAATGCACAGAGGCTCCCGGCACGTCGCGCTATTCGACGACGAAGAACCGCCGGAACACCACCGAGCGGATGGAACTCAAGAAGTACAACCCCAAGCTTCGCAAGCACACCCTCCACCGCGAGATCAAGTAACTAGATCGTAAGGCGTAATTCGTAAGGTTCAGCAAGCGCACGCTACTACACGAGTATTACGCACTACGGATTACGCTTTAATCCAACTACCATGGCAAAGAAAGTTTTCAAGAACCAGCGCACCAGCCGCGGTGCGGACACCGGCGTCAGGCAAATGGCCAGGGTGATCATTGCCGCCAAGAAGGACAACGGGCACTTCGAGTTCCGCTCCAGGATGGTGGAAGTCAGCCAGGTGCAGGACGCGTTGAAGGCCGCAAAGTCCGGCTAATTGCGTTCGACGCGCTCCAATTTTTGTGAGGCGGCTCCATTCATGTGGGGTTGCCCTCTTTGTTTCTACCGCTCGCCTCCCCATAGGGCAAGCCAGTATGCAAAGCGCTCGTCCGAGGGGAAGAAAAGCCACGCGAAGGCGAAGAACGGAACCACGAACGCGAGGTTCAGAAAGTCTCCGGTGAGGAAGACGGCAACGGCGGCAAACAGCGCGGATCCTTCCACTACGGCAATCGACAAAATGCAGCGCGTTCGGATGAGCCCCATTGCTTCCGCATGGCTGCTCGCGGAAGGAAGGGAGGCATCCAATTTCTTCTGGATCGAAAAACCTAACAGGATAGAAGTGATATTCAACACCGCGTTGACGGTGAAGATGAGACCGCCTTCTGCCATCGTTCCACCGGACCCGGATTGAACGAGGAACGTCATCACTGCACTGATCAGAATGACGCCTGATGCAACGGCCAGCCAGATGACGCGCAGGGTGCGTTTGTCTGCAGCAAGTTGTTCGGGTGATGGATTCCCCATGCCGCGAAGATAGGGCGGAGGGCCGTGGCGTGGTCTTTGCGACGGTATATTGCACACAATCGGGGCGTGGCCCCGCCGCCTGCGGGGTGAACTCGACTCGGTGGGGCATCCCCGCAAGTTTGCGGGGAAGATCCTCTCAAGTTCCCGTTCTTGACGTATCCATTCGGGGCGTGGCGCAGCTCGGTAGCGCGACTGCTTTGGGAGCAGTAGGTCGTCGGTTCAAATCCGGCCGCCCCGACCAGATCACCCGGTTCTGCGCTCGTAGCTCAGCTGGATAGAGCGGCGGTCTTCTAAACCGCAGGTCGCAGGTTCGAGTCCTGCCGGGCGCGCGGTCCTCCCGTCCAGCATTCAGTTGTTCCGGCCTCGCTGATGCCTCCGCCTCGAAAGCTTCGCTTTCGACCTGCCGGGCGCGCAAATGAACGACCGGACGAATTCAGGACACGTGTATCTTTCAAAACCTACGGCGCCGTGGCCGAGTGGCTAGGCAAGGGTCTGCAAAACCCTCTACAGCGGTTCGATTCCGCTCGGCGCCTCCAGTCCCATTTTCACGCCCCCATTTTTGAGTCCAAGACCCGGATGGAGTAATTTTTATCCTCGCCTCCGTAGCTCAGTTGGTTAGAGCACCTGACTCTTAATCAGGGTGTCGTAGGTTCGAGTCCTACCGGGGGTACCACTGAAAACGCCTCAGAAAAGCCGTTTGCAGTCCTTTTGGGACACTTATCGTTTCGGTCAAGATTGCAGGGCAATGCACCGAAATGCAGGGAAATGTCACTCGACCGGAAACGAGACCGGAAATGGCAAGTGGCTCATTTCCGATGGGCGAAGCTAAGCCGCCAGCGAGCACCACCTTGAGGTTCTTGGCTATGCTGCATCGGACGACACTCCTGACCTCCGATCAAGAGGCAAGCGACAGGCTCTCGCGCTAGGCTATGCTGCATCGGACGACACTCCTGACCTCCGATCAAGAGGCAAGCGACAGGCTCTCGCGCTAGGAATTGGACCGGCAGACCTATTAAAGCACTTCTCAAAATTGTAGTTTGCTGGGCTCATCGCCTAGTGCTCAGACTTGATACGTCTGTTCGATTTCTTACAAAGAGCTGGATGAAAACGCAATCGTCGAGTGTCGAAGAACTAGTCTCCGAAGCCGTTTCGAATCTGAATAACAAGAACCTTCGAGACTTGTGGCTCACCAACTGTTTGTTATCGCTTGTCGAGTATTTCGGGTCAACTGAGGGCCGCTTCAATCCGCTGTTCCCCTTCCTGAACCAGCAACTTGTCTCACTTCTCGGCGATGCCATACTGAGAAGCGACGCAATGGTTGAGAAGCATGGCGTTTTAAGCTCAGTTGATGTTGCTCCCGTTCTAAACCCACTTGTTCGAGCTGCTGATCTAAGTATTCTGGATCAATCTATATCCGATCCGACTGAGCAGGTACTGAGGATGATCCAGATCATGGGGACTTCGCAAATTCGCTTTGACGCAGGTGATCTGTACGCGCGCATGGGCAGGTCATATGCAATGTTGGCCGTCTTACCAGAATTGCATCGAGAGCAGCTAAAGAAAAGTCACGGTAGCAAATTTGTGGATCTTCCAAAAGCCTTTGAGGAATCACACCGTATATCAGTTCGAGCGTATTACCAATGTGCGCTGGCGGTTTTTGCGTGGTACAAGACTCGACTAGACGACCTGAGACTCCTTGAGTCTGTTGAAACCCTCTTGCAAGGGATGTCTCCAGATAGTCGGGAGGGCTCCCAAACATATCAGGGTGTGTTTCGCGCTCTAGTCAATCAGTCGAAAGTATTGTTGCCTAGTCTAGCAATCGGGTTAGGCACTCCGTTGCACCCTGACGATTTGTTGACGGAGGAAGTCTATGATCGGTTCTTTCGACTCGCTAGTCGAACTACGGAAGACCTGCGGATCGAGCTGGCTGGTGATGCGGCGCAAGCTGGATACTTCGGACACCAGATTAGCCCTCTGGAAATGTACCCGATAGTGAAACTAGAAGGAACTGGATCACCGATCGAATACGTCATTCCCGATTTTAGGAAATACAATGTTGGTATCACTCAAATTCCGCATTTTGCCATGATGCGCAACTATCCAGACAATCGGTACAACCAGGTTTTGGGCTCGATTCAGGAGCTATATATCGAAGACCTCGTTCTCGATCGTCTTAGCGAAGTCACGACGATTCCGGAGCGCGTATATGGCCGGGAACACAAGCGGGGACCCGATCTAACCATCATTGACCGAATGGCTGACGGGCTGATTTGCGTTGAGTCGAAGGCAAAGCGTATGCGCACCGTAACGAAGGTGGATCCGATGTCCGAGGAGCTACTTGCAGACACAAGTTCAAGCTTGGATGCGCTACGAAAACAACCCAAGAAGATTGAAGCCCTCTACGCTGGGCTCTCGGAGTATGAGGATCATCAAGCGAGCCTTGATGCCACCAAAGACAATGATCCGGTTTGCGTAATCATCATGGGAGAAGGCGTTTTCTCCTTCTCGCACGTGCTAGACGAACTCATCTCCCGCGAGCCTGATCATTTTCTCCACTCGTTTCCTTATCCCTATTGCTTGATGAGCATCGATATTTTCGAGCGAGCTGTTGAGATCGCCGCGCAGAACAGGTTATCGCTATATGAGTTGTTGCGCGACTACTGGCAGGTCAGCAAAGATCCTAATCCAAAGCAGCACGCAGCGGAAGAATTCGGAGGACTTGAATTCAATACTCGCCAATCGTATCCGGCTGCGTACATCGACAAAATCCTTGCGGGCTGACAAGCGGGGCCACTATGCTGACGATTGGCCATCTTTTTTCTCCCTAGCGTGGATCTCCGATCTTCGTTCAGCGGCCAGTTTCATGTCCGTGATCCGACGAACGTGCTCTTGAATATCGGACCAGTCGATCGTGGAGAGAGTGTTCTCCTTTGGTATCCGAAAGCTAAACTTGTCAAATTCGTCGCTAGGCTCTTCAATGTCTCTGGCGAGGAGCCAATATGCTTCGTCTTCGTCCTCGACAT
>JADFQN010000086.1 GCA_022561755.1 Bacteroidota bacterium
GCTTCTTCCACCCGTTCTTGCAAGACGAAGACGTTGCCGACGGCTATGCAGCCCCTCGTGTCAATCCGCGTTATTGGCTCTTTAGCAACGGAATCGACCAACTCGCCCGCCCGCCGGACGACGACGAGCGCTACCGCCGCATGTCTACGGCCCTGCTGCTGGATGAGCCGGTCACCGGCGACCCCAGAACGCTCCGCGAGCGCCTTGCTGAGGACGGTCTGACATCGCAGGGCAACTGGATTGGGATCTTCCCGATCGGTCCGATCCCGCGCGTGGAGCCCGGCGAGTCCATCACGGTGAACTTTGCGATGGTGGCTGCGCTGAAGCCGGATGCGTTTCAGGATATCCCATCGCGCGCGATTGATAACGACGACTCACGGGTCTTTCTGCGTAATAACGTTTTTTGGGCGATGCGCACGTACGCGGGCGAAGACCTCAACTACAACGGCAGCCTCGACGCGGGCGAGGACATCAACGGAAACGGCGTGCTCGACCGGTACCTCATCCCCGAGCCGCCTGCCTCCCCGAGCTTGCGCGTAGAGTTGAATAGAGGGACGGCCTCGCTGTATTGGGATGGCTCGCCAGAGACGAGCGTCGACCCGATCACAGGGCGAATGGACTTTGAGGGTTACCGGATCTACCGCTCCGACCCCGGCGACGACCGGCAGGGTAACATTTTTGGCGAGAGCGACCTGCTGGCCCAGTTCGATGCGGAAGGCAACGAGATTGGCTTCAACAATGGATTCGAGGACATCCGTCTCGCCCAGCCGGTAACGTTTCCGGGCGACCCCACAGAGTATGTGTACCGTTTCGACGCCACCGGCTTGTTGAGCGGCTGGCAGTACGGCTTTGCCGTTACCGCCTTCGACCGGGGCGATGCCACGGCCGGGCTTCCGTCCTTCGAATCGAGCAAGACGACCAACGCGGTCCGCGTTTTTCCTGGCTCAGCGCCGGTGGAAGGCGGTGCGGGCACGCTGCCCGTAGCCGTCTACCCCAACCCGTACCGCGTGAACGCGGCATGGGACGGGGGAAGCAACTCCTCGCGCAAGCTGTACTTTTCGAATCTGCCGCCGCGCTGCGAAATCCGTGTGTACACGCTGGCCGGCGAGATTGTCGGCGAGATGGAGCACGACGTCGCCACCAACCAGGGCGACATCGGCTGGTACGACGCCATGAGCGGCGAGAACCGCGTGCTGGCCGGCGGCGAGCACGCGTGGGACATCCTCTCTCAGAACGGCCTCCAACTCGCAGGCGGCCTCTATCTTTTCTCCGTCAAGGACCTCGACACGGGCGAGGTGCAGACCGGCAAGTTCGTCATCATTCTTTAGCGCGTAATGCGTATTCCGTAATCCGTAATGGAGCCAACAACAGCACAAAGCCCCGAATTCAAAGCGTGGCGGCAGATTGTGCCGGCGTCTATCACTGATGATGCGCTTTGGCGAATGACCGTCTATCAACTCGCGTTATATTTGTCCGATCTGGCATGGGATGATGTCACGGTGCTTCACAACGACGGACGTACGCGCAATATGTCTGGTCAATTGTACCGATCCGTGGGTTCTGTCAGCGCAAACATTGCAGAAGGTTATTCCAGGGGTTCCGGCAAAGGCAGAGCCCTGTTCTACGAATACTCGCTTGGTTCGGCGCGTGAAAGCCGTGACTGGTACTTCAAGGCAAGGCGTAAGCTGGACAATGGCGTCGCACATGATCGGATGGAGATTCTCTCCGAGATCGTCCGACTCCTGCTGACCATGATATCAGGCCAGGCAGGCCGAACCCTCCGCGAACCCACTGTGGAGTATGTTGTCGGGGAAGATGCCTCGTAACACCTCCTCTTAAGCAATACGGATCACGCATTACTTACGCAATACGCATTACGATCTAGTCTCCTTCCCCCACCAACCCTCCCTTCCCCATGAAAACTCTTACACGTTCGCTCGTGCTGAGTGCGCTGGCCCTTGGGCTTGCCACTAGCGCGATGGCACAGCTCGATGTGACTGTGCGCGAAGCCAACAAAGTACCCCAGGCAAACATTGATGCTCTCATCGCACTCGGCGGAGACGCAACCCAGCAGGACGTAGACGACCTTGTGGTCTATGAACTGGAGGGCGTGTTCGTCCAGTTTACGGCCGTGGTTCTCAGCGACCCGTACAACTCGGGCCTCGCCAGTTGGAACTCCGACACCAACCAGCCCAACCGCGTTCACGTATTCGTACGCGACACCAACGCCGTGTTGATGGGTTACGAGGGCATGACCACGCAACTCGTTGACGGGAGTGCGGCTGTGGTTGACATGGAAGTGGGCGATGTGTATACCATCCAGGGCGATGTCAGCTCGTTCAACAGTACGATTCAGATCAACCCGACGGCGTTTGAAAACCTGGGGTCGTACCAGAGCCTCGGCCTTCCGGATGAGATTATGGATCCCATCATCGTGACCACGGATGAACTGAATAGCGTAATCAGCGCTCCGCTGGGTGGCACAGTCGTCCAGATCAACTGGGCCAACTACAACGACTATAACGCAGCGTACGTCCGCATGGAAGACGCGCTCGTAACGGACAACGACATCAACGAGAACGCCATGCGCTACAGCTATCAGTGGTCGTCCTCCGGGACCGACGCTGTTGTCAACTCGGACGATATTTCGATTCGCTTTCGCAACGACCGAAGCGGCGATCCCGACTACCCCAATCCCCCCTGGAATAGCCACCCGGATACGACATTTTTCCCACCAGCCATCGGCGCCGCGATCAGTGTGCAGGGCTTTGCACTATACCGCGGCTTCGATTTCACGGGCAACAGCTCGACGCCACCTGGCGTGCTCATGGTCGTAAGCCCCTGGTACAGCTCAGACCTCGAAGTTAGCACCTCTCCGCCGATCTTTGGCGAGGTCCAGGGGCCGACCGATGTTGTCGGCAACGAAGTGGTGCCGATCTCGGTTGAGGTCACGCCGGATCCCTCCCGAACGATTACATCCGTTGAGCTTGATTATTACGACGCTCAAGGGGGTGGTTTTGGCGGCACCGTTGCGATGACAGACGACGGCGGCGGCACCTATTCCGGAGATATCCCTGCGGCGCCGGACGGACTGTTTGTCGGGTTCACTATCACCGCCACCGATAGCGAAGGCGCTATGAGCACGACGTCGGAAATTGTCTACCGCGTTCTGTACAACGGCATCGAGAACATCACTCAGATCCAGTTGACGCCTGATGGATTGCCTGGCGACAGCCCGTTTGAGGGTATCACCACTTCCAACATTGATGTGGAAGCAGTTGTGCAGGCTGACTTTGAAGGGGCATTCGGTCGCAGAATCATTCTTCAGGATGATCCGGCGCTCGGCGAGTGGAGCGGAATCTGGGTGGATGGAGATGGAGTTCCCGCTCTAAGCCTAGGTGATCAAATCACCATTACTACAGCCACGATCACAGAGAGCTTCGGTGTCACGCAGCTGGAAGACATTGTGTTCTCGAACGACGGACCAGGCGCGCCCTACGACCACAAGGTGTTGACCACCGGTGTGCTGAATGGTGATGACCCGGGCTTCCAGGAGGCCCACGAGGGAATACTCGTCCGGTTTGAAAACATTACTGTCACCGATTCGAATGCAGATGGCCCGGAAAACCCTGTCGTATGCCAGATGCCTCAGGATACGAACTTCGGCGAGTTCCAGGCATCTTCTGATGGAAGTGAGGCAAATGAGGTTCGATTTGACGATCTAGCCGAAGAGATTTTTACGCCTCCGTTCGATGTCGATTGTGATGGCGATGGGAGTCCAGACGAACGTGATCCGGCCGCGTTCTGGAACGTCCAGAATCTCGGAATAGATTATATGATCGAATTCGTTCAGGGGCCGTGGTATTACTCGTTCGGCGCTTACAAGTTGACGCCGACCAGCTTGGCTGACATCGGCGCAATCACCGTATCCAACGAGCCGGCTGGTCCGGCCGTACCCGGCACGTACCGGCTCCACGCTGCGTACCCGAACCCGTTCAACCCAACGGCTACCATCCGCTACGAGGTCGGCGCTGCCGGCCCCGTTACGCTGAAGGTATACGATGCGCTCGGGCGTGAGGTCGCGGTTCTCGTGGACGGCACGCTGGCGCCGAGCATCTACGAAGCCACGTTCGACGCCTCCGGCCTCTCGTCGGGCATCTACATGTACCGCCTCGTTGCGGGCAGCGAGGTGCTGACCGGAAGCTTGACGTTGGTGAAATAGCAACAATGTCATCCCGAGCTTGTCGAGGGATCTCAAAATGACGCAGCCAGGATGTCTGGTGATCCTGTATTGAGATCCTTCGCTCTGCTCAGGATGACACGACTGTTTGCATGGCGGTCTTTTCACTATTCAACCCTGTTAGTCATCCCCGCGAAAGCGGGGACCCATTCCGCGATTCAGCTAGAGCGTTGAATGGGTTCCCTTCGTAGCCTGCCCTCGACCACGATCGGTGGCGGGAATGACACCACTGAGAGATTGGTGCGGTCCTCTTCCAAAGAAACACGCTCGATGTTCCGTAAGTGCAGCGCGCTTGCCATTCTTGCCTACCTGGCTCTAACAGCAGCTTGCGACAGCGGCATTACGGGCGAGGCTGCGGACAACCGCTTACCGGAGACGGAACTGGCCGTCCGCGTGGCCGATCTGCGTGAGACGCTGGGAGACGGAACGCTGGTCAGTACGGTGGAAGTGAACTGGTCGGGGACCGACCCCGACGGATTCATAGTGTCGTACGACTTCCGCTTCTACGACGAGAGCCGCCTCGGCTCCGTTGGGCCTGAGGAGGAGTGGGTATCCACCGTCTCGCGTGACACCACCATTCTCCTGCCGATTCCGCCAGGGGAATCAACCGCTGCGGTTGTCTTTGAAGTTCGTGCAATTGACAACGATGGGCTCGTAGACCCGACACCTGCGCGTACCATCTTCCCGATCCGCAACTCACCTCCTGAGTTTCGGATCGTGGATGCCGAAGCGCCGCCCGACACCACGTGGCCGGCCTTCTCCTTTACGTGGCTCGCTTCCGACCCTGACGGCGACGAAGACCTGGCGGCCGTTGAGGTGGCCTTCAACGACACGTTGGCCGGGTTCACACGCATCCCCGGCAGCATCGACTTTGTAACGTTCAAGGCGGATGACCCGAGGGCGACAGGCACTACATCGGCGCGCGTCTTCACCGGGAGGGCGTTCCAGGCAACGGAGATCGTCGTTCCCGGGCTTCTGATGGACGCCGAGAACGTGGTGTACTTTCGCTCGGTGGACCGAACCGACACGACGAGCACCATGGTTCGCTTCCCGCGCACCGAAGAGGAGTCGTTCGTCGTTCGGCGAGTGACGTCGGATATCCTCCTCATAAATGACTACCGCACGGCCAACCACGACGTGGTGATGCCCTATCACCGCGACGTGCTCGACGGGTACGTTGGTGGGACGGGTTACGACGAGTGGTACCTGGCGGAGCCCTTCCAGACCGGCTCAACCATCGTTACGGCCTACAGCAACAACTTTCCCACGAGCCCCGATCCGGTTCTAAGGGAGACGCTTCGTTTCTGGAGGCACATTTACTGGGTGTCCACGAACGCTACCAACCGCTCGCTGGGTAACAATCTGCCTCTCGCGGCCAACTTCATCGACGGCTTTCTGGAAGACGGCGGGAGCATCTTCGTCAACGTGCGAACGCGTTTACCCTCCAGTCCGGATGACAACCTGGGGAACGGGGCGTTGTCGTTGCTGCCGATCGCCGGCCTGCTCACTTTCGGCCCCGACTCCGACTATCCGGACTTTGAACCCGACCTGGAGTTGGCCGCGGAAGCGCCGCTCGAACCCACGAGCACGCTACCGAACGGCGTGACGCTGCCGCCGCTGCAAGTAGACCGTTTCCTCGACGGCACCTTCCCATTCCTCATCAACGAAAGCGTCATTCCGCTTTACACTGCTGAGTACACTGCGGAGATAACCGACGGTCCAGAGGTCCCATGGGAGGGGCCGTCTACGGTTGTTTCGCTCAGAAATGACGGGCGGGTTGCGCTTTTTGCGCTCCCGTTACTGAGCGATCTATCGGGATCGCCGTTCATCGAGGGCGTCGATGGCGATCCGGAAGTGGCGAAGCAGGCCATCCGCCTCATTTTGGAAGCGCTGAACTTCCCGCGATAGCTACGATGGTTGCTTCTGAACGTACTGCTGAACATCCTGCACGAACCGAACGAGGCGTGAGCGGCTTGCTTTCGCGCCTCGCCGCTTTGGCGATGGTGATGCTCCTCGCTTCCGCGCCCGCGTTTGCGCAGGGCCGACTTGTGGGCACCGTCACCGACGCCGGTACGGGCGAGTCGTTGCCGGGGGTGAACATCATCGTACTGGCCACCTCCCAGGGCGCGGCTACCGATCTGGACGGGCGCTACACGATTTCCGGCCTGCGCGGGGGTGAGTATACCGTACAGGCCTCGTACGTCGGGTTCGGGACGAAGCAGTACACCGGCATCGTAGTGAGGAACGGCCAGACGACGACGCTTGATATCGACATCGCCGAGGCAATCCTGCAGACGGGGGGGGAAATAATCATTGTGGGCGAGCGTCCGCTGATCGATGTAGAGCAATCGTCCAGTTCGTACACCATCAGCCGGCAAGACATCGATGCCGCACCGGTGCGCGATGTGCAAGCCGTGGTAGCCTCGCAGGCGGGCGTCATACAAGACCCGACCGGTCTGTACATCCGTGGCGGCCGTGCCGACGAGACCGGGTTCATTGTGGATGGCGTATCGGCGAAGGATCCGCTGGCCGGGACGGGCTTTGGCCTCGATCTCGGAGCCAATGCATTCAGAAAGGTTGAAGTGACCACCGGCGGCGTGGGAGCCGACGTCGGCGATGCGACATCCGGCGTCATCCAGGTCACCACCCGCGACGGCACCGACGACTTCCACGGCTCGTTTTCCCACAAGCGCGACGCCCTCGGCTTCAACAGCGACTGGAGGAGCACCTGGAACGAAGAGGTGTACGAGGGCACCTTCTCCGGCCCCATCCTGCCGGGCAGCCTTCGCTTCTTCCTTAGTGGGCAAGTTCGGTTTTCGGATGACTTCACGCGCTTCACGTCCACGCCGGAGCAAGTACGCACGTCGCTTTTCGAGAGCACATTCTGGATGCCGAGCACCAACAACCGCTGGAGCGGACTCGGCAAGCTTACTTGGCTGCCACGGCCGGGCCTCAAGCTCCAAGCGAGCTATCAGCGCTCGCTGAACATCAGCCAGAACACGCGGATGCTGCAGGTGACAGGCAACGACGACGTGGTGCGGCCGGGCTACCAGTACGCGTTCTCCCTCCAGCCCGACAACGCCAACACGTACGCGCACGACAACAACATCGCGTACCTCAGATGGACGCAGGTGCTGAACAACCAGTCGTTCTACGAAGTGCAACTGAGCCGCCTCTTCACGCGCCTCCGCGCCGACGCCAACGGCCGCGATTGGAGGCCGGATAACGTAGATGCCGAGCTCGACCCCGAGAGCATTATCGAGTATCCGGGGTCGCTTTTTGTGGATGCCGACGGCAACCCCATCAACCCGGACGTGCTCTTCGTACTGCCGGGGCCGGGCCTCTTCAATAACGGTGGCATTGCCACACGCTGGCACGATCACTTTGCCGAGGAGATGGTGCTGAAGGGCTTCTACACGCGGTTTACAGAGAACCGCGGCTACGAAGTGACAGCCGGGTTCGACGTGAAGTTCAACGACTACCAGTGGATTGACATCATCCGGCCGTGGATCGGCGCGCCAATCATTACGGCGGAGGGCGATACCACTCAGACGAACCGGTTGGGCGAGGCCAGCGACGTGTGGCGCGTGAAGCCACGCCGCGCGGCCTTCTACGTCCAGAACCAGTTTCGCTACCGGGGCCTCATCGCCAACCTCGGCCTCCGCACGGAGTTCTGGGCGCCCGGCAGCTACGTGGACGACCTCGTAGCCGACAGCTCGTTCACGATCCCGGAAGTCATCCGCGAGGCCTACCTGAACGAATCATTTGGCTTGCTGGGATTGCGGTGGAAGGCGCGCATCCTGCCCAAGGTGCGGGTCTCGTTTCCCATCCGCGAGAACCAGGTGCTCTTTTTCAATTACGGGCACTCGACCCGCCTGCCGCACCCGACGTTCCTCTACACCAACCTCGATCCATTCTACCAGGACCGGTCGTTCTTCGGCGACCTCGGCAACCCGAACCTCAACCCCGAGGTGGACATCAGTTACGAGTTGGGCTTCCGCAACCAGATCACCTCAAACGACGCGTTTTCGGTGACGGCGTTCTGGCGCGACAAGTACGATTTCATCACCGTGGCCAGCGTTGCGGTGGAAGACGCCACCGGTCGTGAAACCAACCGTGCACTGCGCATTAACGGCGATTTCGCCCGCGTGCGTGGTATCGAAGTGAGCTACATAAAGCGCATAGGAGCCTGGTTTCGGGGGAACATCAACGCGAGCTACTCGCGGGCTACCGGGCTTTCCTCGACGAACAACGAGGCGCTCCAGCAGCTCATTCAGGACGGCAACATCGACAACACGTTCGAGACGCCGCTGGCCTGGGACCGCCCGCTCGACATCAAGGCATCCACCGTCTTCACCTACGACCGGCCGGAGTCGCTCTTCGGCGTGCCGGGTCTGAACCGATTCCGGCTCTATCTGGCCTCCACGTTCCGCAGCGGCCAACGTTATACGCCCGTAGATTTTGTAGACAACGAGGTAAACCCGTTTACCGGCGAGCGCGATTGGCGGCCCATTTACACGACGGTTAGCGACCGCGAACGACGCTTCTCGGAAGTCGGCAAGCCCTGGTGGTGGTTCGATCTGACCCTCCAGCGCTCGATTGCCGTGGCCGGGCAGGATCTCAACTTGACGCTGGAGGTGACCAACCTCTTCAACCAGCAAAACAGTGTGCTCATCAACGCGGTCACCGGCACGGCTTACCCGGACGTGGAGCGGGGCACCGACTTCACCACTTTCCGTGGCAACCCGGACTACGACGTGCCCTCATCGCTCCGCGATCTTCGCTACGAAGACCCCGGCTCCTCCGGGCTTCCGCCCCTCAACCCCGCCCGTTTCCTCCCGCAACGCCACATCGTGCTGGGCCTGAGTTTCGAGTTCTGAGTTTGTATTGCGTATTGCGTAGGGAAGGTTGCTCCGACGTGATACGTACTACGGAATACGCGCTAACAATGATTTTCCGAATCACTGTCATCCTTCTGCTCGGGCTAGGGCCGATGGCCCAAGCCCAAATCCTTCCGGCTTTCGGCGGGGATCGCGCGGGGACGTCCGCCTTCCAGTTCCTGAAGATCCCCGTGGATCCGCGAGGTGCGGCGCTTGGGGAGACCGCGGTGTCGAATGCCGATGATGCGAGCGCGCTATTCTGGAATCCGGCGCTGGCGGCGCAGGGAGGCCGGACGGAAGTAGGCGTGGCCAGCGCAGCATACTTTGCGGATGTCGCCCTGCACTACGTGGCGGGCTACACGCGCGTTGGCCCCGTTACGTTGGGTGTGAGTATCCAGGCGCTGGATTCGGGTGAGATGCCCGTGACCACGGAGTTCAGCGGCCCCGAGGGCACCGGCGAGACGTTCCGTCTGGTTGATATGGCGGTGGGCCTCACGGTTTCGCAGGCGCTTACCGACCTGTTTTCCTACGGCGTTACGGCCAAGTACGTCCGCGAAAGCGTTGCGGGCGTCTCTACGAAGGCGGGTCTCCTCGATCTGGGCGTGTTCTACAAGATCGGCGATACCGGCGTGCAGCTTGGCGTGGCGATCCGCAACTTCGGATTCGAGACCACGCCGAGTGGCTCCATCGAACGAACGACCCTTGAAGGGCCCACGGCCGTGACCGTCTTTGACGGCGCCGAGCCACCGACCACGTTCATGCTCGGCGCCAGCTACCGCCCGTTTGCATCAACGGGGCAGCACGATCTGGTGCTCTCGGGCCAGCTAACCAATCCGAACGACAATGCCGAGCGCTACAACGTGGGGGCCGAGTACACGTGGAACAACCTGCTTTCGCTACGCGCCGGCTACCGGTTTGGGGTAGATGAGGCCACCCTGCCGTCCGTCGGCGCCGGGTTGCTCGTACCGGGAATAGGGCCTGGCTTGCGCATCGACTACGGGTTCACCAACCTCGAACGGTTGGGCTCGGTTCATCGTGTCGGCATCAACCTTAGACTGGATTGATGGGAGTTCGGATTTCGGATATTGAATTGGGGCGGTATCGGATAGGGAATATCCGATACCGGATGAGTTGCGGCCCTTTGCCAACAGGAGAGAGCTGTACTGATGGCTACCCATACTATATGGCGATGAGCCACAGCCTTGCAGACGGCCGCTGTCAACTCGCGGCACGGCCCTGCGAACAACGGCCGAAATCCGAGATCCGAAATCCGAAATGCGTAGCCCGATATCTGATATCCCCTATCCGATATCTAGTAATTCCGCTCCTGGCTATCGCGCTGGCAACCTCCGGCTGCGATGCCATCTTCGGCTCGAAGGATGACGGCACCACGGACGAGGTTTTCGACGAAGGCCGGATAGACCCGACGCTGGTTGATGAGGTCGGTTACGTCCCGCTGAACCCGTTTTATAGTCTGAGTACGCTGGGCGGCTTTGATGCGCCCACCGACGTGTACGTTGGCTATGATGAACTGATTTACGTTGCGGACAGGCAGGGCCTCCATGTACTCGACCTCGCAGGCCGCCCGCAAGCCTACCTCGGCGATTTGGGTTGGCCGAATGGGGACACGCAGCCGCTGCGAGACATCCAGGCGATCATTCAGGACCGGTTGCTTCAACTGTACGTGGCTGCACGCCGCGATACGGTGATTGACGGCCGCACGTGGGACCTGCCCGTCGTCTACCGAATCAGTGGGCTCACCTCCGGCACGCCGACGTTGGAGGACATCATCTGGCATCCTTTCGACGACAAGTCCCGGTCTTCGAACCAGTTCAGGAATCCGCGCGAGTTCGGAGAAAGCGGGTTTTCTGACGAAGATGCAGCGTTTACGGGCGTAGCCGTTCTCGCAAGCAATCAGGTTTACGTAACGCGCAGTGGTCCTCTCAACGTGCGCGATGACGGCCTCCCGACGATCGTTGCTCCGTTCAACGGTGTGCTGGTGTTCACGACAGAGGGCGTGAACAACACGTTTATCAGCACGCTGAGCCCCAACCAGGCCAGTCTCCTGAGCGCTATTTATCCGTCGGCTGTGGCGACATTCATCGGGCCGCCACAGCGCACCTCGCCTGACCAGACGGAGGATTTCTTTATTGCACAGGCACCCCCGAACGAATCGCTCCGCTACAACGTCCTCTCTGTCCGCGTAGTGGAAACGACCAACGGAATCGAGTACCGGGTGGACACCGAGCGGCTTGGTGCATCCACCAATCCAGAGAACGGCGATGGCTTCCTGTACGGCGATTTCCGTTTTGAGCAGCCCGCCGGCCTCGCTGTTGCCGCTGACGAAACCGGGTATTTGTTTGTGGTGGATGCCGCCAAAGACAGCCTGCTCATCTTCACCAGAAACGGCGTGGAAGGTGTGGCTGCTCCGCCGGGAGCAGGCAGTCTGCGGCCGGTCAAGGTGTCGTTTGGGGGCGCGGGTGCGGGTCCTGGGAAGCGGTGAAAACCCGTATCCGTGCAACCCGCGCCCAGCACGAGTGCCATCCACAGTGTTCCGATTCGCTTGCCCATCAAAGTCTCCCTGTTTGGTGGTCGGCCGGGAGGCATTGCGAGCGTGATCGGACATCCGTTGTCGGGTGGAAGGGAATTTTCTCCTCCCGGACGGGTTCTCGAAGATCCGTCCGCAACCAAGCGTGGCGATTGGGTTCCGGAAGAGAAGCGTCCGCGAAGTGCCCACGTTCCTGCATATGCTCCTAGGCTTCTCCCCGGCGTCGCCCAACTGCGCAAAGACATCAACCGGCAGAACACCACGGCCAACATGTTGAATTCGCAGGTCAACATCCTCAGCACCAACATCCACAACCTGACCGCCACCAAGCACGGTGAACGAGCGGCGGCGGCCTGGGCGATAATGCGCCACCTGGGACGCCAGGGCTACGTCGAGTCGACGCGCCATGTGCTGGAGGTGAGGGACTTCATCGTCAACGGCATGTCTTCTGGACCCGAAGTGTAGTGCAATACTACAATAGTCGAGGCACAATTGAGCAGTGACCAAAGAGCGCCATTGTGCCCTGAACTAGATCCGGCTGTCCTGCTATCGTAGTGGTTAACCGGGATGATCCAGCCGTTCAGCCTCGCGTACAACCTGGAAACTTCCGACGCAAGCTCGCTTGCCGAATCATCAATGACTCTCGGCTGACGGTTACCGTTCCCCGCAAAAACCGTGTGTGAGAGCCCTTTCTCTTACCGGGCTCGAAGGATAGATCGACTCGCTCGATACACGCCTGGAGGGCCTCTCTGGCGACCTCAGGGGCCACTGTTGTGATCTTCTCTCGCAACCCGGACAGACGAGATATCACCTGCTCGACATCGCTGTCGCTGTCACCCTGGGGCCTTTCGGCGTTGCTCTCGGCCTCTTCCAGGTTGGCCGCCACTTGGTCCCGCTCACTTCGCAGCAGGCGAACGCGGTCGACCACCAGTGCGTACAGGTCTTCCGGCGCCCTGGTCCTGAGCTGCAGCATCAGCGCCGTCCCCGGCGGCAAAGTGCTTGCACAGGCCGCCGGCGAGGGTCTGTATCCCGATCCGGATTATCTGCAGCTTGACACCTGGATCGTGATCCATCCGGACAACACCGCGACCTTCTTGGTCGGCAAGACGGATGGCGGCCAGGGTACCGGCACGGCGTTCCGGCAAATGATGTGCGACGAGCTCGACATTGCCTACGACAAGACCAGCCTCGTCATGGGCAGCACCGACACAACGCCTGACCAGGGAGGCTCGGGCGGCTCCGACGCCATCGAGCGCGACGGCTGGCCGATTCGGCGGGTGGCCGCCGAAGCGCGGCGGGTCCTGATGGAGCTCGCCTCCGAGCACCTGGAGACACCGGTCGCAGAGCTCACGGTCAGTGACGCCACGATCTCCGTCAGGTCCGACACGGCCAAATCGGTCACCTACGCCGAGCTCGTCGGCGGGCAGCGGTTCGACGTCGCGCTTACCGGCAACAACATCAACGCCACCCGCGGGGTGGC
>JADFQN010000087.1 GCA_022561755.1 Bacteroidota bacterium
CACCACCTGAGATCGAGACCGACGTCGTCCGCCTCCGCGACCAGCACCCCGCCTGGGGTGGGCGCAAGCTCCACACAGTCCTTCAGCGCCCGTTCGGAGAGCGCGCCCCAGCCGCCTCCACCATCACCGGCATCCTCCGCCGCCGCGGTCGCCTCCCCCCGGAGCCGACGGCGCGGGCCTACACCCGCTTCGAGGCCGAGGCCCCCAACGACCTCTGGCAGATGGACTGCGCGCGGGCCCGCGCGCTCAAAGGCGACTTCCTTCTCGGCGACGCTACGCGGTGCTACCCACTGACCGTAACCGACGACCACAGCCGCTTCGTGCTCTGCTTTCAGGCCTGCACCGACCAAAGGCGCAAGACCGTCCGAGATCATCTCGTCTGCGTCTTCGAGCACTACGGGGCTCCGACGAGTCTCCTCTGCCACAACGGGTCGCCGTGGGGGAGCGTCTGGTGTACCGAGGGGGCTGGCCGCCGTAGGCCCCGCTGTACCCGGCTCATGGCGTGGCTGATCCGCCACGGGATTCTTCGATCAACGACTCGTAGCCCGTGGCAATCCGAAGAAGGTGGCACAGGTGGCGGCCATGCGCAAGATGCTCATCATGCTTAATGTACTCGTCCGGGACGGCAGGCATTGGCAAGAAGAATACCCCGCTACCGCTTGACTTTTGCCACCGTTGCTGAAGGGGAGACTTTGCCGACGCGGCAAAATGTAATCGTCGTCAGCGGTCGTTGGTCACCAACGCCTCCAACCCCAACTCAATCGTCCTCAACTGCAACCGTACGGCGGTTTCAAGATCCAGAACAACCAAGCCGTACGGCGCGACCCGATCAGATACGTCCTCGCCTTTTTGTGCGGCGAGCGTCAGTTCCGGCATCTCTTTTTTGAACTGATTGAACAGCCCCGGAATGCCCGGTTCGTGGTCGTACTCAGCATCCAGCACAAAAAGCGGAAGCTCTGTGACGAGGCAAAGCGGTGTTCGTCCAGTTTGCGGATCGCGGCTCGTTTGCACGGCCATTTCCATGGACGATAGGAAGAACTTCTCGGCCGTCTCGTGGTCGCCCTCATTCAGGAAGTGCGCTCGCATGGCCGTGCCTTCCGGTGTTGACCAGAAACCCGGGCCGTAGTAGCGGAAGCCCTTGTCGCCGCCCCGGTCGTGATCGTGGAGACGCAGATCTGCGTCGCTCACCGCCGAGGTGAATCCCTCCATCAAATCAACGGCTTGCTCACCCCACCGTTTTTCGATGAGCAGCAGCGCGCCCTCGGCAAACCCCATCCCGTGCAGGCTCATGTGAAGAGCGATGGGCTCGTAATCGAACAGAAACCGGCTGGCCGCGAGGTTCTCCGGCCGCATCACCGGATAACCGAACTCAATATCGCGGCCCGGTAGTTCTCGAACGCGATGCGCCAGGTAAGCCGGCAAGGCTTGCCCTGAAATTGATCCGGGGTCAGGCCACTTCTCAATCCACTCCTGATTCCTCGCCTCCCCGTCCGGATTGATGTGTGGGATGATCCTGAACGTGAACTCCTCGAACAGTGCGTGCAGCCCCTCCCCTTCAGCGAGCCAGTCGCGAGCGGCGAGGCCTTCCAACACGAACGTCCGTAAGGTCTCGGGGCCAACGGGCTCATCGGCGTGGGCGCCGGCAACCAGTGTGATGAGCCGTGGCCCGTAACCCAGCGTGATCGCCGCGATTTGCCTGCCCTCCTCACTCATTCCAATCACACGAAACTGAGCAAGATCGGGGTTTGCCCCGCAGGCCGCCAGGAGTTCATCGAACACCTCATCCGAGGTGCGAAAGCGTAAGCGGGAGAGGTTGAGATCGGTTAAATGCATGGTGTAAAGCTAGCTGCCGCATGCGCGGTAGCTTCAGCCATGCCCATCGCCCTAAAACGCGTCTACGAGGCGCCGTCCCCATCCGACGGAGCGCGCATCCTCGTTGAGCGGCTCTGGCCACGCGGGCTATCAAAGAAAAAGGCGGCCGTCGATTTTTGGGCGAAAGACACGGCGCCGTCGCATGAACTCCGCACGTGGTTCAACCACGATCCCGAGAAGTGGGAGGCGTTCAAAACGCGGTACTTCGCCGAACTCGACGCGAACGAAGGCGGCGTCGCCGAACTGCGAGAACACGTGCGGGGCGGCGCGGCCACGTTCGTGTTTGCATCTAGGGAGGAGCGGGTCAACAACGCCGTGGCGCTGAAGGAATACCTGGAGCAGTAGCTCAAATTCTCGACTCCCAATGACCTGATTCACCCCGAAAAAGCGTTTATAGGTTAGTCGCTGCTCCGATTCTTCCTCTGCCACGCGCCCCGATTGAATGCTATCTGCGGGACGCGTAGGCTGAGCCACCCACGCTCCCTCCAGCATCATGCCCTTCATCACCGGCCGCCCGCTCTCAAAACCCGGCGGCCGACCAGTCAACCAGGACTCGACGGCGTTCGTCCTTGCGAGAAGTATGGGGTGCTGGGTGCTGGCGGACGGCCTCGGAGGGCACGCAGCAGGGGAAGTGGCTTCGCGGGCGGCCGTGGAGGCCGTGGTCGAAGCGTTCAACAACACGCTGGGTATCTCGGGCAGTGCGCTACGGCATTACGTCTCGGCGGCGCAGGCAGCCGTCCTCGAGCAACAGCGGCGGCGGCACGACCTCTCGCCGATGAAAACCACCATCACGATTCTCGTGGCCTCCGATGGCTTCGCACGGTGGATCCACGTCGGTGACTCGCGTCTTTATGCGTTCCGCGACGGACAGGTCCTCGATCAGACGGACGACCACAGTGTTCCGCAGGCGCTCGTAGAAGCGGGAGAAATCAGGAAGGAAGACATCCGCGAACACCCCGAGCGCAATCGGATACTGCGCGCGCTCGGGAAGCGCGGCGAGCCCCAGCCGGATGTGAGCGAACCCTTCTACATAGGCTCCGGCGACGCCTTTCTGCTGTGCTCGGACGGCTTCTGGGAGTACGTTCTCGAGGCCGAAATGGAGATGGACCTCCAGGCCGCGAAGAACCCGGATGAGTGGATCGAAAGCATGGAGCGACGCCTGCTTGAGCGTGTCCCTCCCGACAACGACAACTACTCCGCACTCGCCATTTTTGTGACGTAGGCCTCTGGTCTTCTGCGCCTTATAGGTCCACTGTAATCAGAATCGCCAGCAGTCATCAGGAATCCAGCAGCCCATCCAACTCATCCAGCGCATCGCGGAGGTCGCGTGTGGCCACCGTTGAAAGAAGCAGAGCCTTGTCTGTCCTCCTAACCCAACGCTCTCCCACAGGTCGTGGCGCGGACGGTTGAGGACAACTTCCTCGTCTATGACGTACGTGCCCGCACCGTACCCAAGATCCCGCTCGAACAGGGCCGTATTCGGCAAGGAGCCCAAGTCCTCATTTGCAAGCCGGACCCCTAGGACCGACACGTCCCCGGTCGCCTCAACCTCGCCGCGGAACCGAAACGATTGGCCAACCCGAAGGGTATCACCATTGGCCGGCGATGTGATTTGAACATGGATGTCGCCATCGACTTCCGTCTCAGGGCCGATCGGGCAGATCCCAGGCTCCGACGAGTCGCAGGCCGCCAGCGCAGTGGCTAGGAACAAGAGAGAGCGTTTTCATCAGTTTGTTAGCGCGCCACGCGGTACAGGCGCCCGGGCTCCACGCCTTCCAACAACAGCCGTTCGACTTTCGGCACGAATCCTTCGGTGTCTTCCAAACGATTGCTCAGTCCGAGCAAGAGAATCACCGCGATGTCGTACTGCGGAAGGTTCTGCTGGTGTTCTATATGTTTGTCCATCGTCACCATCACGTCGAACCCGCTCGACGCCACACTGAGCGGGTCGCCATTCTTCTTTCCGGTCCATCCCATCCCGCGTACGGAGCGGACTTCGTGGAGCTCACCGAACGCCCGCGTGAGCCGCCAGTTGAGTTGCTCATCGAGCAGGATCCGCATCAGGCGGGCTGCTCGCGCGGCGTGACCTCCAGGGCTTCGTCGAGTGCGAGAGCGAGGAACGCCTCGGCCTGCTCGCGGCTCACACTGGGGAACCCGTCAAGAAACCGATCGAGCGGGTCGCCGGCTTTGAGATGATCGATAAGGCTATCTACAGGGACTCGGGTGCCAGTAAACACGGGCGTCCCACCCATGATGTCGGGATCAGAATGGTAAACTTGTCGCTTTTCCATGAGATTCTATAGTGGAAACGGACGATGGGTGTGCCTGGAAGAACGTCTTTCCTGGACTTTCGATCCCAGGACGACGAGAGTGGCACACTAGCCTGGATCACTCAGGAATCCAGCAGCCCATCCAACTCATCCAGCGCATCGCGGAGGTCGCGTGTGGCCGCCGTGGTGGGAAGCACAGCGTCGCCCTCTTTGTCAAGCCCGACGCTCTCCCACAGGTCGTGGCGCGGACGGTTGAGGACATCTTCGCGCAGCGTGATGCCATGCCGTTCGAGAATGGGGGCCAGCTCTTCGCGCCGATCCGAAAGGGTTTCCATTGTAGAACGGTATGCGTGCTCGCAGACCTCCTTCCTGGCAGAGAAGGAAAAGACGTTGCGGAAGAACATCGTGTAGTCGTCGCGTTTGGGCTCGAAGAGCAAGACGTCGGCTGTGTCGTAGCGGTCCTGATACGCCGCGAGCCCCGTATCCAGCCGCGAGTGGATGAGCGTCCTGAACGTCTGCGAGAGCACGGCAGGCATCCCACGATCGAGCAAATGGCCGCGTTTCATCACACCCTGCTCCACGGCGCCATCCGTATCCACGGGCACGAGCGGATTCACGCAGATCACCAGCCCCGCCCCTTTCTCCAACGCCACCGATGCGTGCAGCGTTTTCAGAAGGACGCCGTCTACATAGAAACGGCCATCGATTTCCACGGGCGGGTAAAGCCCCGGCAGGGCCGTCGAGGCCTGCACGGCAAGGGAGATCGGAACATCCCTGAAGCCTTCGTCGCCGAAACGAACGGGCTCACCCGCGTCCAGATCGGCGGCAACCACGTAAAGGCGAGTCTTCAGTTCGTTGAAGTCGTTGGTGCGGCCTTCCTCAGAAAAAATTGTTTCGAGGTACACGCGCAGCGGGTTGTTGTCGAACATCCCCACCGGCAGCGCCCGCCCGAGCCGGCTCACCATCGACAAAACGAACCCTCTTCCGACCTCGCCTTTCTTTACGGAGTGCGAGATGGCCTCATAGATGAGTCTCGGCACGGAAAGGCCGCGCTTCACGAACTCCTTCACGTTCGGCGTCATGAAGAGTTCGGGCCGGAAGGGATGCTCGCCGGGCTCGTCGTGGATGACCGAGCGAGCGAGCTGCGCCGTCGAGATTCCGTTGGCCAGACACGATCCCACGAACGCCCCGGAAGAAACGCCGACAATGACCGACACATCGGTGAAATCCATGCCGCTCATCGCGTCGTCGAGGGCGCGGAGAGCGCCGATCTCGTACACCGCGCCTTCCGGGCCGCCGCCGGCCAGCGCAAGCCCTACCGAGCCTGTTCGTTCGTGGTCGATGACTTGCATGGGGGACACAGGTTGTTAGGGCCTGTTAGCAGTTAGCACGTGAGGCCGGTTCGGGGACAGCATGAGGCCGTTTCAAGGCGCAGGAGGAGGTCGCGGCAATAGCCCCGGACGACGAGTGTAACACCGAAACGGACCAGAATGGACCGAAACGGACCACCGCGATTGAGTGTTATCAGGCCCTAGGAGCCTGTCTGA
This sequence comes from Bacteroidota bacterium, assembly GCA_022561755.1. Taxonomy (GTDB): domain Bacteria; phylum Bacteroidota; class Rhodothermia; order Rhodothermales; family Rubricoccaceae; genus JAHEJB01. The sequence goes on from JADFQN010000087.1 coordinate 5,690, forward strand.
CCAAGCGGATTGTAGCGAGGCGAGTGAGGAATCGAGAACATTTCTTCGATCTTTTGAGGCGTCCCGCAGTACTGCGGGATAACGAAAAAGATCGGAGAAATGGGCCGATTTATCGCCGCCGCAGTAAATCCGTCCTTAATCAGACAGGCTCCTAGCGATGCCGCTATGCGAAAAGTACGACCAACCCGTACCCCAAACTGCGGACGCAACTCCTCTTTCAGATTTCACCGTGGGACTTCTCAGCGAGGGCTGGCCTACCCGTGATAAAACGTTTCCCGGACGATCTGGCCGTTCTCCCATTCCTGCGCGGCGACTTGCTCCACCTTCACCTCACCGTCCGCGAAGTCGTGATCGTAGTGCATAAACCATTCAACAAACGCGACACCGGTACCCGGACTCGTCTCGTTAACGGCTACGTTCTTCGCCTCAGCGCTATGGAACGCTCTCAGGCCTTCTACCCATTTCTCTTCAAACTCGCGGTTTACGGCTTTGCCAACACGAGGCTCTTCCCCAACTTCGTTTATAACGACGTTCGGCGCATAGAAGCGATCGAAGGCGGGAAGCAATTCCCCTCGGAGGATCATCGCGTTGAGTTCATCGACACTGATCTTGAGGTCCATGATCAGATTGGTTTACGTGGAGGGAAGGCGCATTACCTGATCAGCCAGATATCTGTTCCTGCGCCGGCCTCGGCCAATCAGCTTATTTCCTATACCCAACCACCACCCAATAGCGCATACCCTTGCGGGGCATGACCTGCAAGCCGTATAGTGTACTCTTCCCTTTCCCCATTAACTCCTCAGACCCATGGGCCTCTTCGACAAGATCCGCGGCGAGTTCATCGACATCATCGAGTGGACCGACGATTCCGACGACACGCTCGTCCACCGCTTCGAGCGCTACAACAACGAAATAAAGTTTGGGGCGAAACTGGTCGTCCGCGAAGGCCAGGAGGCTGTATTCGTGGATGAAGGCCAGTTGGCGGACGTCTTCCCGCCGGGCACCTACACGCTGGAAACTGCAAACATCCCGCTCCTTTCCACGCTCCAGGGATGGAAGCACGGCTTCGAGAGTCCATTTAAGGCTGAGGTCTACTACGTCTCTACGAGGCAGTTTACAGACCAGAAGTGGGGAACGAAGAACCCGATCATGCTCCGCGATCCGGAGTTCGGGCCACTCCGCCTGAGGGCGTTCGGTACGTACGCGTTCAAAGCCGGCGACCCCGCTACGCTGATTCGTGAGATCGTTGGTACGGATGGCCACTTCCAGACGGACGACCTCTCCGACCAACTCCGCAACCTCATCGTCTCCCGCTTCACGGACGTGCTGGCCGAGAGCAAACTCGCCGCGCTAGATCTCGCCGCGAACTACGACGAACTTGGCGAGTTCGTCCGCGCCAAGATCGAAGAGGAGTTCAACGGCTACGGCATCGACGTCACGTCGCTACTCGTGGAGAATATCTCCCTCCCGCCGGCCGTCGAGGAGATGCTCGACAAGCGGACGAGCATGGGCATCGTCGGCGACCTGGGCGCGTATACGCAGTTTCAGGCTGCGCAGGCCATGGAGAAGGCGGCCGAGACGCCCGGAAGCGGCGCGGGACAAGGCATGGGGATGGGCATGGGCTTCGCGATGGCCAACCAGATGGCCCAGACGATGGGGCAGCCCTCGGCCGGAACTCCACCACCCCCGCCCGCCGCCGCGCAGTACCACGTGGCCGTAGATGGGGAAACACGCGGCCCGTACGACATGAACACGCTACGCAGCCAGGCCCAGAGCGGCACACTTACGAAGGACAGCATGGTCTGGACGAAGGGCATGGACGAGTGGCAGCCCGCCGGCCAGGTATCTGCGCTCGGCGATCTGTTCGCAGCCGTTCCGCCGCCCGTACCGCCGGCTGCTCCTGCTCCGGAAGAACCGGCCGCTTGATTGAGTATGGGCGTATGGGAGTTTGGGTGCACGAGCGCACCCTCCCATACTCGCTCACTCCCACACCCCCACACCCAAACCATGGAGCTACGTCAGTTCGCCTGCACGAACTGCGGGGGAGGCCTTGAGTTCGGTCCCGGCACGGAGGCCCTCGTATGCCCGTATTGCGGCGTTGAGAACCGAATCGCTGCCGACGAACCCGCGGCGGGCGAGATGGACTTCAACGCGGCCGTCCGCGCACTGGAGGGGCAGGTAGAGACCGTGGAGACCATCACGGCGAAGTGTTCGAATTGCGCAGCCCAGACTAACCTTCCGCCGGACGTGATGAGCGACACGTGCGCGTTTTGCGGGTCGCCGGTCGTCCTCGAAGGCGCGTCGATGCGCTCCATCAAGCCGCAGAGCCTTCTCCCCTTCAAGGTCACCGATTCCGAGGCCCAGAAGGCTTTCGGAAAGTGGTTGAAAGGCCGCTGGTTCGCGCCGGGCGACCTGAAGAAGCACTCCGGCTCTGCGCGCGGCCTCACCGGGATGTACATCCCCCACTGGACGTACGACGCGCGTACGATTTCGGCTTACACGGGCCAGCGCGGCACCCACTACTACACCACGCAGACGTACACGGCCACGGTGAACGGGAAACCGCAAACCCGGACGCGGCAGGTCCGACACACAAGTTGGCGCCCGGCCTCCGGCCGCGTGTACGTGGACTTTGACGACGTGCTGGTCGAGGCCAGCACGTCGCTCCCGGAGGTTCATCGCCCCAGCGTGGGTGAAGACGCACTTCAGCGCCTCGTGCCGTATGCCGACGAGTACCTGGCCGGGTTCCTGACCGAGCACTACACGGTTGGGCTGGAGGACGGCTTCAAGATTGCGACCACGAAGATGGTGCCCCGTATCGACCAGGCCATCCGCAGCGACATCGGTGGCGACGAGCAGCGCGTCACCAGCAAGGACACCCGCTACTTCGACGTCACGTACAAACATATCCTCCTGCCCATCTGGATCAGCTCCTACCAGTTCGGCGGCAAGACCTACCAGTTCACCGTGGACGCCGAAACCGGCCACGTGCAGGGCGAGCGGCCGTACAGCAAGATCAAGATTGCGATGACGGTGCTGGCAGTCATCTTGTTCATCGTGATGATGGTGATGCTGGCTCAGAGCTGAGAGCGGCTTGCCTCGGATTACGTGATGTACGCGATTACGTGAAAGTTGCTTCGTGCCCGTCATGAGGTGACTCCTCGTAAATCGAGAATCACGTAATCACGCATTTCACGTAATCACCCTTGATCCGCTCCATATCCGCCGCCGAGACCCGTCCGATGCGCGCCCTGCTGTTACGCCCGGGCCAGCCGCCGGACAACCTCGTCTACCCCGGCGACGATCACCCGGATGCCTTCCACGGTGGTGCGTTTGAGGGCGAGCGGCTCGTAGGTATCACAAGCATATACCCGGAGGCGCCGCCTGAGATGTATCGCGGTCAGCTCCCGGGGGGGGATGCCTTCCGCTTGCGCGGGATGGCCACGAACCCGGACGTACGCGGAAAAGGCCATGGCCGCGATCTTCTCCATGCCTGCATCGACCATATGCGTGCCAAGGATGCCAGTCTCCTCTGGTGCAACGCGCGTGTCATCGCGCTCGATTTCTACAAACACCTCGGCCTCCGGACCATCGGACCCGAGTTCGAGATCGAGGGCATAGGGCCGCACTATGTGATGTGGAAGGCGGTAGTCTGACGCAAACCCGTACATTCAGACCTCACCCCGCAGTTGCAGTCTAAGGCGCCTTATCCGTAAGATGTAGCGATAACATGCGGCACAGAGTTCTAACGCGTTGTAACTATGCCCTCTACACCCTGTTCACTTTGCGAGTTATCCGTCGCCAGGACGGATAGACAGTACTTATGCTATACTCTAAAATCAAAAAATGGAGGACAATCTTTTGAAAGGACTAGAAATCTTAGAGAATGAATCGGAACTTACTTTAACCTTCGAGCACCGCGTACAGAGCAGATTTCAAAAGGCTCACGGAGTTTCACATCTGCATAGGGAAATGCCGCCCCCTAGGCAGGCATTGATCTTGGCCGCTGGACTTGGAAGGAGCCAAAAGGAGAATGGTACTTGCAAACCGTTAATGTCTTTACTGGGATTGACCCTTATTGAAAGAGTTATCCTTACAGCAAAAAAAGCCGGTATAAGTGATTTTCTAATTGTGATCGGGCATAATGGTGACAAAATCAGAAAGCAATTAACCGATGGCCGTAAACTGGGAGTGAAACTAGATTATGTTGTTAATGACGAATGGAAGAGAGGTAACGGCATATCTATTCTCAAAGCAAGAGATTTTTTTCATAATCCTTTCATTCTCTTAATGGCCGATCACATATTTAATCATGAAATCTTGAATGAGCTTCGAAAGGCAACTTTACTAAAGGATGAATGTATTCTATGTGTGGATGGGGAGATGAATAAATATTTGGACTTGGAGGATGCGACAAAAGTCATTGTAACAGATGGTCGAATTATAGATATTGGAAAGAAATTAATCCATTACAACGGAATCGATACAGGCATCTTTCTATGTACACCTGGTATTTTTTACGCGCTTGATGAAAGCATTGCTAACGGAAACGAAAGCCTTTCCGGGGCGATTAGCATCCTGGCCAACAAACAGAAAATGAAAGCGTTGGATGTCTCCGATAAGTACTGGATTGACGTGGACGACCGAAAAGCATTAAAGAAAGCCAAGTCCTTGTTGATTGAGCAACTTGCAAAACTTACAGATGGTCCCATTGCCAGGGTGCTTAATAGACCACTTTCTCTCAAGATTTCAGAAATGCTTCTGAAAACCAGGATCACTCCAAACCAAGTTACATTACTGAGTTTTATTACCGGAATCATTGCGTCGGTATTTTTTTATTTAGGGGACTATATCTATTTGATTATAGGTGGCGTTCTCGTCCAGATCTCTTCCGTGGTCGATGGTTGTGACGGGGAAATTGCACGATTGAAACTTAGGCAGACCAACTATGGAGGTTGGTTCGATGCTGTTCTGGATAGATATGCCGACGGGCTCATTATTTTTGGTATGGTTTATGGTCATTGGGCCTTGCACAGCAATGCGTTTATTTGGACCATAGGCTTTGCTGCTTTAATTGGTTCCTTTCTAAACAGCTATACATCAGATAAGTATGATTCTATTTACCGCAAGATATTAGTCTATCGCAATCAAGTAAGAATGGGGAGAGATATTCGTCTCTTTATAATTTTTATAGGCGCTTTGAGCAATCAGATTCTTTTGACGTTAGCAATTTTGGCTGTCATTACTAATTTTGAATCTGTCAGAAGGATGGTGGTTCTGAGACATGAGTGTGTTTAAGAATATTGAGTCAGAAATCGAGAGAATCATTTCCAAATCGGAAATTCCCGAAGATTCCGAACATTCCAAAAATACTAGAGCTTGGATTCTAAGACTGAAACCAGAGGCGGATATGGCGCTTCAAATTGCAGGTCTCGGACACGATATAGAAAGAAGCATTAAGGAACTGAAAATCAACCGAGAGAACTATACATGTTACGATGACTTTAAGATGGCGCACGCCCGAAATAGCGCAAAAGTGCTTCGTGAACTTCTGGCACAATATGACCTTGTCAAAATCATTCGTGATAAAGTAGTGAACTTAGTTACTCACCATGAATTTGGAGGAAGTCCTGAAGCAAATATACTAAAGGAAGCAGATAGTATATCGTACTTTGACGTGAACGTACAATTCTATTTTCAGAGGAATTCAAAAAGTGAAACAGCATTCAGAATAATGTGGGGATATCAAAGATTATCGGATGAAGGCAAGGCTATTGTAAGAGATTTCAGTTATGATGATATTGAACTGGAAACACTTATTCGAGACGTTGTATCTGAAGTCGCAGGTAAACCGGTATAATAGATTCATACAAGGCACTGGGTGGGTAATACTGACGCTCTGCTCTGGCATAACAAAAGGTTCAACCTAACAGAATCGCCATGCTTCAATTTAAGGTCAGTTGAGAAGATTGAAGTTATGGTCGTTGTAAGAGGATTACTGTAAGCCGTTTTGCAAGGTTAACCTTGGCGTGATGTAGCCATACGCGACTGGACGGTACGTCGATGGAAATCCTTGACGCATTCGAAAGGAGATGAAGAAGAAAATGGACGCCTACCTCCGTCAAATGATCGTCGACCAGAACTGAGCCACGTCAGTTCACAGAAGTACCCGGGTAGCCGATCAGGCTGCTGCCTAGGTGATCTCGCCACTGAAGATGGGCTCCGTACACAGACTGGGCTGCTCGTCACAAAGGGATTTCTATCGCCGGCGGACTAGAACTCAGACATCAGGCGAGCGAGCGTGCGTAGGTGCAGCCATCTAACAGGACGCTGCAACTGGCCAGCTCCTGTGGCCTACCGTAATCAACTTCTATCTTGCGGATCGCTCCGCTTGCGCGGGATGGCCACCATCCCAGACGTACGCGGACAAGGCCATGACCGCGATCTTCTCCATGCCTGCTTCGACCATATGCGTGCCAAGGAGGCTAGTCTCCTCTGGTGCAACGCGCGTGTCGTGGCGCCGGATTTCTACAAACACCTTGGCCTCCAAACTATTGGCCCCGAGTTTGACATCGAGGGCATTGGGCCGCACTATGTGATGTGGAAGGCGGTAGTCTGACGCAAACCCGTACATTCAGACCTCACCCAGCAGTTGTCGCCGAAGGCGTCTTATCCATACGATGTAGCGACAACACGCGGCACCGAGTTCTAACGCGTTGTTTATGACCCTGCGCCCTGTTCACTTTGTATGTACACTGTCACCAGGACGGATAGACAGTAGTTAGACGGCGTCTGGAGACAATGGGATGGCCGCTGACCTAGCTCCCCCTAGTGGATCGCTTTACGATGCGGCCCTGATTGTCCATAACGCCGATCGTCGTGCCCTCGGTGAGCTCGAGTGCCTCTTCGACCGCAGTTTGGTTTGTGCCCGCGATGTAAGCGCGCTTCCGGTGGCCTTGAAGTTGCCTGATCCCATCGGCGACTCCACCCGGAGTCTCCACTTCGACCGCGACATTCTTCGTCACCACATCCACGCCTTCTTGAGCCTGGTATTCAGTTCGATACTTCTTGGCGATCCGGTTTGCGGTGGCCTTGTGAGATCTGCTTTCTGCCATACGACCCTCCTGCGCCGATCGGCGCGAAATTAAGTAAGATGTCCAACGCTATCTGAGGTGCAACTCCACATCGCGCTTGCCCGGCTCAAGGCGTGCTCGGGCCGAATCGAACTACTCCTGGATGGCGGCAAAGATCCACGCCTCAACCACATTGGCCCGCAGCAGAATTGCGTGTCCGTTATGCAGCCAACCTCCTCTGGTGCAACGCGCGCGTAGTCGCGCTAGATTTCTACGAGCACTTTGGCCTCCAGACTATCGGCCCCAAGTTTGAGATTGAGGGCATCGGACCGCACTACGTAA
>JADFQN010000088.1 GCA_022561755.1 Bacteroidota bacterium
ACTGCCCCGACGCTTGCAGGTGAAAGACCCCGCGCGCAAGGGAGTCAAGGGGTGTCCAATCCACGGTGAGCATTCGCTAGATGGCTCGACCGTGCACGATGGCACGCGCCCACGGATGCACTCTCAGAACCGCGCGATCGATATCCTGCAGTCCCTTTGTGATGTCCACCAGGCTTTTCCCGGCCCCAATCCAGGCCGGACCGGCCGCGCGGCCTGTCGCCGTCAGAAAGCGCCCGCGCGCGATCAAGGCGAGTGCCTACGAGAGCGGCATGGACCCGGTAGGTACGGCCCGCGAGCGATACTCGGTAAAGTTTTACCTCGTGGGCATGATCTTCATCGTGTTCGATGTCGAGATCGTGTTCATGTACCCGTGGTCGGTGTCGTTCAAGACGTTCCTCCAGAACGGCGGCGGCCTTGGTTCGCTGGCCGTGATCTCCGTCTTCATCGCCATCCTCTTCGTTGGCCTCATCTACGACATCAAGAAAGGCGGCCTCGACTGGGACTAAGTGACTCTTGCGTAGTTCGTATTCCGTATTTCCCATTCGCAATTTTCCTTACGTACTACACACTACGCAATACGATTTGCCAAATTCGTAACTGCACAACACGCGTTCACCTCCCATGTTAAACAACGAAGGCGGTTTTCTCACTACGTCGGTTGACGCCGTTGTCAACTGGGCGCGCTCGAACTCGCTGATGCCGATGCCCATGGGCCTCGCGTGTTGCGCCATCGAGATGATGGGCTTCGCGGGTCCGAAATACGATGTGGCGCGGTTCGGCTCGGAGGCCATGCGTTTCTCACCGCGCCAGGCTGACCTGATGATTGTCGCGGGCTGGTGTTCCTACAAAATGGCTCACGCCGTACGCCGCGTGTGGGACCAGATGGCCGACCCCAAATGGTGCATCGCGATGGGCGCATGCGCGTCAACAGGAGGGATGCATCGCTGCTACGGTGTGGTGCAGGGCATCGACAATTTCATGCCGGTGGATGTCTACGTGCCGGGCTGCCCGCCGCGGCCGGAGGCCGTCATCCACGCGCTGATGGACATCCAGGAGAAGATCCGTAACGAGTATTCCGTGACCATGGATGAACGCGAGAAGGGTGCGCCGATGCGGCTTGAGCACGGCGACATTGTGTCAGCGAGTGGCGACGTGATCCGTCATGTGGCGGAGGCCCACTAGTCATGAGCCAGGAGGCGCAACCCATGACGGACCCTGGCCAGGAGAAGCAGACGCTGAAGTTCTACTTCACTCCGAGGCAGGCGCTTGCAGGCGAGCTCGACCAGAAGAACCCGCATGCGAAGGATTCCACTTTTCAGCCGGAGGTCGTCGAGGCCCTCGGAGAGAGGTTTGGAGATACGATCACCGGCGTCACCGAGTACGCCTCCGAGCACACCGTTTTTGTTGAGAAAAGCGCGATCGTCGACGTGTGCCGCCATCTGAAAGAAGAGATGGGTTACACGTACCTCTCCGAAATGGGAACGATCGACCGCTTTACGGAAGAGGATCGGTTTGAGGTCTACTACTCGCTCGTGAACATGCAGACGCAAAAGCGGCTGCGCATTAAGGTTCGGGTTGATGAGGAAGACCCCGTCGTTCCGTCGGTCGTCGGTGTGTTCCGCTCGGCCAACTGGCACGAACGCGAGGCGTGGGACATGATGGGCATCCGCTTCGAGGGCCACCCCGACCTCCGCCGCATGTTTATGCCCGAGGACTTCGAGTACCACCCGGCCCGCAAGGAATTCCCGACGCTCGGCATTCCCGGCTCGCTCCCGCTTCCGCCACTGGTGAGCGATGGCAAGCTCACGCTCGACCCCTTTCCCCGCGCCCACGGCGAGCTACCGGAAGACTAGACTGAATTATGAATGGTGAAATATGAAAGCTGAAGGTGTCCAGTTGGCAGCCCGCGCACGGATCGGCCCAACGAGTTTAATTCTTACGTGTGAGCGATAATCGCGAGAGTGTCCGGCCGGTAGCCCTTCAGAGTTCAGCATTCCGCGTTCAGCATTTCCATGACCGTCTCCACAATTCCTGATACCGCTCCCATCGCCAACACGGCAACGCCGGACGAGAGCGTCTTTACGTTCTGGCCGCGGCACAATGCGGCCATCTACAAGGCGCTGGAGGACAAGCACATCCACGTGGAAGTGGACGATGACCCGTTGGAGTCGAGGATGATCCTCAACCTCGGCCCTCAGCACCCGGCCACGCACGGCGTGCTCCGCTGCGTGATCCGGCTCGACGGAGAGACCATCGAGAGCTGCTTGCTCGATATCGGCTACCTCCACCGCGGCGTCGAGAAGCTGGCCGAGGTGAAGACGTTTCAGGAGTTCATGCCCTACACCGACCGCATGGACTACCTGCAGCCGTACGCCAACAATGTAGCGTGGTGCCTCGCGGTGGAGAAGCTGGCCGGCATCGAGGCGCCCGAGCGTGCGCAGTGGATCCGCATGATGCTTTGCGAGATCGCACGTATTCAGGCGCACTTGCTGTGGATTGGAACGATGGTGATGGACGCGGGAGCCCTGTCAGTTTTCTTGTGGACGTTCAAGTACCGCGAGGAGATCTACAACATCATGGACGAGGTGGCTGGGGCGCGCTTCACCGTGTCGCACAGCCGCATCGGCGGGCTGGCCACGGACATCTCGGACGAGGGGATGGCGCGTATCCAGGCGTTTGTAGATGAGTTCGAAGGGCAGCTTGAGGACTGGAAGAAGCTCCTCAACCGCAACCGTATTTGGGTTGACCGCAACCTGGGGATCGGTGTTCTGACGGCCGACGATGTGATCGAACTTGGCTTCACCGGACCAAACCTCCGTGCATCCGGCGTTAACCACGACATCCGTAATTTCGAGCCTTACCTCGTGTACGACCTCGTCGATTTCGACATCCCGATGCGAACCGAAGGCGATTCCCTCGCCCGCTACTTCGTACGTGTCGAGGAGATGGTGCAGTCGAACCGCATTATTCGGCAGTGTTTGGAGCACATCCCGCACGTCGGCGGCCCCATCCGCGTGGACGACGCCAAATCGACGTATGCCTCCAAAGACGAGGTCTATTACTCGATGGAGGGCATGATCCACGACTTCATGATGACGGACACGGGCGTGGCCCCGCCGAAGGGCGCCGAGAGCTATCACGCCATCGAGGCCGCGAAGGGCGAGCTGGGCTTCCACCTCATTTCCGACGGCACCGGCAGCCCTTGGCGCGTCAAGATGAACAGCCCGTCCTTTTGCAACCTGCAGGGCCTCGAGTACCTGATTGAAGGCGAGATGATTGCTGATACGGTTGTCCTGATTGGTTCGATAGATCCAGTCATGGGAGACGCCGACAAGTAGCCAAGCCCTAAATTGCAAGCTCCAAGTTCCAAATTCCAATTGTCAATCTCTAAGCACCCAGCACAAAATTCCAAGCACCAAAGCCCAAGCTTCAAATTCCAAGTACCAAATCTGATATCCGATATCTCTTTTTGAGGTTTGTATTTTGAGATTTGGAATTTGAGATTTGGAACTTGGATATAACACCACAGCGCGTCCCTCATGACACAGCCTTTCAACGGCTCTCTTCTTCGACCGGATTTCGTTCCCGGCGAGCCCGTCGAGCGCCATTTTTCTGACGTGGAGCTCGTCTGGACGGACGATGAGCAGAAGCAGATTGCGACGTTCCGCTCTCAGTACCCCACGAACGACGGAGCAGTGATGAAGGTGCTCTGGTTGGCGCAGAATAAGTTTAGCTGGCTGCCGCCCGAGGTCGTCCAGTTCGTGGCTGATACGATTGAAGTGCCTTATGCGAAGGTCTACGGCGTCGCCACGTTCTACACGCAATACTATAAGGAGAAGAAGGGCACGTACGTACTCGATGTGTGCACCTGCTTCGGCTGTCAGGTTTGCGGCGGCTACGACATTCTTCACTACCTCGAAGACAAGCTCGGCATCTCGAAGGGCGAGACCACTGCGGACGGCCTGTTCACCATTCAGGAGGTCGAATGCCTCGGCGCGTGCGGCTCGGCTCCGATGCTTCAAGTCACCAACGGCCCGTACGTGCACAACCTCACGAAAGAAAAGGTGGACGCGTTGATTGATGACCTGAAGGAGGGCAAGATGCCTGCCTTCGAGTCCGTCACACTCCCACAGGACGAAACCGATCTGGGCGGCAACCGCCGCTCGGATACCGAACTAGTAACTGAGTACCAGACGCCGCCCGTCTCCGAAACGCTGCATTAAGTATTCCGTGTTGCGTATTTCGTATTGAGTCTGGCTCTACGCGATACGAAATACGAAACACGCAATCGCCCCATGGCTGACGCACCCTCTCTTATTACCGGCGAAACGAAGGCAGGCGACTGGCGCAATTACGAGCGCGTCCTCCTGCCGCCCGTCAAGGACCTCCACAAAATCGATGTCTACGAGGAGAACGGGGGCTATTCGGCGCTGAAAGCTATCGTCGAGGACGGCAAGTTCGATCCGAAGGGCCTCACGGATGAGGTGAAGGCATCAGGACTCAGAGGCCGCGGCGGCGCCGGGTTCGCCACAGGATTGAAGTGGAGCTTTATGCCGGCCGTAGATCCGGAGAAGCCGCGCTACCTCTGCTGCAACGGCGACGAATCGGAGCCCGGCACCTTCAAGGATCGCCAGATATTCGAGTACAACCCACACCTGATGATCGAAGGGATCGTGCTCTCGTGCTACGCGATGACGATTAAGACGTGCTACCTCTACATCCGCGGCGAGTACATCGACTACGTCAACCACGTCCAAACGGCCGTAGACGAGGCGTACGCGAGTGGCTACATCGGCCAGAAGATCCTCGGCACCGATTTCTCGACGGAAATCGTGGTGCATTGCGGCGCGGGCGCGTACATCTGTGGTGAAGAGACGAGCCTGATGGAGAGCCTGGAGGGCGAGCGCGCCTATCCGCGTATCAAGCCGCCCTTCCCGGCGCAGTCGGGCTGCTGGGGGATGCCCACAACGATCAACAACGTGGAGACGCTCGCGTGCGTCCCGCTGATCGTGAACCGTGGCGCGGCATGGTTCGCCGGGATTGGCCCCGAAAAGCATCCCGGCCCGGTTCTGTACGGCATCTCCGGGCACGTCAACAAGCCGGGCGTCTACGAATTTCCGACCGGGATGCTCATTACGGACCTCATCGAGGTGGCAGGAGGCGTGCGCGGCGGGAAGAACATCAAAGCGATCATCCCAGGCGGATCCTCGACGCCGCCGCTTACGTGGGAGATGGCCAGGGAAGCCACGATGGACGCCGAGACGCTGCGCGAGGCGGGCTCGTCGATGGGCACCGCCGGCCTTTGCATCCTCGACGAAGACACCGACATGGTGGCCTTCACCCGCCGGATTGCTCACTTCTACCACCACGAATCATGCGGCCAGTGTACGCCCTGCCGCGACGGCACGGGATGGGTGGAGAAGCTCCTCTCGCGCATCGAAAACGGTGAGGGCTACACGCGCGACCTCGAACTGCTCCTCGAAATCTGCGACCAGATGGAAGGCCGAACCGTGTGCGCGCTCGCCGATGCCGCCGCGTGGCCCGTCCGTTGGGGCATCCGCCGCTTCCGCGACGAGTTCGAGGCACGGTGCAAAGCCGAGTCGTTTGTCTCATCCGAGATGGGGGATGGAGCGAGTACTGAAACTGAATCAATCACCATATAGCGGAGTTCGTATTGCGTGTTGGAATAGCCCAGTACGCAATACGCACTACGCAATAAAAACCATGAAGCGACTACTTCTAATCCCCATATTCCTTCTAGCAGCGTGCGCACCGCAGGGAGAACCGGTCGACGAACCCGAACCCATCGTGGAAGGCGACGAGATGGTTGCGGAGATGGGCGCCGTGGTCGGCGAAGACCCAGGAGACGGCGCCGTACTTTTTGCTGGCGACGTCATTGAGCACGCCGAGGACTTCGTGGACGCCCCGATTCGTGTGGCAGGCACTGTCAGCGAGGTGTGCCTGAATGCCGGCTGCTGGCTCACCTTCCAGAACGAGGCGGGCGTGGCCTTCCGCGTCACCGTTCCGCGCAACGACGACGGCTATGCGTTCACCTTCCCGCAGGATATTTCGGGATCGCAGGTGCTTGTGGCGGGCACGCTATCCATTGAAGAGACCGATGTGGAGACACTGAGGCACCTCGCCGAAGATCGCGGCGACAGCGGAGAGGCCATCGCGGCGATCACCGAGCCCGAGCGCACCCTCATCCTAATTGCCACCGGCGCCCGTATAGAAAGTGATCTCGATATGGGATTTTCCCGATAGGGGATATCGCTCCGTCAAGCCTGAGAATCTCTGTTCGCGCTGAACATCCCGCCCAATGAACGTCATCATAGACGGCCAATCGTTCGAGTTTGAACCCGGAGACCTTCTTCTCCAGTTCTGCCTAGATCGTGGCATCGAAATCCCGCATTTCTGCTACCACCCGGCGCTTTCGGTTCCGGCCAACTGCCGCCAGTGCCTCGTGCAGGCCGGTTTGCCTGCTCGCGACCGTGCCACAGGCGATTTGGTAAGGGACGAAAACGGAAAACCGGTCGTCAACTACTTCCCCAAGCCCCAGACGAGTTGCTCGCTTGAATTGAGCGATGGGATGGTGGTCCACACACAGTATGACTCAGAGGAGGTTGCGGCCATGCAGGCGGATAACCTCGAGCTCATGCTGATCAATCACCCGCTCGATTGCCCAATTTGCGATCAGGCGGGGGAATGTCCGTTGCAGATTCAGGCGTACAAGTACGGCCCGGAAGGTTCGCGGTTCGAGTTCGAGAAGGTGCACAAGCCGAAGCGCGTCCAGCTAGGCCCCAACGTGGTCCTCGATGCCGAGCGGTGCATCAACTGCACGCGCTGCACGCGGTTTACGACCGAGGTCTCCAAGAGCCACCAGCTTTCCATCATCGGGCGCGGCGACACGAACTACCCCATGACGGCGCCGGGGCAAGTCTTCGACGATCCCTACTCCATGAACGTGTGCGACATCTGCCCGGTGGGCGCGCTCACGGAGGACTACTTCCGCTTCAAAGCGCGCGTTTGGGAGATGTCGAGCACGCCGTCGGTGTCCGATTTTGGGGGAAAGGGCATCAACGTGGACTACTGGGTGCGCGACAACCACATTCTCCGCATCATTCCACGCGAGAACCTCTCCGTGAACGAGTATTGGATGCCGGACGCGGCGCGGCTCGTCTACGAGCGCTACAACGAAAACCGCCCGCAGGGCCCGACGCTCGCCGGAAATGCCTCCGACTGGGAAGCCGCCTACGACGAAGTGGCGAACATCCTCAAAGCTGCGAACGGCAAGGTGGTGTTCCTTGGATCGGCGTACGCTACGGTCGAGGACAATTACCTCCTCATGAAGCTCGCCGAGGCCGTCGGCGCCGATGCTCCGCAGTACATCTCACGCATTCAGGTGGGAAGTGGCGACAACTGGCTGATCTCGGATGACCCTGCACCGAACACGCAAGGCTGCGAGCGCCTCGGTATGAATCCACTCGATCCGGTGCTTCTCAAAGCGAAGCTCGCGGGAGGCGAAATCGATGTGCTGTACGTCCTCGAAGAGGATCCGATTGCGGCAGGCGTGCTCTCGGCCGATGATCTCTTGGGCATCAAGGTGATCCTCCATCACTACCACACGACAAACGAAACGCTGGCACATGCTGACGTGGCGCTTCCGGCCGCGATGTGCGTCGAGACCATCGGCACGTATGTCAACGAGACGGGCCGCGCGCAACGCCTCCGCCCGGCAAAGATGATTCGTTCGATGAACCGCTCGCTGATGATGGAGGCAGGTGTCGGCCAGAGCCGCACCGACCGCCACGGCACACCGTTCGACCGCTGGTACAACGAGGATCATCAGATCGACTGCCAACCGGGCTGGGAGGTTCTCCCGGCCATCGCCGAACGCCTCGGCGCGCCGATGAGTTACAAGAGTCCGGCGGCAATCATGGCCGAAGTTGCGGAGGCCAACCCGGCCTTCAGCGGCGCTACCCACAAAGCGATGGACCTGCTTGGTGTTGCCCTTCAAGACATAGGAGAACCTGTTTGAGTATGGGAGAAAGGGCGTATGGGCGTAGGGAGTATGGGTGAGTAGCCTGTCCCCAGCCGCCGACCCTCCCAAACCCCAGTACGCCCACACCCCCATACCCCCAAACGCTCATCCTCTCACACCCGAACAATGGCATTCTGGGAATTCATCGACCTGCCGCTGGTCATCTTCGGCCTGCTGAACGGCTTCCTGATCACGGCGTCGCTGCTCGTGTACGCCGAGCGCAAGGTCTCCGCGTTCATCCAGGAGCGCAACGGCCCCGACCGCGTTGGCCCGGTGGGCATCCTGCAGCCGTTCGCCGACGTGTTCAAGCTGATTTTCAAGGAGGACATTGTTCCGACGCACGCCACGAAGTTTATCCACTCGCTGGCGCCGACCCTCATGGTGGTGATTGCCATGAGCACGGGCGCGCTCCTTCCGTGGGCGCGCACGCCCAGCGGTGAAGCGCTTGCCGTCGCCGATATTGGCGTGGGGCTTCTTGTGATTCTAGCCATGACGTCCATCTCGGTCTACGGTGTCACACTGGCAGGCTGGTCGAGCAACTCGAAGTACTCGCTGCTGGGCGGCCTCCGTTCGGCGGCGCAGATGATCTCGTACGAGCTTGCGATGGGCGCGGCGGCGATCTCGGTGGTCGTCATAGCCCAGAGCCTGAACTTGTTCACCATCGTCGAGAACCAGAACCACGAGGTGTTCGGCATCTTCGCGTGGAACTGGTTCCGCAACCCGGTCGGCTTCATCGTCTTCTCTGTGTGCGCGCTCGCCGAGACAAACCGCGCGCCGTTCGACCTCCCCGAGGCCGAGCAGGAACTCGTCGGCGGCTACCACACCGAGTACAGGGGCATGAAGTTCGGGATGTTCTTCCTCGCGGAGTACGTCAACCTATGGGTGGCGGGGATGGTCATTTCCACGCTGTTCTTCGGCGGTTATCTGCTCCCTTGGGAGGCCCTCTACAGCGGCTGGTTCCTCGAAAACGGCCTCGGCGGGTTATTCACCTTCCTGCAAGTGCTGGGCTTCCTCGCCAAGGTCAGCTTCTGCGCGTTCTGCTTCATCTGGATCCGGTGGACGATCCCGCGCTTCAAGTACAACCAGCTCATGAACCTCGGCTGGAAGTACCTGCTGCCCATCGCCATCGTCAACATCCTCGTGATCGGGCTGGGCGTGGCGCTGCTGTACCAGTTTGGGTGGGCGTGAGCCGCAACGGAGGTTGAAAGATGAAATGTCCTGCCTGTGACGCGGAGCTTGTCGGAGGATTCCTCTATGTGAGGGGAATAGGGGCGTCACTCTATTGGTCGGAAAAGGGTGATGCGAGCCTCCTCTCGAAGAAGGAACTGGAGCAGATCGATCTGAGCAAGATCAGTCGCACGCCCACGGGCAATCAGGCCGTTGTTCCAGCATGGCGCTGTGGAGAGTGTGATCTGGTGATGTTCTCTTCGATCGGCGACGAAGCTTAGTAGAGACGTTGCGTGCAGCGTTTCAGCCGAATCTCTATTTCCCGTAGTGGAAACGGCACGACCGAATCTCTACATAATCAGTGAAGATGACGTAGACCAGTCGATGTTCTTGCGTGATGCGGCGTGACCAGTGACCACGAAGGTTGCCCCGAAGCTCCTCTGGCTTTCCTTCTCCCTCCGGCGGATTACGCTGGATGCTCTTGATGAGGCTGTTGATCTTCTTGAGAACGCGTTTGTCGGTTTTCTGCCAGTAGAGGTAATGGTCCCAGGCGTTCTTCGTGAAGCTAATCCTCATAAGCCCTCAGTTCGTCCATCGTCTTCTCAACCACTTCGCCGCGCTCGTGCTGGGCGATGGACTCCATTAAGGCCTCCCGGTTCGCCTCCGTGGAGAGCAGGTACTCGGTTTCCTTCCACGCACGTGCTTCGGCAAGTTGCTCTTGCATCTTGTCGTACTCGTGCTTGGAGACGACAACGGCAACAGGCCTGCCGTGCTTCTCAATGGTTACGGGTTCGCGCTGGGATGTATCGATCAAGCGCCCAAAGTGGCGTTTTGCTTCTCGTGCAGCAAACGTAGTCATGGCTACCGGGTTGGGTTCAGAATGATCATAATGATTATTATGGGCGTTTGTTCCGGAGGCCCTGCCTCATCTGGATCCGCTGGACGCTCCCGCGCTTCAAGTACAACCAGCTCATGAACCTCGGCTGGAGGTACCTGCTGCCCATCGCCATCGTCAACATCCTCGTGATCGGGCTGGGCGTGGCGCTGCTGTACCAGTTTGGGGTGGGCGTGAGAAACCCCTCCCTTCCCAAGGGAGGTGGCCGAGCGGAGCGAGGTCGGAGGGTTTTCCACAATCCAGCTTCTGAGCATGTCACCAGAGCGTAGGGATAAGAAGGACTCACGCGAAGCGAAAGGGGGTTGCCGGGCTTGGCAGCCATCCCGGTCGCCCTCCCCCAACCCCTCCCGCCTGCGCTGAGCGTAGCCGAAGTGTCCGGGAGGGGGGAATCTCCTCGCCTGGTTTCGAGCCGATTTGAGTGGGTGCTCGATATACGCATGTATTGCTGTTTGGTGAGCCGCCTGACATGGCCCAAAACGCCACCTAAGGCGCCCCCTCTCCCAGCGGGAGAGGGACGGGGTGAGGGAGAATCGAAGCGCCATCCGGCCGCACTCCAGAAATCCCTCATCGCCAGGTTGGGAACCTTTACCTATTGCTCACCCAACCAGAATGAATCGGGTAGTTCAGCATCAAAGTCGCTCGCCATCTTGATGGTGCCTTTTCCTAGCCCGGGTGTACGCCTTGTTACAGTCGATGACGGTTCGACCGTAACACGGTACTTCGTGGTACCACCGTCACCGGTGATGAAAACCTCCTCACCTGCTTTTGCCTTGGCGAGAAGCTCGCGCAGGCGCTTCTGTGCTTCGGTCAGTGTTACGGTCATGGTCGGCTGAGTTGTTTAACTCGTACGTTTCATACTAGCCCGAAAGGTGGCTGCTCACAAGCGAATCCGCCGGCGCTCGCGCGCTTCAAGTACAACCAGCTCATGAACCTAGGCTGGAAATACCTGCGGTCGAGGTTCATCGCCGCTGCGCTTACTTCTCCTGATGACCGCAATAGGGGTTTGAGGTTGGTTTCTGTTTGCCGGTCTACCGGCTGACGCATATACTCTCTGGTTGAGGGATTTCCCCAGACCCCGGCACGGCTATGCTATACAGTCCAAACATTATGAAATGGTGGCTATTGATACTCACGCTTGGATTTGCGCTGCCCGTGCAAGCCCAGACGAACGGCTTTATCGAGAATCGAGGGCAATGGCCCGAGGAAGTGCTCTTCCTCGCACGCCTTCCAGGCCAGAACGTGTGGGTGACAAGCGAGGCGCTCGTTTACGATTTCTACGAAGTAGAGGAGAAGCCGCATGAGAGAGAAAACGGGCCAATGTTCGCGCGGGGCGACTTAGAGAGGGAGGTGCGTGGACACGTCGTGGAGTTGAGGTTTGACGGCAGAGCGCAGCGCGGAGCCCTTCGAGCGATGCCGGGACGAGCACTCTCTACGCGGCTCAACTACTTCATCGGCAACGACCCGGCGCGGCACGCCTCCAACGTCCCGGTATACGAGGAGGTGACGCTAGAGGGCATTTATGAGGGCGTGGACCTCCGGTTAGGAACTCAGCCGGGCACACTCACGCTGACGTTTGCGACCGACGATGCGACACGGCTCGCACCCGTGCAGCTCACGGCTGTGGGCCGCGGTGCGCTGTTTGAGACGAACGACGCCGCAATGGTGACAACGAACCTCGGAAACCGGCAGATAGGCATGGTGCGGGGAGAGGTTCGGAGTGGCGAGGCGACACGTTGGTTTGCGGGCTCCGTTCGCACGGGCGGGATTGGTGTGGACCTCGGCCGTCCTGCAAACGAGTTGCGTGAAGACCGGTCCGTACCTGTGCGCTCGGGCGGTGGTGGGCTCGACTTTGCCACGTTTCTCGGCGGGACGAATAATGACGTTGCCTACGCCGTTGCCGTGGGCCCGGACGGCTCGGCCACCGTCGCCGGGGAAACCTGGAGTTCAGATTTCCCCACGACGCCCGGGGCGTACGACGAGACGTACAATGGCGGCCTCGATGTGTTCGTCGCCCGCCTGAGCGCCGATGGTTCGAGCCTGCTCTACTCGACCTTCCTCGGCGGGACGAATAGTGACGTTGCCGACGCCGTTGCCTTGGGCCCGGACGGCTCGGCGACCATCACCGGGTACACCTATAGTTCAAATTTCCCTACGACGAGTGGGGCCTACGACGAGACACACAATGGTGATAGAGATGCGTTCGTCGCCCGTCTTAGCGCCGACGGTTCGAGCCTGCTCTACTCGACCTTCCTCGGAGGGACGAGTGGTGACGTTGCCGACGCCGTTGCCTTGGGCCCGGACGGCTCGGCGACTATCACCGGGGAAACCCATAGTTCAAATTTCCCTACGACGCCTGGGGCCTACGACGAGACATACAATGGCGACTATGATGCGTTCGTCGCCCGCCTGAGCGCCGACGGTTCGAGCCTGCTCTACTCGACCTTCCTCGGCGGGACGAATGAAGAATTTGCCCTCGCCGTTGCCTTGGGCCCGGACGGCTCGGCGACTATCACCGGGGAAACCTGGAGTTCGGATTTCCCCACGACGCCTGGGGCCTACGACGAGACGTACAATGGCTTCGCCGACGCATTCATTGCCCGATTGAACGCTGACGGTGCGAGCCTCCTCTACTCGACCTTCCTCGGCGGGGCGGAAAATGACTATGCCCTAGCCGTTGCCGTGGGTACAGATGGCTCGGCGACTGTCGCCGGGTACACCCGCAGTTCGGATTTCCCCACGACGCCCGGGGCCTACGACGAGACGTACAATGGCGACTATGATGCGTTCGTCGCCCGCCTGAGCGCCGACGGTTCGAGCCTGCTCTACTCGACCTTCCTCGGCGG
>JADFQN010000089.1 GCA_022561755.1 Bacteroidota bacterium
CGCTGGGCGGTCGCTCCAGAGGAAGAACGAACCAGCAATTTCTTAAAAGAACTACGACTGGATTGCGCCGAAACGCAGATCCAATTGGTGAGATTGGAGAGGGAAGTATAGCGAGCCCCATCGGCCGGGCATGACTTAAGCAGTCACCGGCTCTCTGTAGGAGGTAATCCAGCCGCACCTTCCGGTACGGCTACCTTGTTACGACTTAGCCCCAGTCACTGAGTTTACCTTCGGCCGCTCCCTCCCTAAGGTTGGGTCACGGACTTCGGGTACCCTCAACTTCCATGGCTTGACGGGCGGTGTGTACAAGGCCCGGGAACGTATTCACCGCGTCGTAGCTGATACGCGATTACTAGCGATTCCAGCTTCACGGAGTCGGGTTGCAGACTCCGATCCGAACTGAGACCGGCTTTGTGGATTCGCTCCCCCTCGCGGGGTGGCAGCCCATTGTACCGGCCATTGTAGCACGTGTGCAGCCCCAGGCGTAAGGGCCATGATGACTTGACGTCGTCCCCACCTTCCTCACTGCTTGCGCAGGCAGTCTCGCTAGAGTCCCCGGCATTACCCGCTGGTAACTAACGATAGGGGTTGCGTTCGTTGCGGGACTTAACCCAACATCTCACGACACGAACTGACGACAGCCATGCAGCACCTCACTACCAGCCCGAAGGAGACCCCTTTTCGGGGGCTGTCCGGTAGTGTTCGAGCCTGGGTAAGGTTCTTCGCGTTGCATCGAATTAAGCCACATGCTCCACCGCTTGTGCGGGCCCCCGTCAATTCCTTTGAGTTTCAACCTTGCGATCGTACTCCCCAGGTGGGATGCTTAACGCGTTAGCTTGGACACTGCCCCTGAAACGGACCAGCATCGAGCATCCATCGTTTACGGCGTGGACTACCAGGGTATCTAATCCTGTTTGCTCCCCACGCTTTCGTGCCTCAGCGTCAGTACTTGTCCAGTTGCCCGCCTACGCCTCGGGTATTCCTCGTGATATCTACGCATTTCACCGCTACACCACGAATTCTGGCAACCTCTCCAAGACTCAAGACTTGCAGTATCAAAGGCAGTTCCCCGGTTAGGCCGGGGGATTTCACCTCTGACTTACAAGCCCGCCTGCGCACCCTTTACACCCAGTGATTCCGGACAACGCTTGGACCCTCCGTATTACCGCGGCTGCTGGCACGGAGTTAGCCGGTCCTTATTCGTATGGTACCGTCAGACCCCGCAACGGTGCGGGGTGTTCTTCCCATATAAAAGCAGTTTACGCCCCGAAGGGGTGTCTTCCTGCACGCGGCGTGGCTGCGTCAGACTTTCGTCCATTGCGCAATATTCCTCACTGCTGCCTCCCGTAGGAGTCTGGCCCGTGTCTCAGTGCCAGTGTGGCGGATCATCCTCTCAGACCCGCTATAGATCGTTGCCTTTGTGGGCCGTTACCCCACCAACTAGCTAATCTAACGCAGGCTCATCCTCAGCCGCCTGAACTTTGATCCCGAGGTCATGCGACCAAGGGACATTATGGGGTATTAGCTCCGCTTTCGCGGGGTTGTTCCCCTGCTGAGGGTAGATTGCCTACGCGTTACTCACCCGTGCGCCACTTTCCACCCCGGGCAAGCCCGGAGCTTCTCGTTCGACTTGCATGTGTTAAGCCCGCCGCCAGCGTTCGTCCTGAGCCAGGATCAAACTCTCCGTGGTAGAAGAGTTGGCGTCGCTTCTCCGAAGAGATGACGCCATGCTGTTTGAGCTTTATTTAGGTGACTTACTCTCGTCTTGCCGAACTCCGCACGTGAGCACGGAGCGGCCGACGAGGGCTCGCTATACTTCCAATCTCTCAAAGAACTCGCAGCAAAAGAGCATCAACCCGAAGGATGACTTTGCTTCCGATGCGGCCTGATAACATACGGATTCTGACGACCCGTGGTCAAGGACTTCACGGTCTCTTCTGACGCTAAAAATGCACCGGCCAATCGGGTCCGACGCAGCCTTGTCTCGCTCCGATTTCGGCCAACGCCGATCTCCCTGAACGAGCGCGCGATGATACGGCTGGCTGGAGACAACGGGCAAGCAAATTGAATGGGTTCTGCAATCCTTCGCGCTCGCCTGGCTGGGCCCTCACTAATACATCGGGAGGAGACCCTGAGCGGGCTCCCGGCTGCCCTTTCGCGGGCCCTTCGATCCGTTTGGTATGGACCTGTTCCTGCTTGGCTGGAAGGCCGGCAAGGTTTGCGGAAGATCACAGAGCGTACGCCTACCGCCCGAAGACCGCTGCAATAACAACGTATCTTCGCGCGCGTTCAGACCGTGCGCCTGGCGCCGCGGTCATCAGCAAGGCAACTGCGTAACACCTCTATGAGTCTGTTGAAATACATCATCCTGCCTTCCCGCCATGCGGCGGGACTCTCGGCCGATCTTTTCTTTGCCCCGCAGTACTGCGGGGCGCCTTGATCTCAACCGAGATGCGCTCGTCTCGGCGACAGCCCGCCCCGTCCCGCGGACTTGCGGGATTGCGGGGAGCATGTAATTCAACAGCCTCCTATGACGACTGGCGAGAGAATCCGCTGGATAGGCCCCGTTCTTAAGAGTGGGAGGTTCTGGCTTGGGCTGGCCAGTGCGGCGGCCGCATTTTGTCTGTGCCTGCTGCTGCTCAATTACGCCGTCATGCCGCTGTGGACGCGCCACGATGCGGTGGTGACGGTTCCCGAAATCCGCCAGATGCCGATGGAGGAGGCGGAGGCCATGCTGAGGCGAATTGGCCTTCGGGCAGAGCTGCGCGAACTGCCCTTCAACCCAAACATTCCGGCCGACATTGTTGTGGACCAGAACCCACTGCCGAATACCACGGTGAAGCCTGGGCGGCGCATTTACTATTACGTCAACGCGAGCCCGAAGGAAATGGTGACGGTGCCGGACGTAACGACGCGCTCGGAGGGTGTGGCGAGAAACGACATTCTGCACGCGGAACTCACCGTGGGCGACGTGCTGACCGATACGCTCCATAACCCCTATGAGGGTACAGTGACGCGGCAGACACCGCAGGGTGGCCACGCCGTGCCGAAGGGCACGCGGGTTACGCTTTGGCTAAGCCCCGGTCTGGGCCGTGAGATGAAGCGCGTGCCGGATATTACGGGCCTCCCGCCCGCAGAGGCTCGCCGCGTGATCATAGAATCGGGGCTCTGGGCGGATTCGCCGGATGCTCGCGGCGACACCGTGCGCTGGCAGGAGCCCGGTGTGGGCAACCGTTTGAGAGAAGGTTCCGAGGTGCGCATTCACACGACCAACCCGCCCAAGCCGCCGGAAGTTGTAGAGCCGGAGCCCGTGCCGCAGGTCGACAGTGCACAGACGCCGACGCCTGCTCCCGAACCGACAGATACGACGGCAACACCTGAGGAAGCCCCCGTTGAACCTGATTCCATAGAGATTCCACCCCGGATTCCGCCCGAGCTACCTCCTATCGAGCCGCTACCGCCTGCTGACCCACCCGAAATTCCTCCTGTTGATGACGACGGTGGCGATCCAGCCAACGACGACGGAGATGATGGAGGTGGAGAAGGAGATGATGGCGGCGGTTGAAGCATCCTCGGCTCCAGCTATTCCGTTAGATAGACCGCTGGTTCGCCGTCGGTTTCGACCTCAACGCGCTCTCCGTATTTCGTAGGGATGACGCGGCCCACGAAGTCGGGTTGGATGGGATACTCCCGGTGGCCCCGGTCGATGAGCACGGCGAGTTGGATGCTCCGCGGCCGTCCGTGGTGGAGGACGGCATCCAGCGCTGCCCTCGCTGTGCGGCCGGTGAAGAGCACATCATCTACAAGGAGAACGTCGCGGTCTGCCACATCAAAGCGACCTGCGTCAGGTGCGCCTCCGTTCGCGGAGATGTCATCGCGGAAGGGCGTGATGTCGATTTTGTGCACGGTGATGGATTGACCGTCAATCTTGCCAAGGGCCTCGGCAATCATCGCGGCCATGGCCAGGCCACGCTCCGGGATGCCGAAGACCATCAGATTGGCTCCGCCGCAGTTCCGTTCGATGACTTCGTAGGCGAGCCGCGTTACCGTTCGGCGGACGCGAGCAGGCGACATGATTAAGGTGCGCGGCATTCGGGTCAACGTGTGTGGCTAGGAGTTTGTCGGACTTATGCGTGCAGTTCTCCATGAAACACGGTAATGGCCCGGCCGGTCAATTCAACCCGGTCACCGCGCACGCGCACACCTACGAAACCGCCACGCCTTGAAGCCTGATAGCCTGTAAGGGTATCCCTGCCAAGCTTTCCGGCCCAGTACGGGGCAAGGGCGCAGTGCGCCGAGCCGGTTACGGGATCCTCCGGCACGCCCGAGCCGGGCGCGAAGAAGCGGGATACAAAATCGTACGGTTTCCCAGTCTGCCCCGGACCCGATCCGGGGTCCGCGCGAGCCGTGACGATCACGCCCCTCGCTCCCAGCGCCGCTACGGCAGCAGGGTCCGGATTGAGGCTGCGGATGGATGCTTCATCTGGGACCTCTACAAATACATCGAAGCGGCTGCGGCCTGTCCACACGGGCTCGATCCCCAACACGTCACCAAGCCCACGGGGTGGTTCGGTTTCTTCGGGAGGCGTGGCCGGGAAATCCATGGTGAGTGTGCCATCGTCGTTGCGCCGCACTGTGAGGAGGCCGCCCGCCGTGTGGAAGCGAACCTCATTCTCCCCCGCAAGTGAGCCCGTTTCGTAGAGAATATGAGCCGACGCCAGCGTAGCGTGGCCGCAGAGATCAACCTCTACCTCCGGCGTAAACCAACGAAGGTTGTAGCCATCCTCGTTCGAGTAAAGGAACGCGGTTTCGGCGAGGTTCATCTCGGCCGCCACGCTCCGCATCCACGTGGCTTCAGCCGGCCCGTCGAGAAGACAAACGGCCGCGGGGTTCCCCGTGAAGGGGGCGTCCGTAAAAGCATCGACCTGATAAATCGGTATGGGCATCTGCGGAAAGAGATTTCAGATTTCGGATTTGGGATTTCGGATTTCGGATTTGGGATTTCGGATTTGGGATTCGAGATTTCGGATTTCGGATTTCGGACTTCGGATTTGGGATTTGGGATATCGGAATTTGGGATTTAGGATATGGGAAGATCGTCCACTCACTCCTGACACCTGACCCCTTTCTCCGTTCTCTGCCCTCTGTCTTCTCGCCTTCAGAACTCCAATCTCAGTCCTTCTTTCCCCCTATTCCCTCTTGCTTCCATTCCCTCCTTCCGCTCGCAGTCTTCCCGGCGGCAGTGGCCGTACATAGTCAGGGAGTGCTGCGCGATTTCGAAGCCGTAGATCTCGGCTACGGTATCCTGAATGCTCTGCAGGCGCGGGTCGCAGAATTCAAAGATTTCCCCACAGTCGATGCACAGCAGGTGGTCGTGCTGCCAGTACGCGAACGAGCGCTCGTAGCGCGCCTGCGTCTTCCCGAACTGATGCTTTACGACGAGGTCGCACTCGATGAGCAACTCCAGGGTGTTGTACACCGTCGCCCGGCTCACGCTTACGCCGTCTTCTTTGAGGCGGGCGAAGAGCGCATCCGCGTCGAGGTGCTCGCCTGAAACGTACAGCGCGTCTAGCACGGCAACACGTTCTGAGGTCTGCCGCTGCCCGCGCGCCTTGAGGAAGTCGGCAAAGAGCTCGTGGACTTCGTCGAGCTGGGTTTGCGGGACGGGCATCGGGGAAGGCTGAACGGTGAACGATGAGGGGTGAAGGGTGAAGGGTAAACGGTGGAAGGCGGTTGAGGTTGCCGGGTCAAGGTGAGTTGCTCATGCTCCGTTTCCCTCTACTTCGTATTCGGAAGGCGCACAAAGTCTTCCACGATCATAGTGTGCAAAACGTCCACCGGCAGCGTTCCATCCAGCACGAGAACACGCGCCGGCTCGCGCTCTGCGAGGTGGAGGTAGGCGGCTCGGACTCGCTCGAAGAAATTTTCCCCACCCGACTCCATCCGGTCGGCTTCGTCCTCGTCCCTTCCTGAGCGCCGCCCGGAGGCGACCGCCACCGAGACATCGATGAGGTACGTCCGATCCGGCGTCAGCCCATCCGTCACATGCTTATGGAATTCGTCGAGCCACGCCGGGTCGGCCAGGCCGCGCCCGGCGCCCTGATAGGCCGTCGTGGAATCGTAGAAGCGATCGCAGATGACCACCGAGCCCGCATTCAGGGCAGGTCGAATGGTCTCCCGAACGAGTTGCGCGCGCGCTGCCGAGAAGAGGAGCAGTTCGGCAAACGGAGAGATTTCTACGTCGTGCGAGAGAAGCAGCGACCGGATGCACTCGGCCAGCGGCGGGCCTCCGGGCTCGCGAACAAGGCGCACGCTCCGGCCTTCGCTGCGCAGATGCTCTTCCAGCATCCGAGCCTGCGTGCTCTTGCCGCTGCCGTCAATGCCTTCGAACGTGATGAGCAAAGCGTACTGCTCGTTACGATTTGGATAAAAAGACGTGCTTCGAGGATGTGCGCGGAGAACGAAATGGGGCGGCTTCGATTGAATCAACACGCAATACGCCGTTTCGGCTGCCGTTCAAAGGAACATCCGGCGGCCGGCTCGTATCAGCGTTTTCGCCACCATTTCGGAGCGCCGCGAACGAGAGCAACAAATCTATGTTGCATCGTATTTCCGGCCCTGGTATAATACATCCAGACGAGTGGCTCGATGGCCGCTGTTTCAGCGCCACCAGAACACTCTCACACCTATCCGCGCATCAGAGCATGTTCGATTTCGAGTTCGACGAATTCGAAGACCCTGCGAGTGAAGACGAGTTGCGCGATCTCGTAGACGCCTACGAGCGCAGCCTCCGCATGGATGCCGACGCCTACTTCGATTCGGAGGCGTTGGAACACATTGCGACGTACTATTTCGAGTCGGACAGGCTGGTGGATGCCCTCCATGTGGTAGACCGGTCGCTGGCCGCGCAGCCCTATTCGTCGGATCCATGGCTGCGGCGGGGTATCCTCCTGAATCATCTGGACCGGCACGACGAGGCGCTGGTGGCATACGACCGCGCTCTTAGCCTCAACCCGGCCGACTCTGAGACGATTGTCAATCGGGGCATCACGCTCGATACGCTTGGCCGCGCGGAAGATGCGCTGGAGGCGTACGACATTGCGCTCAGTTTCTCGCCCGGCCACGCCGATGCGCTCTTCAACAAGGGCATTTCACTGGAAAAACTGGCGCGCCACGACGACGCGCTCGACGCGCTCCATCAGTGCGCGGAGCTAGACCCCGAGCATCCTGAGGTCTGGTACGAACTCGGCTACACCTACGATCAGTTGGAGCGGCTTGAGGACTCCGTGAGGTCTTACGACCGGCAGATAGACGTAGACCCGTACGCGCAGAACGCGTGGTACAACAAGGGCATTGTGCTGAACCGCCTCGGGAAATTTGAAGAGGCTGTCAGCTCGTACGACTTCGCCACGGCCATCTGCGACGACTTTGCTTCCGCCTGGTACAACCGGGGCAATGCGCTCGCGAACCTCGGCCGCACACACGAGGCCATTGATAGCTACCTGCAGGTGCTCGATTTCGAGCCCGGCGACGCGGCCACCTTCTACAACCTTGGTATTGCGTACGAGGAGTTGGAGGACTACCCGACGGCCGTTTCGTACCTGCTCCGCGCTGTGCAGGACGACCCGGAGTATGCGGAGGCCTGGTACAGCCTCGGCTGTTGCTACGACGCCACGGGCCGCAACGGCGATGCGCTGGGAGCCTTTGCCAAGGCCATCGCGCTTCAGCCGGAAATCGGCGAGTACTGGCATGCCCGCGCCGATGCGGAGTACAACGCCGGACGCCTTGCCGAAGCGCTGCGTTCTTACGCCCATGTCGTTCATCTGGACGCGGGGAACGCTGAAGCGTGGCTCGATCTGGCCGAAACGAGGCTGGAGTCCGGACTCGTTGGCGAGGCGCTGGAAGCCTATGGCCAGGTGCTCCGCCTCAAGCCCGCGGCCAGCGAAGTCCACCTTCGCCGTGCACAGGTGCTCGCGTCTGTTGGTCAGCGGGAATCGGCTGAACGCGCACTGGATCGCGCCTGCGAACTGGAACCGATTCGCTCCGAAGAGTTCCGCAGCGCCTACGGCGAGGTGTGGGGTGTTGCCCGCTCCGGTGGCCATCAGGGAGGCGGGAAGCAGTATTGAGTATGGGGACGAGAGAGGGGGCAAAGGAACCATCGCACGTTGCCTTCCTATTCGGGGATCCCGTAGCCCACTCACTTTCCCCGGCCATCCATAACGCAGCCTTCAGCGCGCTCGGTATGGATGCAGCGTACCGGGCGATGAAGATCTCGCCGGATGATTTGTCCGAAGCTGTGAGCAGTCTGCGCTCGGAAGGTGTGCTTGGCGCGAGCGTTACGATCCCACATAAGGAGGCGGCAGCAGCGCTGGTGGATGATCTCACGCTGCACGCGAAGGCTATTGGAGCGGTGAATACGATTGTGGTGAGGGAGGACGGCCGACTCCTCGGCGACAACACGGATGTAGCAGGGTTTCTAACACCGCTCGACTCGCACATGGAAGGCCTTCGCGGTGGTTCCGCCGTCATCTTTGGGGCCGGCGGAGCCGCACGTGCGGTCTGCTATGCGTTGCTGACAACGATGGGGCCGAGCCGCCTGGCCATCGTGGGCCGGCGGATAGAACAGGCCGACCAACTCATTGCTGATCTGGCGCCGGTGGACGGCCTGGGTGTGCTACGCTCTACTTTGTTTCATGAAGCCGAGCGCGCCGTTCGAAATAGCCGGCTCATCGTCAACGCTACACCTGTTGGGATGGAACCGGCCGGTGCGGCTTCGCCCTGGCCTGCCTCGTCTGATTTCCACGATGGTCAGGTTGTGTACGATCTGGTGTATGCGCCGGCCCGAAATGACGAGCAGACGCGGCTCCTCCGCGATGCCGCAGGCCAAGGTGCGGTGACCATTGGCGGGATGGCCATGCTGATCGCGCAGGCAGCGGCCTCGTTCAAACTCTGGACGGGCCGTGAGATGCCGATGGATGCCGTACGTAAAGCGTTGAGTACTACCTCCTAGGAGGCTGTTGAAATACGTCATCCTACCTGCGACGGCGCCTCTCGGCCGATCTCTTCGTTGCGAGATGCTCGCCGAATCACCGATTCGACTGCGATCTCGCGCCTTGATCTCAACCGAGATGCGCTCGTCTCGGCGACAGAGCACGTAATTCAACAGCCTTAGGGCCTATGAACAGGCCCTAGATTGGCTCTTCTGCTGCAAAAAGGCCACTCCCAACATGAAGCCTGTCTCCTCAACCCGTTTGCTGCCGGTTCTTCTGTTGATGACCGTCACCCTGTGCACGGCGCAAAAAATACCGGAGCAGACCCAGCAGCCACAAAGGCGCATTCGTTCTCAGCTTGCGCCCGATTCCTTGAACCGACGGGTGTCGCGGCCGGCTCGTCCGCCTACACCCAGGCAAACTGCGCCCCGATACAACGGCATCGCCTACCAGGATACCGTGGCCATGCTCATCGTTCTCGTTCGCTTCCAGGACGACAACTGGGGAGACTGCGGGCAATGGTGGTGCCATCTGAAACAGTGGCCGCACATCGATCTGTTTGGTTCGGGTGAAGCCATCCCGCGATCCTTCCTCCCGGACTGGGCGCCAACACTTCTGGAGCGAGACCCCGAGCGGGTAAACGCGGAATATCTCTCGTTACAGGATTCGTCCTTGTCGGCCTATTACTACTGGCAGTCAATAGCTGGGCCGTCAGGGCCTCACGTTTTGTACGGAGATGTATGGCCCGAGGTGTACGTCACCGAGCGCCCCAATCGAGACTACTACAACCGACGCGACAGCATGGGCACGAGCGTGCGGAGACCAAGCGGCTTTGGATACCTCACGGAGGAACTACTGGATAATCTGGTTGACAGCGGGCTGGACCTTGGCCGCTACGACCACAACCGGGATGGCGTGGTCGATCATATCATGATGATCTTCCGCCGCGACAGCCTTTATTCCGGACAAGGATGGGCGATTCTTTCCGGCTACTACAACGCGGGAGGAGTACCGGATCGGGATAACGACCACCGCCCGGATTCGCTTCGATACTGGAGCCCGGAGCGCGGCGACAGCGTTTGTGTGGACTGGGCGCATTCGGGTTCGCAAAACTTCACGAATAACGCGGGTCGCGGTTTGCTCGTGCACGAATACGGACACCGGCTGATGGACATGCCCGGGCACTATCCTATGATCCGGTTCGAGGGGAACGTGCCCGGAGCCAAGCCCCTGTGCGGATACGCGCGCATGTGCGGTGGGCCGGCGACGAACGACGGTTCGGCCACTACACTCTCGGTACACGACCGAAGGCGGATGGGCTGGATCGTCTCGCAGGTTCTGGATTCTTCTTCCGGTGACCGCGAAGGCGTTTTGCTGCACGATTTATACACCTCGGGGGAGGCGGTGCTCATACCGCTTGGGCCGGGTGCGGCCGGCGACACCCTTACCCTCGCCAATCGCCATCGAATCAGCTTTTTTGATCGAGAACGTTCGGTGCCAAGCCTGCACCCCGACTACGACTATGTCTATCGAGGACTGGCCACCGCCGGTCTTCATGTCTCGGTGAGCCTAGGCGATCCCAGAGGACGGTACAGTAGGTATCGGTACGGCCTCATTCCTGCGGATGGAGCGTATGACCGGCTGAGCAGATGCAGCGGTTCGCATCCCAGTTGCCCGGGCCCGCACACCTACGATGGGGACCTGTTCGGCCCTCGGTGGAAGGCGCAGCTAACGCCGTGGACGCGCCCCAACTCAAGCGGATACCGGCGTTCGGATCTCATCGAAGAAGGAGCACAGCCGCAGTGGTTCGCTATCGACAGAATCCGGTACGTGCCCAACGATCCGGACTCCACCATGCTCTTCGACTTTGTAGCCGATGCGCGGCAACGGCCTCAGTTTCTCGCCGAGGGCAACCCGTGGCCTGTTTTCCGGGAGGACTCGTGGATGGGGCCCGAATCCGCCGGCCTCGTGTTTCGGGATGAGGTGCTCGTTGAGCGGGGCGCCACCTTGTATATCGGCGCGGACGATGTGCTGTCGGACAGCCTGGCCGGCCGCCACGCTTCGCTCGGAGCACTGCGGATAACGTTTGAAAACGGGCTCCGGATGGAAGATGGCGCTCGGCTGATTGTTGGACCGGAAGCGGAGATCGTAGTCGGCCGGGGTGTTCTTGGAGGCGCCGGCGCCGAGTTCGTGGTGGAGCCGGGCGCAACCGTCGTGCTTGGGCGCGCTGTTCGCTTCGAAGGCCGCAGGCTCCTTGGTGAGCCCGAACGAACTCTTGCGGAGCGTTTTCAGCGGCGCTAGGAGTCTGTTTAAGAAGTGCTCCGCAGCCGAGGCGCCGACGCAGGCAGGATGACTTTTTTTCAACAGGCTGCAAAGAACGGGTGACGGCTGTACACGGCTTCGTTCGACGGAAGCCAACTTGCATCCGGGATGTATCTGCTCAAAGCCGCCGTCGTCAGACCGGAAACGGGTGGCGTGGTTCAGACGTACACGCAGCGAATCACGCTTCTGAAATGAATCCGCTTTGCGGGATCATCCTTCGTCCCGCCAGCAGGGCGGGACGAAGGATCTTCTTCAATCCAACGCCATGTCAGCAAAGCTGGTCGTACTCACGGTAGCTGGGCTCCTCTTCGTGGGGAGCCCGGCTTTGTCGCTCGTGGCCTTCGCCCAGGATCTGGTGTTTGAGCAGGTTGGCGACGTGCCGATTTGCGCCGCCGATCTCGACTTCGATTCCCTAGGAGCATTATGGGCTTCAAGTTCGGGATTTGACTTTTGGTATCTAGATCCGATCCTCCAGACCTGGGATGGTCCTGGCAACCGTGGCGGCGACGCCTTTCTTGCTCTCACGTCCGACACGCTCATTATCAGTAACGGGATCGCCGTACACCGCTCGCTAGATGGAGGGAAGGAATGGGTGGTCTCTCATCTGGAAGGTGGACCACTTTTCGACACCGCTACAGACGGTCCGAACAATGGGCTAATACTGGTGGGTGAAGAGACAGGCGGCACCGGCATTGCCTACTCAACGGATCGGGGCGCCACGTTCACCGAGAGCGCGTTCACCGTTTCCACGAACCGGCGGTCTACCCTGCATTCGGCTGTCGAAATTCCGGACGGCCCGGCGACAGGCCGTCTCGTGGCGGGCGTCTTCAACGGCATCGTAGTCTCCGACGACGG
This sequence comes from Bacteroidota bacterium, assembly GCA_022561755.1. Taxonomy (GTDB): domain Bacteria; phylum Bacteroidota; class Rhodothermia; order Rhodothermales; family Rubricoccaceae; genus JAHEJB01. The sequence goes on from JADFQN010000089.1 coordinate 12,168, forward strand.
CGGGCAGACGTGGAGTCCGAGCTCGCTGTTTGAGGATTTCAGGTTCTCGACGCAGCGCGTGGTAATCGGCGAGGATCCTTCTTCGGGGACACGACGCCTCTATGCGACCGTTGTAGATGCCCAGGCGTCCGGCCCCCAGCTCTACACCTCCGATGATGACGGGCTGACATGGGCGAATGTGCCTGACATGGTGGATGCGGAATTATTCGTGTTCGTCCCAGGAACGTCCGGTTCCTTGCTAGCCGTAGAGGATGGAACAGCGTTGGAGGGAGACAAACTTTCGCTTCACTGGAGTGAAGATGGAGGTGTGTCCTGGTCTATCGTCGGAGAGTTGCCGGCCGAGGTGAACGGGGGTGGTATCCACACGAACGATATGTTGATAGGGCCAGACAACCACTTGTATGTTGCCGTAGGCCGCGCCGGCCCCGAGCCCGAGTGGGTCTACCGCACCACCGAGCCCGTGGTGGTGGCCAACGAGCCGGAAGCGCCGCCAGCGCCGGCGGCAAAGCGGTTTGTTGTCTACCCCAACCCCGCTACGGATCGGATAACCGTTACAGCGAGCGAAATTGACGGGGACGTGGTGCTGTACGATGTGCTGGGCCGGGCGGTGCGCCGAGCCCGCCTCGTTGCGGGGAAAGCCGCGTTGGATACGTCCCGGCTCCCGGCTGGGGTGTATGTGGTGCGGGTGGGTGGCGAGAGTCGATTGGTGACCATCCGGC
>JADFQN010000090.1 GCA_022561755.1 Bacteroidota bacterium
ACAACACGCAGTTCAAGGCGAAGCTGATCGTACCGATAGCGATGGAGGAGGGCCTTCGCTTCGCCATCCGCGAGGGCGGCCGCACCGTCGGCGCGGGCGTCGTCTCCAAAATCCTTGACTAAACATTACCAACCCCGCAAACGGGCTGCCCCGTCTGCGGGGACCCACGGGCGTAGCTCAATTGGCAGAGCAGCGGTCTCCAAAACCGCAGGCTGCAGGTTCGAGTCCTGCCGCCCGTGCCATCGGGCATAACGCCTCATCCTTTTCGCCAGCACCCCAGCATAATGGCCACACAAGCAAAAGAATCCGCACCGCAAAGAATTCCTGGTGGATGGGCCTTGGGATACGTTACCGAAGTGCGTACGGAGATGCGGAAGGTCAGCTGGCCGCCCCGCAACGAGCTCATCAACAACACGGCCCTGACGCTGGCGGTGTCGCTGGCCATCGCACTCCTCATTTTCTTCTCCGACCAAATGATCAGCAAGGCGCTCGCCTTCGTTTACAGCTGATATGGCCGGCGCTGGTTCTCGCTGAATCTCTCCCCAATGGCAATCTCCACAACACCGGTTCGCAAATGGTACGTCCTGCGTACCTTCTCCGGCCACGAGAAGAAGGTGAAGGAGTACCTGGAGAGCGAGGTAGAGCGCCTCGGGATGGAGGAGAAGCTCGCGCAGGTGCTGATCCCGACAGAGACGGTCTTTGAAATGCGCGGCGGGAAGAAGAAGACGCGCGAGAAAACCTTTTTCCCCGGCTACATCCTTATCGAGGCCATCATCGATCCGTACCTCAAGGAAGTGGTCGCCTCGGCTCCATCCACGCTCGGATTCCTCGGAGCAGGAGGCCGCCCCACGGCGCTCCGCCCGGACGAGGTCAACCGTATCCTCGGCAAGATGGACGAGACGGCCGCAGCCGGCGAGCAACCAGAGATCCCCTTCCAGCACGGCGACCCCGTTAAGGTGGTTGATGGGCCGTTCAACAACTTTACCGGCTTCGTGGAGGAAGTCTACCCGGACAAGATGAAGGTCCGCGTGATGGTTTCCATCTTCGGCCGCAAAACACCCCTCGAACTGGACTACCTCCAGGTTGAGCACGAGCACTAAATCGTTCCTTACCCCCCACGCTTTTTGGTGTACTCCGCATGAATTCAATTCACCTGGCGGTGCATCTCGAATCACAACCCTCTTTCACCAGTTAGCCGGAGTTCCCAAATTATCGGAACGATTGCACGGCATTTCCTATGGCGAAGAAAGTAGACGGCTTTATTAAGCTGCAAATCAAGGCAGGCCAGGCCAGCCCCGCTCCACCAATCGGCCCCGCGCTCGGCCAGCACGGCGTCAATATCATGGATTTCTGCAAGGCCTTCAACTCGGCCACGCAGGACAAGATGGGCCTGGTGATTCCGGTGGTCATCACGGTCTATACCGACAAGAGCTTTTCCTTCATCACGAAGAGCCCGCCGGCGGCGGTGCTGCTTAAGAAGGCAGCGAAGATCCAGAAAGGGGCGGGCGATCCGCTCCGCGAAAAGGTGGCCTCCGTTACGTGGGAGCAGTGCAAGGACATTGCCGAGCAGAAGAAGGAAGACCTCAACGCGAATGACATCGACAACGCGGCACGGATGATTGCCGGCACCGCGCGTTCGATGGGCATCACCGTAGACGGGGCGCCTGCATAAGAGTGGGGAAGAGGAAAAGGAAGCAAGGAGACTTACTCCTTCTCTCGCCCTCGCACCCTTTCCGAAACATCAGCGGGAGTCTTGCTCAACCGGGACGTTCGCACCGCATAGCCAACCCAATCATGGCAAAAAGAGGAAAACGATACCGCGAGGCCAGCGAGCTCATCGAGAACGCGACGGCGGAGAATGGCGGCGAGCTCTCGCTCGAGATGGCTGTGTCGCTCATTAAGCAGACGGCCAAGGCCAAGTTCGATGAGTCCGTTGATATGGACATTCGCCTTGGTGTCGACCCGCGCCATGCCGACCAGATGGTGCGCGGCTCGGTTGCGCTGCCGCACGGCACGGGTAAAGAGGTCCGTGTTCTGGTTCTTACGAACGAAGGCAAGCAGGCCGAGGCACGCGACGCCGGCGCCGACCTGGTTGGCCTGGATGACTTCGTCGACAAAATCCAGAAAGAAGGCTTCACCGACTTCGACGTGATGATCGCCTCCCCGGACGTGATGCCCAAGATCGGGCGTCTCGGGCGGGTACTCGGCCCCCGAGGCTTGATGCCGAACCCCAAAAGCGGCACCGTCACCAACGACATCGCCGAAGCGGTAAAGGCGGTAAAGGCCGGCCGGATTGACTTCCGCGTAGACAAGGCGGGAATCCTCCACACGGCCATCGGCAAGTCGTCGTTTTCGGAAGAGCAGATCCGCGAGAACGCAGAAGCATTCCTCCGGGAGGTGATGCGCCTCCGCCCTTCCTCGGCGAAGGGTATCTACGTCCGCTCGGTCACCCTTTCCACGACGATGGGCCCGGCAGTGCCCGTCGACAGAAACGCCGCCGTCAGCGCCGTTCGCTAAACCGATCGTCGAATGACGATTTTTGATTGACGATTGAACGCTTCGTTGAATCGCAATCGCAGATCGCGAATCGCACATAGATTTATGCCCCTCACAAAAGAACAAAAGCGCGAGCAGGTGGCGGCCATCGCCGAGAAGCTCGACGCCCACAACACGGTTTACCTCACCGATTACATCGGGCTCACGGTGGAGGAGGCGACGAAGCTTCGCCGCGCCTTCCGCGCCGCCGGTGTGCAGTACAAGGTGTTCAAGAACAACATGATTCGCCGAGCGTTGGAGGACAAGGGCGGGTTCGACGAGTTGTATGGACAGCTAAGCGGGCCGACGGCCCTGGCCTTCACCAACGACCCGGCCGGGCCCGCCAAAGTCATCAAGAAGTTCCTCGGCGAGGTGAACAAGGATCTGCCGCGCTTCAAGGGGGCCTTTATAGACGGCGCTATCTACGACGAGAACCAGCTCGATGCGCTAACGGCGTTCAAGAGCCGCGACGAACTCCTCGGCGACGTCCTAAGCCTCCTCATGGCGCCGCTCCACAACGTGGTCAGCGGCCTTCAGGCGCAGGGCTCAAACCTTGTCGGCGCGGTGAAGACCATCGCCGAGCAGGCCGAAGCGTAACCCAACCAGGAAGCGTAACCAATCCAGTTTGCCGAGTCGGCGCCCCGGCGAGGCATCGTCCACCCAAACCCTACCCATAACAGCGGCACAGTGCTGAAAGGCCACTTCGGGCTCGGACGCACAGAGACCGCCGCAGGAACGCAACCCAATCATGGCTAAGATCACAAAACTCGCAGAAGAGCTCGTAAGCCTCACCATCAAGGAGGCCAACGAGCTTGCTACCCTCCTCGAAGAAGAGCACGGCATAAAGCCGGCTGCTGCTGCCGTAGCCATTGCCGGCCCAGCCAGTGGCGATGGCGCCGCTGCCGTCGAGGAGCAGACCGAATTCGACGTCGTTCTCACGGCCATCGGCGGCAACAAGATTGCCGTCATCAAGGAAGTCCGTAGTATCACCGGCCTCGGCCTGAAGGAGGCCAAGGAAATTGTGGACGGCGCGCCGAACACGATCAAGGAGGCTGCCGGCAAGGCCGAAGCCGAAGAGATCAAGACGAAGCTCGAAGCCACCGGCGCCGAAGTAGAGCTGAAGTAACTCGTTCGGGTTGCGGAGGCTGCGCTTGGCGTGGTCTCCGCGCCCCGATGCCTGTCCCGGAAGGCGCTCGAAAGGGCTCAATCGGGGACAGGCTTTCGCGGCTTCACTAGTTGGAGGCCGCACCAACACAGCATCCGACGCAACCGTGAGCATACGGCTAAAAAAGGAAACACATAGCGCCACCATGCGTTTCTTATCGGTCACCCCCGGACCACTTGGCGGCTCGCTCGCCGAGGCCGGAGGATCCAGCGCCGCCCCGCGTCTGATGCACCCCGCACACCCAAGGCCTGGCCTATGGTGTGCACCTCGCATCCGCGGTACCAGTTTCAGGGGTCTACATTGAGCACTACCAAAGGGAAAAGGACCAGCCGTCGCACGTCGCGAAGAGGGCTGGTCGGCGGGGAGGCTACCCGCCAGTCGTTCGCCAAAATCCACTCTGTTCTTGAGTTTCCGGACTTTCTAGAGGTCCAGCTCAAAAGCTTTGAAGACTTTATTCAGGCCGATGTTGCCCCCGAAGAACGGGATGTCAAGCGTGGCCTGGAAGCGGTCTTCCACGATCATTTTCCGATTCACGATACGCGTGAGCGGTATACGCTCGAGTTCCTGCATTACACGTTGGATGCGCCGAAGCATTCCATATCGGAGTGCATTGCCCAGGGTTTGACGTATGCGCTTCCGCTGAAGGCCAAGCTGCGCCTGTCGGCCAAGGAAGACGAGGATGAGGACGAGCCGGAAGAAGCCATCCAGCAGGATGTCTACCTCGGCAACCTCCCGATGATGACGCGGAAGGGCACGTTCATTGTGAACGGCGCCGAGCGCGTTATCGTGAGCCAGCTTCACCGCTCGCCGGGCGTGTTCTTTGGCCAAAGCGTTCACCCGAACGGGACGGACCTTTACTCTGCGCGTGTCATTCCTTTCCGCGGCTCGTGGATCGAGTTTTCCACGGATGTGCGGAACACGATGTGGGCGTACATCGACAGGAAGAAGAAGCTGCCGGTTACCACGTTGCTTCGCGCCCTCGGCTACTCGACGGATGCAGAGATCGTTGCGCTTTTTGACCTAGCCGACAAAGTGAGCACCAAGACGAAGCGAGGCTTCAAAAAGGCGATAGGCCGCCTTCTCGCGTCCAACGTCTCCGTGGAGGTGACGCACGAGGTTATCGACGAGGACACCGGTGAGGTAATCTCGGAGGACAAGGAGCGCGAAGTGATCCTGCCGGCAACGCATTTGCTGGTAGAAGAGGATTACGAGAAGCTCAAGGAGGCCGGCATCGAGGAGGTATTTGTCCGTAAGGACACGACTGACGACGACGATGCCCCTGATCTGAGCACGTTGCTCAACACGCTTGCCAAGGACCCGACACACAACAGCGACGAGGCGTTGGAATACCTCTACATCCAGCTTCGTGGCACGGAGCCCCCCGATCTCGATACGGCGAGAGGCGTGCTTGAGCGCCTGTTCTTCTCCGACAAGCGCTATGACCTGGGTGATGTTGGCCGGTACCGCATCAATGTCCGCCTTGATCTGGATCGCAAGAACGTTGATGTCACGCTCTCGCGCAACGACATCATCGCGATCATCAATGAATTGGTGAAGTTGCGGAACGGCAAGAGCAGGGTGGACGACATTGACCACTTGGGTAATCGCCGCGTCCGCACCGTCGGCGAGCAACTCCAGCAGCAGTTCTCGCTCGGTCTGGCCCGCATGGCCCGCACTATCAAGGAGCGGATGAACCTGCGCGACGCCGACAAGTTTACGCCGCAGGATCTGGTGAACGCGCGTACAGTTTCGAGTGTGATCAACACGTTTTTTGGGACGAACCAGCTCAGCCAGTTCATGGATCAAACGAATCCGTTGGCAGAGTTGACGCACAAGCGCCGTATGTCGGCCCTTGGCCCCGGCGGCCTTACCCGCGAACGTGCCGGGTTTGAGGTTCGCGACGTTCACTACACACACTACGGCCGCCTCTGCCCGATCGAGACGCCGGAGGGCCCGAACATCGGCCTTATTTCCTCACTGTGTGTACACGGCGTGGTGAACAAGTTCGGTTTTATTGAGACGCCGTATCGCGTGGTGCGGAAGGGGAAGGTCTCGAAGAGGATCAAGTACCTTTCGGCCGAGGACGAAGACCGCTACATCATTGCGCAGGCCAACGCGCCAATCGATGACAAAGGCAACTTCGAGAACGAGTTTGTCCGCTGCCGGCAGGGCGGCGACTTCCCGCTCGTTCGGCCGGAGAATATCCAGTACATGGATATCACGCCGAACCAGATCATCTCACCCGCGGCCTCGCTCATTCCGTTCCTCGAGCACGACGATGCTAACCGCGCGCTCATGGGCTCGAACATGCAGCGCCAGGCTGTGCCGCTCCTTCGCCCGGAAGCGCCTATCGTGGGTACTGGCTTGGAAGGCCGTATCGCCCGCGATTCACGTGCGCTTGTGATGGCCGAAGGCAACGGCGTAGTTGAGTATGTGGATGCCAACCGGATTGTTGTGCGCTACAACGAAGCGCCCGGCGATACCGACGTGGCATTCGAGGAACCGGTTAAGACATACAAACTGATCAAGTTCCGTCGTACCAACCAGGACACCTCCATCACCCAGAAGCCGCTGGTTAAGGCCGGGCAGAAGGTGAAAAAGGGCTACCTGCTGGCGGATGGCTGCTGCACGGAAGATGGCGAACTCGCCCTCGGCAAAAACGTCCTGGTGGCGTTCATGCCGTGGAAGGGGTACAACTTCGAGGACGCCGTCGTCATCTCAGAGCGCGTAGTGCGCGATGACATCTACACCTCGATCCACATTGAGGAGTTCGACCATCAGGTCCGCGATACCAAGCGTGGAGAGGAGGAACTGACGCGCGAAATCCCAAATGTCTCGGAGGAGGCTACAAAAGATCTCGACGAGCGAGGCATCGTGCGCATTGGCGCCGAAGTTAAGCCCGGCGACATCATCGTCGGTAAAATCACGCCGAAGGGCGAGACCGACCCGACGCCGGAAGAGAAGCTCCTCCGCGCTATCTTTGGCGATAAGGCCGGGGACGTGAAGGACGCCTCTCTGAAAGCCAAGCCAGGCATGCGCGGCGTCGTTATAGATACGCGCCTGTTCAGCCGCCGCAAGAGCGACCCCGTTACGAAGAAAGCCGAAGAGAGACGTCTCGTCGAAATTGAAGAGGAGTTTGCTCGTGAAGTGGAAGCGCTTCAAGAATCGTTCTTCAAGCGGTTCTTTACCATCGCGAACAACGAGAAGGCCGCTGCGCCTATCGAGATGCGCGATGGTACGGTAGTGCTCTCGGAAGGCGTCAAGATCACAAAGAGGAATCTGAATGAGATCGATCCAGCCGATTTGAAGATCCGCCAGAGGTTCACGGCAAGCGACGAGAAGAACGAGCAGCTCTGGAAACTGCTTGGCAACTTCCAACGCCGTTTCCTGGAGGTGGACGGCGCTGCCAAGCAGGAGACGTACCGCATCCAGATGGGCGATGAACTACCGCCGGGCATCGTCCAGTTGGCCAAGGTGTACATTGCCAAGAAGCGCAAGCTGCAAGTGGGCGACAAGATGGCCGGCCGCCACGGCAACAAGGGTGTCGTTGCGAAGCTCGTCCCCCAGGAGGACATGCCGTTCCTCGAGGACGGGACGCCCGTAGATATCGTGCTCAACCCGCTGGGCGTGCCGAGCCGCATGAACCTCGGCCAAATCTTTGAGACCATGCTCGGATGGGCCGGCGACAAGCTCGGCGAGACCTATGCGACACCTGCGTTTGACGGTGCATCTTTGGACGATGTCCGTGCGAAGCTCGAAGAGGCAGGCCTCCCCGAAGATGGCCGTGTACAGTTGTACGATGGGCAGACCGGTGAGCCGTTTGACCAGATAACAACCGTTGGGCAGATCTACATGCTCAAGCTGTCTCACCTGGTCGAGGACAAGATCCACGCCCGCAGCATTGGGCCGTACAGCCTCATTACGCAGCAGCCGCTGGGCGGCAAGGCGCAGTTTGGTGGCCAGCGATTTGGTGAGATGGAGGTTTGGGCGCTCTACGCGTACGGTGCAGCCAACGTCCTCCGCGAGCTCCTCACCGTCAAGAGCGACGACGTTCAGGGTCGCTCGAAGACCTACGAAGCCATCGTTAAGGGAGACAATATGCCCGAACCGAGCGTGCCCGAGAGCTTCAACGTTCTCGTTCGCGAACTCCAGGGCCTCGGCCTCGAAGTGAAAATTGACTGATTACGGAATGCGGGTCACCGTATGGGCTCAAGGCCATCCTTGATGCGTCCTGAAGTGATCCGAATCCGCAATCCGAATTCCTAAATCCGCAATCGACATCATGGCTTTCGGCAACCGCGCCATCACACCAGCCCCCAAGAAGCAATACAGCTCGATCACCATATCGCTGGCTTCGCCCGCGTCCATACTCGAGCGGAGCAACGGAGAGGTGCTCAAGCCGGAGACCATCAATTACCGCTCCTTTAAGCCGGAAAAAGATGGCCTCTTCTGCGAGAAGATCTTTGGCCCCGTCAAGGACTGGGAATGCCACTGCGGCAAATACAAGCGTATTCGCTACAAGGGCATCATCTGCGACCGCTGTGGCGTCGAGGTGACCCAGAAGTCTGTTCGCCGCGAGCGCGCCGGACACATCTCACTGAGCGTGCCGGTGGTCCACATCTGGTACTTCAAGAGCCTTCCGAACAAAATCGCCGCTCTGCTCGGCGTGAAGTCGAAGGATCTGGAGAAGATTGTTTACTACGAGAACTACATCGTCATCAACCCCGGTGGCGCCGAAGAGTTGGGGATTCAGAGGAAACAGCTTCTGACAGAGGACGAGTACTTCGACGTGCTCTACCGCATCCGGGAGGACAACAACCGCCTCGAAGACGACAACCCCGAAAAGTTTGTCGCCGAGATCGGCGGTGAGGCCATCGAGGATCTGCTCAAGCAGCTCGATCTTGATATTTTAAGCCAGGAGCTCCGTTTTCAGGCGCGCACCGAGACGAGCCAGCAACGCAAGGCGGAGGCCCTCAAGCGCCTGAAGATCGTCCATGACTTCAGGAATGCGAACAAGAAGATGGAGAATCGTCCGGAGTGGATGGTGATGAAGGTGATTCCGGTGATCCCGCCGGAGCTCCGTCCACTCGTCCCGCTAGAAGGCGGCCGCTTCGCCACATCGGATCTGAACGACCTCTACCGGCGCGTCATCATCCGCAACAACCGCCTAAAGCGCCTGATGGACATCAAGGCGCCAGAGGTGATCCTCCGCAACGAAAAGCGGATGCTGCAGGAGGCCGTCGATAGCCTCTTCGACAACAGCCGTAAGTCCAACGCCGTCCGCTCAGACTCGAACCGAGCCTTGAAGTCGCTGAGCGACATGCTCAAGGGCAAGCAGGGCCGCTTCCGTCAGAACCTCCTCGGCAAGCGTGTGGACTACTCGGGCCGTTCCGTAATTGTAGTTGGGCCGGAGTTGCAGTTGCACGAGTGTGGCTTGCCGAAGGAAATGGCCGTCGAGCTCTTCAAGCCGTTCATCATCCGCAAGCTCATCGAGCGTGGCATCGTGAAGACGGTGAAGAGCGCCAAGAAGGTGGTGGACCGCCGCACGGCCGACGTGTTCGACATCCTGGAGAAGGTGATCGCGGGCCACCCGGTGATGCTCAACCGGGCGCCTACGCTGCACCGCCTGGGCATTCAGGCCTTCCAGCCTATCCTCATCGAGGGCAAGGCCATCCGCCTGCATCCGCTCGTCTGTACGGCCTTCAACGCCGACTTCGACGGCGACCAGATGGCCGTCCATGTGCCGCTGAGCCAGGATGCGGTGCTGGAGGCGCAGATCCTGATGCTCTCCAGCCACAACATCCTTAGCCCTGCCCACGGCGGCCCGGTGGCCGTTCCGAGCCAGGACATGGTTCTCGGCATGTATTACATGACGAAGGACCGTGCCGGCCTAAAGGGAGAAGGCATGCGCTTCGCCTCCATCAGTGAAGTTCGCCAGGCTTTCGATCAGGGTGTGGTTGACCTCCACGCACGGATCAACCTTCGACTGTCGCGGCCGACAATGGACGGAAAGCAAGAGGCCGGCGAGATGATTGAAACAGCCGTTGGCCGTGCGCTCTTCAACGAGATCGTGCCTGAAGAGGCGGGGTACATCAATGACGTCTTGACCAAGAAAAACCTCCGTAGCATCATCGGCAACGTGTTCAAGGCGACCAACTTCCCGCAGACGGCCAAATTCCTCGACGCCACTAAGGATCTTGGTTTCGCCCAGGCGATGACCGGCGGCCTGTCGTTCTCGCTTGCCGATATTGTGGTGCCGGACGAGAAGCACGATCTGATCGAGAAGGCCGATGAAGAGGTAAGTGGAATTCGCGAGCAGTACGAGGCTGGCTTTATCACCGAATCGGAGCGCTACAACCAGGTCATCGACGTTTGGACGCGGACGAATAACCGTGTCTCCAACGTCCTTTACGACACGCTGAAGGCCGATGACGACGGCTTCAACGCTATCTATATGATGGCCGACTCCGGCGCCCGTGGCTCGCGCGAGCAGATTCGTCAGCTCGGTGGCATGCGCGGCCTGATGGCCAAGCCGCAGAAGAGTCTATCCGGCGTGTCGGGCGGTATCATCGAGAACCCGATCAAGTCCAACTTCAAGGAAGGGCTTTCGGTGCTCGAGTATTTCATCTCCACGCACGGCGCCCGTAAGGGCCTGGCGGATACGGCCCTCAAAACGGCTGACGCCGGGTACCTCACACGCCGCCTCGTGGATGTGAGCCAGGACATGACGGTTCACTCGCACGATTGCGGCACCCTTCGTGGTGTGCGCATGGAGGCACTGAAGGATAACGAAGACATCGTTGAACCGCTAAGTGACCGTATCCTCGGCCGGGTCTCCGTCCACGACGTTGTCGATCCCCTGACCGAGGAACAGATCGTCGGCTCGAATGAAATGATCACCGAGGAGATTGCGCAGCAGATTTCGCAGACCTCCATCGAAACGGTCGAGATCCGCTCGGTGTTGGCCTGCGAGGCCCCGCGCGGTGTGTGCGCGCTCTGCTACGGCCGAAACCTCGCTACAGGAAGGCTTGTGGAGCCGGGTGAAGCTGTGGGTGTCATCGCGGCGCAGTCCATCGGCGAGCCGGGAACGCAGCTTACGCTTCGGACCTTCCACATCGGTGGTACCGCCAGCCGTATCTCTGCCGAAAGCACGCTCATCAACAAGTTCGACGGAAAGGTGGCGTTCGACAACCTCCGCACAGTCATCTACAACGTAGGTGACGAGAAGCGGGTGATTGTGCTTGGCCGTTCCGGCGAAATCCGCATTTTGGACGGCGATGGCCGCCAGCTCATTGCGTATACCGTGCCTTACGGCGCCGAGGTCATCGTGAAGAAGGGCCGGAAGGTGAAGAAGGGTGCCGTGATTGCCTCGTGGGATCCGTACAACTCCGTCATTGTCTCTGAGGTATCGGGTACCGTAAGGTTTCAGGACATTATCGAAGGCACCACCTACCGCGAAGAGAGCGACGAGCAGACGGGCTTCCGTGAGAAGGTTGTCACCGAAACGCGTGATCGTAACCTCACGCCGGCCCTGCTTATCGAAACGGGGGGGAAGAAGAAAACCACAAAGGAATACACGATGCCAGTGCGCGCGCGCCTGCAGGTGGCCACCGGCGATACCGTAGAGGCCGGGCAGGTGTTGGCCAAGCTGCCTCGCCAGAGCGCCAAGACGCGCGACATTACGGGTGGTCTTCCGCGTGTTATCGAACTATTCGAGGCGCGCCAGCCGTCCGACCTGGCTGTTGTTTCCGAGATCGATGGTGTGGTGACTTTCGGCGGCCGTAAGCGCGGATCGCAGGAGATCGTCGTTACCAGCCGCGACGGCGAAACCCAGCGTAGCTACCTCGTGTCCTTGTCGAAGCACCTTCTCGTCCACGAGAACGACTTCATTCGTGCGGGTGAGGCCCTCTCCGACGGGCAGATTTCGCCGCAGGATATCCTGTCCATCCAGGGCCCCACTGCCGTCCAGGAATACCTCGTGAACGAGGTGCAGGAGGTCTATCGCCTACAGGGTGTGACGATCAACGACAAGCACATCGAAACGATCGTTCGCCAGATGATGCAGAAGGTGCGCGTTGCCGATCCGGGCGACACTGACTTCCTGGAAGCCAGCCTTGTCGACAGGTTCGAGTTGGAACGTGCGAACGACGATCTGTACGACAGGTTCGTCGTTACCGACAATGGCGATAGCGACCTGGCGATTGGCCAGATCGTCAACCGCCGGCGTTTGCGCGAGATAAACTCCGAAATGAAGCGGCAGGACAAGGCCGAAGCCGTGGTTCGTGAAGCTGAGCTTGCTGTGGCTGAGCCGGTGTTGCTCGGCATCACCCAGGCCGCCCTCCGGACCGACTCGTTCATCTCCGCAGCTTCCTTCCAGGAAACGACCAAGGTGCTAACGGAGGCGGCTATTTCGGCCAAGACGGACTACCTGAAGGGCCTGAAGGAAAATGTGATCGTCGGACACCTCGTGCCGGCTGGCACAGGCCTCCGCACGTACCGAGACCTCGTCGTGGGCTCGAAGAAGGAGCTCGAGGCGCTTCAGGCTACGGCCGAGGCCCTCGACCGCGGCCTGGAGGAAGGCGACGGCGCAGCGGCTACCGGCATGCCGGAACTAGACCAGAAGGCGCTGGCCGAGCTCAATCGCCGCCTTGGCTAAAAACACTCGCTCGAAGAGCAGAAAACGAAGCCCCGGTTTCCGTTCAGGAGGCCGGGGCTTTTTTTAGGGGGCTGTTGAAGAACGTGCTCCCCGCCATCCCACAAGTCTACGGGACGGGGCAGGCTTGTCACCGGCTCGGATGATGTAGTTCAACAGCCTGCCAAGTACCAAAATCCAAGTATCGAATTTCAAGCGGTTTCATGAAGCACCCTTTGTGATTTGGAGTTTGGTACTTCAGACTCACAATTCCCTACGAGTCTGTAGAATGTGGTGCGTCGTCGCAGGCAGGATAACGTATTTCAACAGCCTCTTAGAGACCTTTCCTCGTTGCGGCAGGATGGCGCCCGAGGTTGGCGACAAGGCTATTCGTGAGGTGATCTTTCGAGGGTTCCGCATCATCTATGTTGTTACCGATGATGATGCCGAGGTAGATATCCTGACTGTATTCCGCTCGACACGCCCGCTCG
>JADFQN010000191.1 GCA_022561755.1 Bacteroidota bacterium
CCGTATCGGTGAAGCCGGGGCGGGGCATAAAGCGCGGCTCGTCGGTGGCGAATTTAAACTTGTTCCACGGGCACACGTCCTGGCAGATGTCGCAGCCAAAGATCCAAGCTCCAAAGTCTTTGGCGAGGTTTTCGGGGATGTCATCGCCTCGATGCTCGATGGTCCAATACGAGATGCAGCGATTTGAATCAACAGAGTAAGGCCGGTCGATGGCGCCGGTCGGACATGCGTCGATACAACGGGTGCATGAGCCACAATAATCAGCCGAGAAAGGGTCGTCCGCTGCCAGAGGCACGTCCACAATCATCTCCCCGATAAAGAAGTACGAGCCGATCTTTCGGCTGATCAGGTTGGTGTGCTTGCCCATCCAACCGAGCCCCGCCCGCTGCGCCCACGCTTTGTCGAGCACCGGCGATGAGTCCACAAACACCCGCCCCCCGATTCCTCCCGCGTGTTCATCGAGCCAGTCGAATAACTCAGCAAGCTTTTCTTTTAGCACGTCGTGGTAGTCGTCTCCCCACGCGTAGCGGCTGATCTGGGCTTTTTCTGGAGTGTTGCCAGGCTCGATAGGCTGGTAGTAGCTCTGGAGCACGGACACAACGGACTGGGCTCCCGGTACGAGCTTGCGAGGGTCCACGCGCTTCTCGAAGTGGTTCTCCATCCAGCTCATCGTAGCGTGGCGGCCGTCACCCAGCCATTGCTCCAGCTTCCGGGCTGCGTCATCGAGCCGCTCGGCGCGTGCAATTCCACAGGCATCGAATCCAATCCGGCGCGCCTCGGCCTTTAAGGCGAGTGCGAGACGTTCCTGAGCGTGTTCGTCAAATCCCGGCACGGAGCTGTAGGCTGGCAAGCGGCACGCAACCTACGCCTATCTCCACAAATCCCTACAAAAAAGCGGCCCCGCTGTTTAGTGGGGCCGCTGAATAGCTCGGGGTGAAGAGCCTTAGTAGCCGTAGGATGGGCTGCGAACCAGATCCTGGAAGCGGCGGCAGTCCATCGGGAGGGATTCGACGCGGCGTCCGCGGCGGCAGCCTTCTTCGGGGTCTTCCTTGTCGCACGGCGGGTAGGAAGCGCCTCGGTTGCGGACGTGCATCCGGTCGCGAGAGATGCCACGGTCGAGGTAGTAGTCGTTCACGACCTGGGCGCGGCGGCCGGCGAGCGGCATACCGTACTGGTCGTACTCGGACGTATCGGTGTAGCCGTCAATGAAGAGGCAGCACTCGAGGTTCTCACGGAGAAGCTGAACGTTCTCTTCGAGAAGTGAGCGAGCGTGCGAGCTCAGGTTGGTTTCACCGTGCTCAAAGTAAATGGTATTCAGTTCCACCAGGTCACACACAGCAACAGGCGGCGGCGGTGGTGGTGGCGGTGGCGGCGGCGGAGGAGGTGGCGGAGGAGGTGGCGGAGGAGGTGGCGGGGGCGCCGAGCCAAATCCGAAGTTCAAGCCGGCCGTGAACAGCGTGCTGTGGAAGCGGTTGTCGAAGTTGACATCGTCGTCAGGCCCGGTTTCGCCGCCCGGCTCCTCTTCCTTGCACTCAGGAATGTCGGGGAACTTCTTGCACTTGCACTCCATGCTGTCCGGGTCGATCTCGCATGGATCGCCGTCACCGCCGTGCGTATTCGCGGTTTGCGGCGAAATCGCTTCGCCCAGTTCGTTCAACAGGAAGCGGTAGCTGCCCTCCACATAGAAAGAGACGTTGCGCGAGACGCGGAAATCCACCCCAATACCTGCCGGGATGAAGTAGGCCGTCCGCTTACGGTTCAGCGAGCTGATGAAATCGTCCTGTCCGAATGGGTCGGCGATGAGCGCTCCGAAACCCGAAAAGATATAGGGAGCGACGTTGCTTCGACGGTGCGACGCCGTCAGCATCAGATCGCCCTCGACGAGCAACAGCTCATTCGTTAATAATGGATTCTGGCCTGGGCCAACGCCATCTACATCGCTTGCCCCGATGTTGAGAAGGCCGCCGACGGCACGGAGATACACCTTGTCGCGGACGAGGGGGAACGAGACGTGCGCTGTAACTCCCAGACGGGTCTGTGAGACGTTTTCTTGGTCATCGACAGATCCGTAAAGGATGTTCGGGCCGAAATAGCTGAACGGACCGACACCGATTCCGAGGCGTACGCCCGGAGCGGCATCCTGGGTCTGGTCCAGCGCGCGGTACGGCGTCTGAGCCTGGGCGTTCGACGCGAGCGCAAACGCGATGCCGAGCGTAAGGATGAGCGTACGGGATAGCATGTGACTAGGGGAGAGAGTAGACAAGGTGGAAGGGAGAAAACGCGATCCCTAACCGGAATCGAGGAATGGCTCGGGGCGTCAATCAAAAAGCCGGCGCATCCAGTAGCCACCTCTTTTAGATGCAAACTCCGGCCTATCCCCGTTACACGAACGACAACCAATGATGAAAGATAAGGCGGCGTATCACGACTCTGCGAAGTTGGCCGCAGGGCTTTATATCGATGTGCTTGAGAGATCCGCTCCGCAGATATCCAGGAGGCGATGTGTACGCTTCCGTGTTTCAGTTAAGTAGCGAGAGGATCCTTTGACTGATCAATCCTGGATGTCAAGCAAAGAGCATTGAACGGGAATGGATTCCACGACTTTCGAGTTGAGTTGGCCTACGTCGAATTGGCCGGCGCCAACTGGATCTACGTACACCCCTCTTCCTCGGGCGCGTACTCGGCTGTCGTCATTGTAGTACCTGCCGACTGCCTCCGCTCGCATGGCGGACAGGTTAAGCGGTTCCTCCTCGGTACGGTCGGCATATCCATTGATGGTAATACACATATTTCTGCATATCCGAAGTCCGGCCAGGTTAGCATCGAGACTTTCACGCGCCTCACGGCTAAGCAGAATAGAGTTGTTATCAAAGTAGACAGGGCTGAGTTCAGTAAGCTGTTCGCAATAGGCGTCTCCCACCAGAATCGTTGAAGTGCACGTGTCCGATCCGGCAGCGTTATGGGCAGTTACCGTGACGTTGTACACGCCTGACTGGCTATAGCTGTGTTGTGCAGGAAGGTTGTCGGCGGTCGTTGAATCTCCAAAATCGATCTCGACATCATAGGCATGTGAGTCGATTATCTCGGCATTCACACGGATGGCTTCTCCAATGTTCGCTGGGCTAGGGGCGATGCCGCAATTTGCGAAGGATGGTGGAATATCCGGCTCTACAACCTGAACCTGACACGAGGCCAAATCCTCATTGAGGGGTCCATCCGCTGCAAGCGAGACTGTGTACGTTCCGGGCGTGCCGAAGGCGTGCTCGCTCGTCATTCCTACTGCAGAATAGCCATCACCGAAGTTCCAAGTGTAGAACAAAGGCGCTGTTGCGTCGGGGTTGGACACGGCGGTGAAAGCACCTGCTTCATCTACGAATAGACTGCTCGGGCAACTGGCTTGAACGGACACTCGGTTGCCT
>JADFQN010000192.1 GCA_022561755.1 Bacteroidota bacterium
GAACAAGTTCCAGCAGTTCGTGCGGTTGCCGTTGTGGGTGATTGAAGGCTTCGCCGAGTACCTGTCGGTTGGCCGCAGGGACGCGGTGACCTCGATGTGGATGCGCGACGCCGTCCTACGCGACGCCTTCCCTACGCTCGATCAACTCTCCAGGGACCGCAGCTATAACGAGTACCAGTACGGCCAGCCGTTCTGGGCCTACATTGGCGGCACGTATGGCGATGAAGCCGCCGCCAGGCTTTTCAAGCTTGCGCTGGAGACCCCGCTCGACTCGGCCATCGTGGCGGTAACGGGCCTGACGCCCGACTCACTTTCGGTGGATTGGGCGGAGGCCATGAGATCGACCTACCTCCCGCTCGTTGGCGACCGCGCCCTGCCGGCTGAGACCGTGCGGGAACTCATCGAAAACAGCGGCGGCGTTTTTCCGGACTCCTTACGCAGGCTGGATGCCCGTCGCGTCCTTGCACGCGATGTAGACTCCGGCGACATTAACATTTCGCCGCAGGTGAGCCCCGATGGCCGGTACGTCGCCTTCCTCTCCGAACGCGACCTCTTCGGCATCGACCTCTTCCTCGCGGATGCCGAGACGGGCCAGATCATCAAGAAATTGGAATCGGTGGGCTCCGACCCCCACTTCGACGCGATTCGCTTTATCGAGTCGGCTGGAACGTGGAGCCCGGACGGGCGGCAGTTTGGGTACGTCGTATTTGCGCAGGGCGACAACGAGATCGCCTTGCTCGATGTGGAAAGCCGCGACGTCACACGGCGCATCGCTGTGGGCGGTGTGGGCGCCATTAAGGATCCGGCATGGAGCCCTGACGGCAGGCGAATTGCATTTACCGGAATTAAGGGAGGCATTGCCGATCTCTACATCGTGGATCTCGAAAGCGAAACCGTTCGCCAACTCACCAACGACCGCTACATGGACATCCAGCCCGTTTGGAGCCCCGATGGCCAGAAACTTGCTTTTGCGACAGACCGCGGCCCGGGCACCGACTTCGACCGCCTCACGTTCGCTGAGCCTCGGCTTGCGCTATACGACGTGAGCAGCGGTGAAATTGAGGTGCTCAACCTCTTCGCGGACGCCAAGCACATCAACCCGCAGTTCAGCCCCGACGGACGCAGCCTGTTTTTCATCTCTAACCCCGACGGCTACAACAACGTGTACCGCGTCGATCTGGGTTCGAGGGCGCTTTACCGCGTAACCAACGTAGCCACCGGTGTGGCAGGCATTGCCGAATTCTCGCCGGCGTTTTCCGTCGCCAAAGACAATGGCCGCCTTCTGTACTCGGTCTTCGAGGCCCAGAAGTACGCGGTCTACGCGATGGAAGCTGCCGAAACCGAAGGAACGCCGGTAGAACCCATCCAACCCGGAATGGAAGCCGCCGCGTTGCTGCCGCCGACTGATGCCTTCGAGCGGTCCGTGGTGGAAGCCTACCTGGCAGACGCCTCCGAGGGCCTCCCGGAAACCCGTGCCTTCCCCTCGCACCCGTATAGCCCTGGGTTGCAACTGGACTATGTCAGCCAGCCGCAGATTGGCGCCACATACGACCCCAACTACGGCAACGGCCTCGGCGTGGCAGGCGCCATCTCCTTCCTCTTCTCCGATCAGCTTTCGGATCACGTTGTAGGCGTGAGCGTGGCCGCCAACGGGACCCTGCGTGACATCGGAGGGCAGGTGGTGTACATGAACCGTGGGCGGCGCCTCAACTACGGCGCCCAAATTGGCCACATCCCGTACGTGCAGGTATTCGTAGGATCCCCGCCCGCCGGTGACACTGCGGCTGTTGGCCTCCTGACAAGGTATTACCAGCGCACGTACGTGTCTGAAGTGGGCGGAATTGCCGCGTATCCGCTCAACACGACGCAACGCATTGAGGCCGAAGCAGGTTACCGGCGGATAGGCTACGGCCTCGAATATGACCGGTTCATCGTCGAGGGCGGTAACATCGTTTTTGATGGACGCCAGTCCGTTCCCGATTCCAGCCCGCCTACCTTGCACCTTGTTCAGGGTGGCGTTGCCTTCGTGGGAGACTACTCGTACTTCGGCTTTTCGTCGCCCGTCCGCGGAGGGCGCTACCGTGTGGGCGTGGATGGCACCGTCGGATCGTTGGATTTTGCTACCGTTACCGCCGACTACCGGCACTACCTGTTTATGCGGCCGCCTGGCTTCCCGGATAACTTCCCACTGACGCTCGCCGTGCGCGGCCTCCACTACGGGCGGTACGGCCCGGATGCCGAGAGTGGAAACCTCTACCCGTTGTACCTCGGGTACGGCACGCTCGTGCGAGGGTACTCCTCGGGGTCGTTCAAGGACGATGCCACGTACAACGAGTTTCTTGATCGTCTCTATGGAAGCCGGATTGCCATTACGGGGGCAGAACTCCGGCTGCCGCTGCTGGGTGTATCGACGTACGGCCTCATCGACTTCCCCTACTTCCCGACGGAACTCGTACTCTTCGCCGACGCCGGTATTGCCTGGGGCACCATCGACAGCTTCTCGCTCGTCAACGCCGACGGCTCCATCTCGAGCATTCCCTACGGCACACCGTTGAGCGAGCAAACACCGATAGCCTCCGTCGGCGCTTCGCTGCGCGTGAACATCCTCGGCGCCATCGTGCTGGAACCCTACTACGCGTTTCCGCTCTCCCGCAACGACGTAACCGGCGTGTTCGGCGTCAACTTCTCGCCGGGATGGTAGGATTTCGGATTTGAGATTTGGGATATCGGGATTTGGAGCTTGGGATTTGGAGCTTGGTGCTTTGAACTTTAGAGCTTAGTGCTTGTGATTTGGGCTGAAGGCTGAGGGCATGGCTAGCTTTCGCTGCCCTCTATCCTCGGTAGGCGAACCGGCGCGCTCGGCGATCACGCCCTACCTGGGCCCTCCGTCCTCCGTCCCCCACTCCTTCTTTCTTCCTTTCCTCCATTCGCGCTCTTCGGCTCCTCCGAAATCCCAAATCCGAAATCTGGAATCTGTCCTCCGTCCCCCGTCCACCCTCCTCTGTCCTCCATTTACCGCCTCCTCCGCCCCATCCTCTTTCAACTCGATGCCGAGTCGGCGCACGGACTTGGTATGAGGGCAGCGCAGTTCGGGAAGCTTTCGCCGCGGGTTGTTCGCGGGTTGTTTCGGTTTGAGGATGAAAGGCTGGAGCAAACGCTCTGGAAGAGGGATGACCAGCCGGGCCTGCACTTCGCCAACCCGGTAGGATTGGCCGCGGGGTTCGACAAGAACGCTGAACTGCTTCGTTTCTGGCCGTCTGTGGGCTTCGGGTTTGCGGAAGTCGGCTCGGTAACGGCGCTTCCGAGCGAGGGGAATCCGAGGCCGCGCGCCTTCCGCCTCCCCGCGGATCGGGCGCTCATCAACCGCATGGGCCTCAACAACGACGGCGCGGAAGCCGTGGCTGCTCAT
>JADFQN010000091.1 GCA_022561755.1 Bacteroidota bacterium
AGGCGACTTGACCGGGGACTGCGCGCCGGAGATCTACTTCTCCAACTACGATCCGCGCGGTTGAGCTCTCGACGTGCTTCTTGTCAACAACGGTTCCGGCGTCTTTACCGATGAAACCTTTACGCGGATGGGAAATCTTCGCAATTCGGCCTTCGGTACCTCTACCGAGATCCACGACATGGATGGCGACGGCGACAACGACATCGTTAAGATTTCTACACTCTTCGACGTGCCTCCATGGAATGACATCGGTGTTTTCGTCCTGTTCAACGACGGGTCAGGCTTTTTCTCGAACTGGATGAAGGCCCCGAGCGGGGCTGCATACATGTTCACCGTGGGCGACCTCGACGAGAACGACCTGCAGGATATTTATGTCGTTGATGACGGGCAGGACTACGTGGACCTGGCACAAAGCGCTACGCCGGACGTGAGTATCCAGTACACGCAGAATACACTCGCCAACTCGCCCCGTACGACCGGCTTCGGTGGAAACGTGAAATTTGGTGACCTCGACCTCGATGGAGATCTTGACCTGGCTATCGCGGATGTGGACGTTGACATACCGCCCTGCGAAAGCGGCGCGGCCTCTAACCGCAAGTTCACCATGCTCCAGAACGAGGGTGATGCGACCGGTACGCTCTCCGACCCGTGGGGCCTGCAGGACAACCCGTGGAATGTTTCGACTTTTGACTTCGCTCTTCTCGATGTGGATAACGACACTGACCTCGATCTCCTCCTCGGTGTTTGTTCGGGCTACATGGTGTTTATTCAGGACGGTAGCCCAGCCGCATTCGATCTAAAGCTTCGTCTGCGGGACGGGCTGAACCCCGATGAAATGAGATACGGGTGGAGGGCGAAAAACTTTACCGAGCTGCGGCAGACCGGTGACGTCTGGGGGGACATCAGCGGACCAAACGAATACTTCGACACCATCTTCTCGACGAGCCGCATGCTCAACCCCGGAGAGGCGGACTTCAACCGCGATACGTACACGTTCTCACCCGGCGCCCCCGATGGTACCTACACTATCACGGTCTATACGGGCGTGTTTGATAACGTTATTCTGAACTCGGTCAGCAAAACATTTATCAAGAGTGGTTCGAGCCAAATGACCGCACCCGTGGCCGAAGCTGCCCCTTCGCAGAGTTTGGAAGCTCTGCCGGAGAGCTTTAGCCTCAATGGGAACTATCCGAATCCGTTTAATCCCAGTACCACAATTCGGTACGCGGTCCCCGAAGAGGCCCACGTTCGGCTCGACATTCTCGACGTGCTTGGGCGTCGCGTGGCAACACTCGTGGAAGAGACCCAGAATCCCGGGCACCATCAGGTGGTGTGGACCGGTCTGAATGAGGGGGGTAGAACCGTGGCCTCGGGCGTCTATTTCTTGCGGCTCCAGGCCGGCGATGCAGTACTCACGCAGAGAATGCTGCTCATGAAGTGATCGGAACTATGCGTTCAGCCTGGTGAGGGCGAAGCCTCACTTGCCACTGCTATCCAGATCCGGACGCCCCGGTTCGCGACCAAGGACGCAACGCCCTGTAGCAACCCGGGGAAGTAATGCCCAATCGCCGGATTGACACGAGGCCCCTGGCCTCCAGGCGAGCGAGCGCTGACTGGACTGCCCGCTTCGAAAGACCGGTTCCCTCCGCGATCAGGCGGAGGCTCAGTTCAACTTCATCCTCCATGCAGTGCCGAAAAAGGAAGAGATAGGTCAGAAATGCGCTGGGCAGCCGGTCGTGGCCTACAAGATCCGGCATGAGCACATCGATCAGGTACGAGTCAATTTCCATGTACCCAATCTCGTCACTGATCTAAGCTATAGCAACCAGTACCACAGCAGTCCTTTCACGCCTTGAAGGCGGCCTGGTCGGTGGGTACCATCCTCACCCATTCACAACACAAGGAGGCCGCGATGATTCGCAGCATCAAGTTTGCTTCAGTCCCGGTACGCGATCAGGACGAGGCGCTGAAATTCTATACCGAGAAACTCGGATTCGCCATAGCCACAGATCAGCCGTTCGACGATTCGCAACGCTGGATTGAGTTACGTATTCCAGGCGCCGAGACACGACTCGTGCTGTTCACGCCCCAAGGACAGGAAGACCGGATCGGAACACCGTCCAACGTAGTCTTCGCATCCGATGATGTGGCGACCACGTACGACGAACTGACCGAACGGGGCGTGCCTTTCGATAGCGAACCCACGGAACAACCGTGGGGAACCTTCGCGACCTTCCACGATCCGGACGGGAACCAGTTCGTGCTGTCCTCGAAGCAGTAGAAACACACCCGCTTCCTCAACGTGAACAAAGGCTTCATGGCGCACGTTATTCGACTTGCCGGTTGTACACGACCTCCATCTCATCCATTGGCCCTTTGACCGTCATCGTGAGCCTGTCATCGTCAACGGTGTAAGGAATCTCCTGTCGAAGTAGGTTCTTTGCCTCGTTAATCTCAACCTCGGTGAAACCTCGCCTGTCAAAGTTCCTTGACGGATCCTCACAGTCCCTCATTTCCGTTTCACCGGACTCAAAGTTCACCCTGAGGCTGACTTCGCCAACGTCCAGTTTCCCGTAGTGAACTATGTGCTGCCGGCAGCCGCCGTCCATCGCATAAATCATGTGCGTCTCGTAGCTACCGTCCTCACGTATGGTTTGGGTGGTCACGGTTGATGAACCACCGTAGTCCATTTCGTGCTTCCAGGTGCCGTAGATGCTTGACATGGTTGTCTATGAAGTTGGCAGGATCAGCGGATCAGTCGTTGATGCGAGCCGGGAAAACGGCCCGCAGCCTGCGATCAGGTCAATCGCTGAAAGGAGAGTAAAAACGTATGTGAAGCGGAACATCATAACTATCGCGCGTGCGTACTGAAAACTACAATCCTTCCGGCTCTCGCAACGCTTCAATCCGCTGATGCACATCCAGCGGCACCAGATCGCCGAATTCCAGCGCGGCTTCGTAAAGCCAGACCGCACGCTCGTGGCTTCTGGACGCACCGTCCTCCCTGAGAAGATCGGCCAACGCCAACGCAAGGTCTCCGGACCACGCCCCTCCCGGCGAACAGAGATCGATTATCTCGCTGCGCGAAATGGCACGTAGTTGATCGAGGTCTCGTTTGAATACCTGACGTAGCGCCTGCATCAGATGGTCCTCTGCAAGCTCTTGCCGGCCTGCCTTCTTGTTGAACAGCACGGCAGCCAGTGCCTGCACAAGTTGGTGAACCTGCCGGAGGATGTAGTCTTTTTCGATCACCCGAGATCGTAGTCCAGCGTTAGCGTGTGGGTTCCATCTTCTGCCACGGAGATTTCTATTTCGCCGGTGAGGCCGGCCAACTCGCCCGTTCCCGATCCCGGCACGACGTGCCCGAACGTCTGCTGGGTGCCCTCAGCGCTGACCAGCCCGCCATGCTGAATCACGAACGAGCCGCTCTTGCCGTCGAGCGACCCTGTGAACTGCTCGGATGCCACATACCCGGCACCGGCCTTCAGATCCTTGGAATTCGCCTGGCACATGAGCAGCTCGGCCGTGCTTTCTCCTTCCAGGTCACCCTCGAAAGCTTTTTTCACCGTCGTGCGAGCCAGGCGTGGGCCGTCATCCGGTTCGGCGTAGGGCGATTCATCCCAGCCGGTGACGTTGAAGGTGGAGGTGGCTTGAGTGGGCATACCAAGTAATCAGGTTCGTGAATGAAGCACTCACGTAGTTAACGAATGCTGAAGAATATGACTTGACGATTCTTGCGGTTGGAGATGCACGGCTTTTTCGAGTAGCCTCACGGCTCCGTATTATGGTGGGGAAGGGCGCGCAACATACTACATCACGCGCTTTTACCAACAATGTGGCTCATCACGTTGATTAAAACTCCGTTCGGATTGACGACGTGAAACCGGCGGACGCCCAAGGGTTCGCTGGTTAGTGGATAGACGATCTCAATGCCAAGCGCCTGGGCTCTGGCATGAGCCGCATCAACGTCGGCGACCTCACCCGTGAGCAACAGGCCCGCGGGCTTCGCAGTTTCTTCCTCGGTTTGGACTACTGAATTCTGAGCGGTTGGATTGTCCGGCGAAACAAACGTCACGATCCAGCCCATGTCCATGGCAACCTCCATCCCCAGGAAGTCCGTGTAGAACGCCAGGCTTTTGTCCATCTGGGCGGACTGGATGTTCGGAACGATTCTTCTGATCGTCATCGCGTTACCGAAGCTCACCCTCAAACAACGCGTCAACGATTGCCTCAACATGTATTCCCGACGTATCCAGTACAGGTATCCCCGGTAGATCTGCTTGTCTCAAAATCAGCGGCAATTCGGTTCCGCCCAAAATCAGACCTTGGATATTCTCGGCCTCCTTGAGCCTCTGCGCAATACTTATCAACTGTTGTCTCGTCTCATCCCGAATGATGCCGTCAACCAGCTCGTCCATATACTTCTCGTGGATGTAGTCTTGCTCTGCTTCTGTAGGCACGACCAGCTCGATTCCGTTCCTCGACCAGACCTCGTGGTAGAATTCGCCTTGCATGATAAACCTTGTGCCGAATAGCCCTAATCGCGTAAATCCTAGGGATATGGCTTTTTGACAAGTGACCTCTATGATGCTAATCATTGGTAGAGGCGAAGTCCTCTGAAGCTGGTCAAATGCTAGGTGCGTCGTGTTCGAAGACAAGACGACGAAATCAGCACCCGCGTCCGCCAGCTTTTGAAGCTCACCCAATAAATAGCCTGCCAGATCATCAATTCGGTTTTCCTCTACGCACGCGACAACCACGTTCAGATTTACACTATTGATTAACAGCTGGGGGTAGTTCCCTTCAGGGTCACGCTCTTTGTACACCGATATGAGTCGGCGGTAATAGTCTATCGTCGACTCGGGGCCTATGCCACCAATTATGCCTGCTGTTCTCATACGGAGGCTCTTTCTATCGTTTGCCGTAAAGCAATGTATCGGCTGCTTTCAGCCTCCAAGCCCGCAGACGATCCGTAGGTTCCAGCGGGGATTGGGCCGCTGTGGACGCGACGGCACCATGGCGAGACGTACGGGTGAGCATTGCGGTTTGTGTTGGCCGGAATCAATATGCTAGTCTCCGCCCGAACGAGCGTCCTTACAGACAATGGAAGCGTCGCGCCCTAATCCAAACCGGAGTCAGCCACTGCACCATCTGCCTGGTCACGTCGGGGCTGCTCAACAACTCTATCTGATTCGCGCGGATGAAATGATCAATAGGAACAGAGGTGTTTGAAACTTAGTGCGACGATTGGTTGATCTTTTTGCTTATTTCCTACCGAGGAATACTCATATTACTTAATCAAAAGCATTGTACCGGACAATCGCTGCGACCCGGTCTCCAATTGGTACAGATAAGCCCCAGTGGGCAGGTCCGTCGCATCGAACGTCGCCGAGTAGGAGCCTGCTCTATACCTTCCCTCGACTAAAACCCGTATTTCTCGTCCTAGTAGGTCAAATACGATGAGTCGAATATCGCTATCCTGCGCTAAGCTAAACTGGATTTCCGTAGTTGGATTAAAGGGGTTTGGATAGTTTTGCTCCAGTCGAAATGTCTCGGGCCTATTTCCCGGTGTGTCTTCGGCCGGAACAGGACCAGCTTCCCAGAGCGGATCCGCATCGTCAACCACTGGGGTTTCGCCAAGAAAGCCGTCATTCCCTGCTTGCGATGAATCGGCCGCGACCTGTCCCACTCCCTCGTCGAAGGCCCAATAACCGACCAGTCCTGTCGAAACGGGATCTACCCCGACGGCGAAGACGTCAGCGATTTGCGCTTCAGAAAGGGCATTGTTCCACATGGCAGGTTCGTCGATTAACCCGGGAAAGAACCAGATTGGCGGCTCTGGACCAGGGGGAGGCCCTATCGTTCCGAACGTACAGCCAATGGACAGGTCGTGGAAATTGTTCGAAGAAGGCACGCCTGTTCCTTCACACCCAGCTCGCTTTTCTCCGTCAATGTACAGGGCCAAGGATCCTGCTGCGTCTCGGGTAACAGCCACGTGGTGCCACGCGTCGTCAGCAACGAACAAATCACCTGTGATGGTGCACGTGCCCATGGGTGCACAGTTGTTCAACGGATAGCAGTAATTGTTCTCGTCTGAGTCCTCAAGCATGACCTCAAGGTCGCCGGTTGGTATGACGTAGAGTTGCCAACTCAGGTTATAAGAGTCATCGTCTTCTCCACGAGCGATGATTGCCGCTCGCCCAGCAGGTTGTGAGAGTTTTATCCAGGCGCCTGCTGTGAAGACTTCAGTCGGGAACGATGTGTCATACGGAACGGTGACCCGATCATCAACCCCGTCGAAACGGAGCGAAGAAGCATTGTCCAGCCTTTCCGCCTCCTGTTCGGCCGTTACCCCTTTTGCTAAAACATATGTATTTATAGGACTGACATAATAAGTTTGTGCTGCAACGACATGCGAGCACGTCACGATTGCAGCAAGAAGAAAGTACGTCCTGGTTTTGCACATGCTGGTCTTCTCCGTTTGCCGTCCTGGCCGAAACGTATAGATCGAATGTGGCAGAGATGTGTCGGCGGCGTACCGAATCCATGAAATCCGCAGGTCTCGGCCTAGGAGCCTCCACGAGGAGCACCTCGATCGAGAACACACCGTCCACCTCGCGGCAGCATGGCACATCATTCAACATGTATTGAGTGCTCTGCCCTGCACGAATCGGGTCGAATCGCTCGAACCGAAGCACCCCTCTCGGGGATTTGCTTACTCCAGATAGATTGTTCCTCCCATGAAAGCGCTGGGGTTAGGCGTTCAGCACGTCATCTGGCGCCAGACGTCAGGAACAGACTCCGCCCTTCCAAAGATCGCTCGATAGATCATCGATGGATAATTGTTTTCTGGCCTCGCTTACATAAAGAGGCTGTCGAAATACGTCATCCTGCCTGCGACGCCGCCTCTCGACCGATCTCTTCGTTGCGAGATGCTCGCCGAATCACCGATTCGACTACGATCTCGCGCCTTGATCTCAACCGAGGTGCGCTCGTCTCGGCGACAGCCCGCCTCGCGCTCGTTGCGGGGAGCACGTAATTCAACAGACTCTTAAAATGACTTTTCGCAGACCTTCCTTAGGCTCGCCCCGGAGTCAGCCACTGCACCATCTGGCGGGTCACCTCGGGGCTACTCAGTAGCCCGACGTGGTTCGTGCGGTAGGCGATATATTGAGATGCATCCGCAAACCGCAGGTTTCGCCGCGTGTCGTCATGTCGGCCCAGCGCGCTGTGTAGAGGCACCAGGCCGTCGCCAATCAGACGGTTCGCCAGTGCGTTGCGCTTGGCTGCCGTGGTTGCGGCCACGGCGTAACAGGCCACACTCGTAGGCAAAGGCACAATCTGGCGGTTATCGGGATTACGGCGAAAGCGGTCGTTTCCCTTCCAGTCTTCGTCCAATATATAGCCGTACCGCAGGTCGGTGATGCCGGCGCTACGAATTTGCCCAAGCCTGGCGAAAGGTGCGGTGTAGCGCGTTCTGGTCAAAAACGCATCCACCCAGTTACCGGCCCGCTCCAGCGGGGAGCCGTGGTGCGGTGTGCCCATAAACACGATGTTTTTCAGATACTCCGGCCAGATCAAGGCCTCCTGCTTGGCGTAGTGAATGGCGCTACGAATCAGCAAGCCCCCCATGCTGTGGGCCACCACGGCTAGTTCTTCAATCCGTGTGGGCCAATATGTTACCAGTTGCTCCAATTGGGCCGACAGTTCGCGCCCATTTTGCGAGGTGTGCAAGCCGGAGTTGTAGCGCAGATAGACGGGGGTGTAGCCCAGGGCCGAAGCCAGTGCTTCACCATGGTCGACCGCGCGCCCGTTGTGCAATGCGTGCCACTGCAGGTCGTTCCTGCACAGACCGTGAATCAGCAGCAACACCTTGCCCGCGGCCTCGGGCATTGGAGGTAGGGCCTGGCAGTTCAGTGCTCCACCCTGGTAGCGTAGCGTCATGGGGGTTGCAAGCGGGTTGTTGCCGGCGGCGAGGCGGTCGCCCATCACGCCATTGAGTATGGCGAGAACTGCTTCACGCTCGTGCGTTCCAGGCCAGACATCTTCAGCAGAAGTAAACAAGGGTTGTAGCCTGTCCAACACCGTGGCTAAACTTGTGCCCGCCAGCCGCGTGATGGCGCGGATAGTTCTGTAGACCATACCGGTGATGCCGCGGGTTCGCCCAGGCCCCTTACCGCCCGGAACGCCCAGGGTGTTCCACACCGACCTGTGCATGCCCTCGGCAATACGGGTCACGCCCAGGGTGGCCTGGGTTGCCAACTCGGCAATGCCTCGAACATCCGAGGCGCTCACGTGTTTGAGCGGATTTTGGGATGACGGTGTGGGCATGCCTGTGTGCTCCATCGTCGCTGTACGGGGAGTGAAGGGTGCTTCCTCGGTCTTGATCTGCAGCATTCGTTTAATGATTGGTGCGCCTCATTCAGGTAGAACGGGCAAATTAATACGCTAATCGCCGGTGGATCGAGAGTCCTCGCAAACAACGGTAGTGTCGCGCCGCAGTTCAAAGAAATCCGGACAACGGTAGTCTCCTCCTCCTGTTATACCACCGTCCGGTCCGCAAATGACCTCGCCATCTACGCATAGAGGACACTGGTCGTGTCGCAGCAGAACGGGCGTACGTGGTAGACGAAGTCGCCACGATAGGAAAAGCGCACGACGGACGAAGGCGGGTTCCTCAGTGGCTCTGCTTCAAGCCCTTCGATGAGCTCCACTACCCACGAGGGTGTTTCCTCACTTGCAGCGACTTCATCACTTCCGATATACCCTGGGGTCGCCAAGATGGCAAAAAAACAGAGTAGTGGCCGGCGACTTTATAATCTTTTGCATTTTATTGCATCTCCCACCCTCTTTCATATGTCAGAGGCGCGCATTGAGATCCCATTGACGAAGTGTATCCTCGCGCCTCCAAAACTAACTACTCGAGTCGCGCTTTGGAAAACAGACCTACGCGGTACGGTACGCCAAAGGCATCTGCTATCTCGGTTAGTTTCCCTGGTGACAGTACTAATGTATCACCGCGTCGTCCATTATTCGTATACATTTTCTTCTGAGCAAACACAGACTCGCATATGAATACCAAGCCTATTTCTTTTATTCGCTTCAAAACATTAATTGGATTCACACGCGCACTATCAAGCCCGTATCCTCGTAGTTTATCTCGCTTTAACAACTGAAGCTTCCCTCCTGGTGGGCGAATACCTGCGAAAACAACTCGTCGATCACCGGGAAGGTGAATCGCATACAACATGTCTCGCCCTTCCAAAACGAGAGTTTTTAGCTCCTGGTCTAGCCGAATCCCTCGGCGCAAAGCCGCGTCTTCGCACGTTCTGGGTGCATAATCTGGTACCTCGAAATGAGACTCTATTACGTCTTCGATTAGGAGGGATGCGTTTGTATCCATTGTAATTACCACCTACTATTGGTTATGCCTTTTACTTATACCGATACACGATCCGACCTTTCGTAAGGTCGTAGGGCGACATCTCAACGTCTACGCGGTCGCCGGGTAGGATCTTGATAAAGTACTTCCTCATCTTACCGGAGAGCAGACCGAGAATCTCGTGCCCGTTCTCGAGCTCAACCCGAAACTGCGCGTTGGGGAGCGCATCTGTAACGACTCCTGATTGCTTGATAGGTTCTTGTTTGGCCATGTACGGTGCGCCTCTGCGCGCTGGTGAATATGGAGTTCACTGCCATGTAGACAGTAACCGCGATCACAATTGTACGCAGGAACCCCCCAAAAAGGTCCGTTAAGAATAGTGCGGGCGTTTCAATTCGGGAGATAGCGTGGCGGAATTGGGGTGTCCGGGCGCTCAGTGTCGAACACCCAACTCGTTATTTGCCACCTGATGCCGTCGAGCGTTGCAGCGTGTTCTTGTAGTGGGTACTCCTGTTCCCTAGGAGCATGTCTGACTAAGTACGGATCTACTGCGGTGGCGATAAATCGACCCATTTCTCCGATCTTTTTCGTTACGTAACATCCCGCAAGCCTGCGGAACGCCTCAAAAGATCGAAAAACTGATCTCGATTTCCCATCTGTCTCGTTACAGCCTGCCCCGCCTTGACGGGGAACCCCTTGTCAGACAGTTTCCTAGCAGCAGATCTCAGTGCCGTCAACAAATCCGGGCGGACCTGGGATACCAATCAGCCCCAGGTTACTGGAGAGATAAAACCGCCTCAACGTCGCCGCTCGTTGTATACGTGTCTCCGGTAAGATCTCGTGCCATAAAGCCATTAGATGCTGCTACAGCCTGCAATCCACCATCCGTCCTGCGCATCTCGACTATAAAATAGGCACGTCCCTCTGTATACAGCTGGATATGAACGGATGCTGGAAAGTTCTCGACACGCGCATAGGTGCGTCCGGCCACGTCCTGGATTTCAACAAAATGATCCGGGGCGGCCACAGCGACATCTATACCGGTGATCGTCGCGACAGGGTCGCCTACGGAGTCACAACCGGAGAACAGGAGCGCCAGAACGAACGCGTGATGGAGGTATTTCATGAATTAACCAAGTTGATTTTTTATTGAAGAGTCCCACCAATTGCGGAAAGTACAACATCAAGGAAGCAAAAACGCAGTTCAGCCTAAGCAGGAGTAGAAAAGGGGAGGGCCTCCCAAAAATTGTATCGGGGCTTAAACATTGAATTTGAAGAGTATCACATCCACATTTTTAGCCACCTACTCCCTGCCTTCGGAGCGCTATAATCACCGTTTCATTTCAATTAGGGCACGCCGCAGCAAGCCGGCCACACCCATAAGGTCCGCTGTTTTCTGTAGGTAGGACTTGTCCAGCCTGGAGCCTTGGACCTTCAGTACGCCAAGCGCATCCAGCCATTGGCGTTCGGATGCTTCGTCGCCCAGTTGGTACCACGCAAGCTTCTGGAGGATGATGTCTTCAGGGCTCGCCACCATTAAGGTTTCGCCGGGGTCTTCTCCAGGCTGGATAGCTTGGCGACGCATCATCTCGGTTTGTGACACGCCGTCATTCTGGGCAACGAACACATCTACTTTGAACATGGTCTCAAGCTCGATGATGTTGAAGGATGCGCCTCTCCGGATCGCCTCTCGAATCATCTCCTCATCTAAATAGGAGTCGCTCCCCAGCGCCTCGACAAAGCCATCGACCTCATTCTGCGTCGTCGCGGCCACAAGGTATACATCCTGGGTCGCGCGGGGAATGCCGTGCAAGGAACTTGCCAGTGACCCGCCGACGAAATAGTCCACGCCGAGGCTATCCAATATTCGCGCGACTCGTAGCGTGGTCCGGAGGACATCGCTCAGGGCCATCAGAATCCCTCTACGTCAGGATCCCAGTCAAAAACCCGGTGCATCGTATCGCCGTCGAGGTGGACAGATGCGAGGCGGAGCTTAGCCTCCATAAGAGGCAATTCGGGGCCGTGGTGCGCCCTAGTCCGCACCATCGCAAGCTCATCCAACGCACGATTGAGCGCCACCACCCTCTGGATCTTCTGGGCCGGGCTCATGGCCCTGTACCCCTCGACGAGAATCCGTTCAACAGCCAAGGGTGTGTCGATGGATTTTGGTGTCATACAATCGGAGCGTCAGCATGTGGGCTCAGGCCCCATTCTACCACACCAACATCATCCTGTTTTACACGTTAAACCGAAACAGCATCACATCGCCATCCTTAACCACGTACTCCTTGCCTTCGGAGCGCATGGCGCCGGCCTCGCGCGCGGCTGCCTCGGAGCCGAGACGGTCGTAGTCGGCAAACTTGATAGTTTCGGCACGGATGAAGCCCTTCTCGAAGTCGGTGTGGACGACTCCTGCAGCCTGCGGAGCCTTCGTGCCGTGAGCGATGGTCCATGCGCGTGCCTGCTTAGGCCCAGCAGTGAAAAAGGTGATGAGGCCGAGCAGCGCATACGCGGCGTGAACAAGCCGAGCCAATCCGCTTTCTTCCTCCCCTGCTTCTTCCAGAAACTCAGTGCGGTCTTCCGGCGGAAGATCGGCGAGCTGCGCCTCGAACTCAGCGGAGATCACCACGACGCCTGCATCCTCCTCGTTGGCGCGGGCACGGATTCGCTCCACGTGCTCGTTGCCATCCGGCATATCGCCCTCGGCCACATTGGCTGCGTAAAGCATCTTCTTGGACGTCAAGAGGAATAGCTTGCGGAGCATCGCCGCTTCTGCATCAGTCCTCTTCACGGAGTGCGCGCCGTTTCCATCCCTCAGGTGGTCTTCCAGTTTGTCCAGAAAGGCAGCTTCGGCCTTCGCTTCCTTCTCGCCAATCCTGAGTTGCTTCTCAACGCGCTCCTTCCGCTTCGCCACCGTTTCAAGATCCTTCAGCAGCAACTCGGTGTCTATGGTTTCGATGTCGCGAATCGGATCGATCGACTCTTCCACGTGGACCACATTCTCATCCTCAAAACACCGCACCACGTGGACGATGGCGTCTACCTCGCGAATGTGGGCAAGAAACTTGTTGCCGAGCCCCTCGCCTTTCGACGCCCCCGCAACGAGCCCTGCGATGTCCACGAACTCGATGGTCGCCGGTAATGCCTGCTTCGATCCCACCATCGCGGCCAACCGGTACAGGCGAGGGTCGGGGATGCCCACCACGCCCACGTTGGGCGCGATGGTGCAGAAAGGGTAGTTCGCCACTTCCGCGCCCGCTTCGCTAA
>JADFQN010000092.1 GCA_022561755.1 Bacteroidota bacterium
GCGTAGCAATGGCGTACTGAAACCGGTGGACGAGTTCGTGGCCGAGCACGTGGTTGGTCGCCTGGTAATTGGAGGCCATCGGGAGCACCACACGCTGCTTCAACCCTTCCGTAACGCCTTGCGTGCCCTCGCCGATGACGCCGCTCACGACGTTCGTCTGGCGGAAATCCGCGTCGTCCGCGTAGAGCACAATAGTTTTCCGTTCCTCGAACTCGTGTTCCAGAATGGTTGAGAGGCGCGCGTACCAGCGTTCGGCCATCCGGGCCACGTCGCGCGCAGCCTGCTCTTCCTCGGGGTAATAGAAGATGTCGAAGTGCTCCGTTTCGAGTACCTGGAAGTCGAAGTCGTCGTAGCGGACCTTGTTGCGGCCGAAGTACTGGGCCGAGGCTGCTTCCGCAAAGAGAAGAGCGACGAGGAACAGGGCGGCAAAACGGGCGGGGAAACGTGCAGAGGCGGCCATCAGTTGGGTTGGAGTTAATGGGCCAGGTTTGTACGAGCCTGGCGGGCGATTCGCGGGGGGTGGGTAAGTGTACGAGTGGTAGCCGGGAAAAACAGGGCGGAGGTCACGGAGGTCACGCGGAAGTGCCCCGATCTTGAACGGCATCCGGGTAAGATCGGGGCACACTGGTGCTGTTCCGCTAACCCATCAACAGGGCAGGTGTTCTCCAGGGCACGCCGGATGGCCCTCCCCAAAGCAGTGTACGTCCGGTTCTCAAGCAAATCGTTACACATTTTGGGGCTCCGAGGTAGATCCGCTTCCCGCTAAACCCGTGTAACTTCCAGCCGCCCCAAGCCGCCTCCCATGAAGTTCAAGCCTGCCGTTACCAAGGAAGACACGCGGCTCCGCCTGCGCATCTTTTCCGGGGTGGTCATGTTCGTCATGGCCGTGTTGTCGCTGCGGCTGGCACAGATGCAACTGGTGGACCGGGAGCGATACACCGTGGAAGCAGAGGGCAACGCCGTGGAGGAGAAACTCATTCGCCCGGCGCGCGGATACATCCTCGACCGCAACGGTGAGCTTCTCGTGGACAACGAGACGACGCTTTCGGTTACGGTTTCGCCGCGCTACTTCGACGAGGCTGACGTGCCCGAAGTAGCCGAACTGGCCGGGCTGCCCGAAGCGAGCGTCAGGCGGAGGTACGAGGAAATCAGAGCCCGGTCGCGGTACCAGACGGATGTGCTGCTGTCGGATGTCTCGTTCCCTGCGTTCGCGCGCCTCCAGGAAGCGCAGTACCGTCTGCGAGGGATTGGTTTTGAGGAAGGCCAACGCCGCCGATACCACGGCGAGGCGCGCTTGAGCCACGCGCTTGGGTACGTCCGCGAAATCTCCCCCGATCAGCTCGCCGAAATGCAGGAAGAAGGCTACCGGATGGGCGACATGGTGGGTATCACGGGTATCGAGCGTGAGTACGAGACAGTGCTTCGAGGCCGGGTCGGTCGCAAGTACGTGCTCGTAAACGTTCACGGGATGGAGGTGCAGCCGTACGAGGACGGCGCATACGACGTGCAGCCGGAGTCCGGCTTCGAGCTTCACCTCACCATTGACGCGAAGGTGCAGGCTCTTGCCGAAAGCCTCTTCGTAAACAAGCGCGGCGGCGCAGTGATGATGGACGTGCGCGACGGCGCCATCATCTCGATGGTCTCCGCGCCCGACTATGACCTTTCCGAATGGCGCGGGCGCCTCTCCCAGGAGTTCGTCGACTATGTCTACCGCAATCCTGACCGGCCGCTGTTCGTGCGCGCCACGCAGAGCTATCAGCCGCCCGGTTCTTCATGGAAGCCGTTCATGGCGTTGATGGCGCTGCAGGAAGGGATTCTTACGGAGGAGACGACCCTGTACTGTGGAGGCGGGTATTTGCTGGGAGGCCGTCTGTTCCGGTGCCACGGTGGCGCGCACGGATCGATATCAGTAGTAACGGCCATCCAGCGGTCGTGCAATACGTTTTTCTTCCGGGTGATGAACGACACGATCAACGGCAAGCGGATGAACCTGGACACATTTGGTACCTGGGCGCGCCGGTTCGGATTCGGTACCCTCGCTCCCATCGATATTCCCGAACAGCATCCAGGCCTCATCCCGGACTCCGCCTACTACGACAACCTGTACCCGAACGGGTGGGGGCCAGGCTACACGGTAAACCTGGGCATCGGGCAGGGGAATATGGGGGTGACGCCGCTCCAGTTGGCGCGGTACGCTGCCGTGGTGGCCAACGGCGGCACACTGGTCACGCCCCACCTGGTAAAGGAACAGATTGATCCGGCAACGGGTGAGTTGCGCGAGCCTGTATTCCGCCGCCAGCGCGACCTGCCCATCGATCCGGAGAACATAGCGATCGTGCAGCGTGGAATGGAACTCGTCGTCGAGGCCGGTACCGCCCGGCGTGCGCAGATCCCACAGGCGGGAGACTACCCGGCCATTCGTGTTGCCGGCAAAACCGGTACGTCGGAAAACCCGCGGGGCGCCGACCACTCGGTGTTTATCGCGTACGCCCCCGCCGAAAACCCTGTGGTTGCCGTGGGCGTGCTGGTGGAAAATGCAGGCTTCGGCTCAACAACGGCCGCGCCGATTGCCAGCCTATTGATCGAACAGTATCTGCGGGGCGAGATCATGCGAAGCCACGTTGTCAGCGCTGTTCGCGCTCGTTCGTCCGCACGCGATAGAGGCGCCTGATGATCCGCATCCCAGCCTCATTCCACTGGTAGCCCTCCATGCGCCCCTGGTACAAAAACCTCGACTGGATGACGGTGCTGATCTGGGCATTGTTAGTCTGCGCAGGGCTTACGGCCATCTACAGCGCCACGCACGGCCCCGCGCGCGAGTTTCTGCTGCTCTCGGTGCAGCGCAACTTCAACCGGCAGTTGATGTGGTTCGGCGTCTCGGCTGCCGTGATGCTGGCGATCATCTTGACGCCCGCACGGTTCGTTTTCAAGATTTCCCCACTGGTTTATGTGTTTACAGTTGGGCTGTTGGTTGCCGCACTTTTTTTTGGACGCGAGGTGAACGGCGCCAGGAGCTGGCTGTATATCGGGCCGTTCGGCTTGCAGGTGTCCGAGCTGGCGAAGGTCGGCACACTGTTGCTCGTCGCCCGGATGCTCTCCGCCAATCCGGCGCGCGAAGGGAAGTGGAGCTACCTCATGCTGGCCGGGGCAACAGTGATGCTGCCGGCTGTACTGATCGTCCTCCAGAACGACGCGGGCACCGCCCTCGTCTTCCTCGCGCTTATCCCCATACTGCTTTTTTGGAGCGGCACCGTCCCCCTTTCGTGGATGGCCCTGCTGGTTGCTCCTGTCGTGGTGGGCTACCTCTACATCGTAAACCCCCTCGTGGCCGGCTTCTTTGCGCTGGTGTTCAGTGTGGGGATGATGTTCGTGATGCGCTCCAAAGCGTTCGGCGGGGTTGCCGGCCTCTTCTCTTTCGGAACGCTGGTGATGGTCTACATCGCCCTGGATAAAGTCTTGCAACCGCACCAGCAGGCCCGTATCCGGGCCTTCGCCGATCCCGAGCGTTACCGCCTCACCGAAGGTTTTCACGTCATTCAGGCAAAGGCAGCCATTGGCTCGGGCGGGTTCCTGGGCAAGGGCTTCACAAACGGAACGCAGACGCAGTTGGCCTACATCCCCGAGCAAAGCACTGACTTCATTTTTTGCGTGATTGGGGAGGAATTCGGATTCGTCGGAGCGATGATCCTCCTGGTGCTTTTTGGGATGCTGATTATCCGTGTGGCCACGCTGGGGACGGCCGCGGGGTTCGCCTTCCCGCGCCTGTTCGCTGCGGGCGTCACCGGCATTTTCCTCGTTCACGTGCTCATCAACGTAGGGATGACCATTGGACTGATGCCGGTGATCGGCATTCCGCTGCCGCTTATTTCGTACGGAGGCTCTGCGCTGTTGGCCAACACGGCCATGATCGCCATCGCCCTGAACCTCCACGCGAGGCGGGATGAGTTTGCGATTTATACTGGGTGAGGAAGGCTAGGCCGTTGCTTTGGGAGGCTGTTGAAAAAGTGCTCCGTCGCAGGGCCGGATCGCGCGGTTTTACATCCTCCTAAGTACCAAATTCCAAGTATCAAAATCCAAGCGGTCTTATAAACCGCTCTTTATGATTTGGCGTTTGGAACTTGGTACTTCAGACTCACAATTCCCTACGAGTCTATTGAATAACGCTCTATCGTTGGCCGGATGATGTATTTCAACATCCTGCTAGTTGCCCGGTCCCTGCTCGTACACGGTGCTACGCCCACGGGGGTCGCGGAGGATGATGTGGCGGCCACTCATCGAAAGCATTCCATCGCCCTCCATGCCGTGGAACGAGATGTGGTTTCCTTCGATGATTCCGGTGAAGCTCACACGGCCGACGCCCTCTCGGCGATCTACGCCCGTAAGCGTAGAGGGCCCGCCGGGCAAGACGAGCAGCGTCATTTCCATCATTCCCACCTCGAGGTCGCGCTTGGCCTCGGCGTCCTCGAGTACTTGCACGGCGTACCACGTGCCCAGGATGGACACGCCCTCTAGCATGACGTCGCGCATGCCCGCACCGACTTCGTCGGGCTCGTCTGCATCTGCAACCAGTGCCGGGGCTGGAGGGGGCGGCGGTGCGACACGGTCGGTAAGTTCTTGTGTCTGAGAGCAGCCGGTTGCGAGAAGCGCAATAGCCAGGGAGCTAAGTAGAAGGGATCGCATGGGGAAGGGAGGGTCGATTCTACAAGACAATAGGAGCTTGTCGGGATATGGGATTCCCCGCCAAGGCGGGGCAGGCTGTAGCGAGGCGGGCGGGAATTCGAAACCAGTTTTTCGATCTCTTAAAGCGTGCCGCAGTTCTGCGGGATAACGAAAAAATCGGGGGCAAGACCCAATCGAAAGCCGCCGCAGTAGAATCATCCTAAATCCGACAAGCTCCTACAGACACTTGAAAGCCGGGAACGTAACCTGTCGGCTCACTCGCCGCCGAGCGTAGCAGCCGGGCCGGTGTCCATCAGGACGGGCCGAAGGTCGGAGTACGCCAGCGAAACGGTAAACGGGCCCGCAACGTACGGCGCAACGGTGTACGGCGGAAAGTGCAGCGTGAGCGAATCAGGGCCCAGGGTGAAGCGGGCGAAGTTCTCCGCTGTCGGGGCGAAGCCCTCGCTGAACAGGCCATCGGCATCGAAACCGCGTTGCTCAGCCTCCGCCACGAGCGCTGCGCCTGCCCAAGCGGAAAGGGAATCGAGGTAGGCCGTAGCGCCGTCGAAGAGGTCGCCGAGCTCAATCCGGGCGCCGGTGCCGAGGTCGTAATTGTAGACGAGCGTGGTGGTATTCGGGTGCGCCGCTCCGAGCATGTACGTGTACACCTCCTGGCTCGCGCTGAAGAGCCGGTCGTTGACGAAGGGGTTGGCAAACGCACCTTCCAGTGAGCTGTGGCCGAGCTCGGGGTTGTCCTCGTAACCCACGGCCGACTCGCGCGCCCAGACCAGAAATGAATCCACTTCAGCCGCTATCCGCGCCGCGATGTCAGCGTTGACCGCGTCCAGCATAGGGGCGAGTTCCGGCGCAGCCGACGGGTTGAGCTGCGGGTACGTGAACTCCACCTCCAGTCGATTTTCAGGCTCGATCTCGAGCCGTGCGACGGCCAGCACCGGGACCACCATGGTGTCTTCTAGGGCAACTTCCGTTGCGCCCACAGCCTCATCCGGAGGCTCGGGAGACGTACACGCGGCCATCGCCGTCAGCACGGCGAGAAACACAGGCAGAAGAGCAGTCCAACGCATGGAAAGGGATGAAAAAGGCGGAAAGCGGTGGCCGGACGAGCACGCCCGGCCAAGCTACGGCAATCGAGTGAATTGGGGCCTGTTTACAGTAAGTGTGGTGAGATCGGTTCGAGGACCCCGCAGTACTGCGGGGAGACCGTTTCAAGGCGCACGAGGAAGTCGGGGCAATAGTCCTGGGTAACGAGTGCAACGTCGAAGCAGTCCAGAATGGCCCGAAACGGTACTCCACAATTTGCTGAAAACAGGCCCTGAACGATGTAGTTTGACGCATAATTGTGAGCCATCGCGCATGAAATCCTACCTCGAACAACAAATCCGCGCCGCGCTTTCAGTCCTGGAGGGCGCGCCCGACGACTTCGACACAGCAGCCGTCGCCGTTGAGTTTCAGACGCCCAATAACCTCGATCACGGCGATCTGGCGACGAATGTGGCCATGCAACTGGCGCGTCCGCTACGCCGGGCGCCGCGCCAGATTGCAGAGGCGCTCGTAGAAGCCCTCACCCTCGATCCGAAACGCATTGAAGGGGTAGAGATTGCCGGGCCGGGATTCATCAACTTCCGCTTCTCGAATGCCTACCTCGCCGACGGCGTCGCGCATATTCTAGAGGAGGGCGAGGCATTCGGACGGACGAATGAGGGAGCAGGTAAGACGGCGATCGTGGAGTACGTATCCGCCAACCCGACGGGCCCCCTCACCGTGGGCCATGGCCGCAACGCCGTACTCGGCGACACCATCGCCAACCTCCTCGAATGGACGGGCTACGACGTAACCCGCGAGTACTACTTCAACGACGCCGGGCGGCAGATGCGGGTGCTGGGCGAGAGCGTCCGGGCGCGCGTTGAGGGGCTTGTCAATCCGGATGGCCCGACGAAAACACTGGAGGACGGCACAGTCGTTCCGGAAAGCTTTCCGGACGACGCTTACCGCGGCGAGTACATCGAGACCATCGCTGAGAGTGTTTTGGCGGGGCACGGAGCGAATGTACTGGCTCAGGAGGACCTGACAGTTTTCAAGGAAGCCGCCGAGACCGCCATCTTCGCCGACATCAAGGCCACGCTAGCCCGCATAGACATCCGCATGGACGAGTTCTTCAACGAGCGGAGCGTGTACGACTCCGATGCCGTGTGGGACGTGGTGAAGAAGCTCCGCGAGAAGGACCTTATCTACGACAAGGATGGCGCGGTCTGGTTTGCCACCGGCAAGCTCGGCAAGAAGAAGACGGACGAGCATGGCGAGCACGAGGTCGATACGGTCCTCGTGAAGTCCACCGGCGAGCCCACGTACCGCCTGCCGGACATCGCCTACCACATGGACAAGCTCGCGCGGGGATTCGACAAGATCGTGGATGTCTTCGGTGCGGACCACATCGCCACGTATCCGGACGTGCTCCGCGGCGTGGAAGCCCTCGGCGGTGATATCTCAAAAATCGACGTGGTGATCTACCAGTTCGTGACGTTGGTGCGCGGCGGACAGCCCGTGAAGATGTCCACGCGCAAGGCCAACTTCGTCACCCTCGACGAGCTTATGGACGAGGTGACGCCGGACGTGACGCGCTTTTTCTTCCTGATGCGGTCGCCTAACTCGCACCTCGAGTTCGACCTCGACCTTGCCAAGGAAGCCGGCGAGAAAAACCCTGTTTTCTACCTCCAGTACGCCCACGCGCGGATCTGCTCGATCATCCGTAAAGCCGGGGAGGTTGGGCTGACGCTCGAAACCGAGCCCGATCTCTCGCTGCTGGACAACGAGAGCGAAGTCGTGCTGATGAAAGAGTTGCTGCGCCTCCCCGAGGTCATCGCTCAGTCCGCCGACGTCAAAGAGCCCCACAAGGTGGCTACGTACCTCCGCGAAGTGGCCACGGCCTTCAGCCAGTTCTATCGCGACAGCCACATCATCGGCGCCGACTCGGAAGCGTTGGGCCTCGCACGCCTCCATCTGGCCAAGGCCGCCCAACTCGTCCTCCACAACGGCCTGGCGGTACTGGGCATCAGTGCGCCGGAAAGAATGTGAATGAAAGTGAAAAGGGTAAAGTGAAAAGGGGAAAGAACTGGCGGAAGTGAAATGAGCCGAGCCGAAAAGAAGCGAGGCCAAAGACTACTATGATTCGGTTGAAAAAGAGGGGGGAGGAAAGTTGAAACGGAAAGAACGCGCTCTTGGGGCCGGTCATCTCGTAATATGACGGGTGTTGAAGGATCTCCCTTTTGCACTTTACCCTTTTCACTTTACCCTTTTCACTTTTGCCTTTGCCCTACACCCTCCGTGAAGGCCTCGCCGGGTTCAGCCGCGCCAAGTTTTCGGCAGCGATGGCCGTCACGGCGCTCACCGTTGCGCTCGTTCTCATTGGGCTCGTGGGCCTTCTTTCGTGGCAGGGACAGCAGGTGGCCGAGTGGGTCAAGCAGCGGGTGGGCGAGGTGCAGGTGTTCCTCGAACCGGCCAACGACACCACGATAGAGCGTCTCCGAATCCGCCTCGAAGGAGAGGTCGGAGTCGATTCCGTAGAGTACATATCGACGGCTCAGGCGGCCGAAATCTTTCGCGAGGAGTTCGGCGAAGAAGCCTCATTGTTCGATGACGAGTTGTTCCTGCCGGCATCGTTCCGTGTCCGGCTCGATCCGGCGCACGCTGTCTCGGACAGCCTCGTAGAATTTCAGCAGCGGGTACAG
Organism: Bacteroidota bacterium; assembly: GCA_022561755.1. Classification (GTDB taxonomy): domain Bacteria; phylum Bacteroidota; class Rhodothermia; order Rhodothermales; family Rubricoccaceae; genus JAHEJB01. Next base: position 8,406 of record JADFQN010000092.1, read on the forward strand.
CAGTGGGCCAAGGTGGATACGGTAGCGTTCGAGCGCTCGCTCCTCAGTCGAGTGGAGCGCAACGTGCGCATCTATTCGTCGGTAGGGCTGGGTATTGGCCTGCTCGTCGTTCTGGCGGCCTTGCTGCTCGTCGGCAACACGGTACGGCTAACGATCTATGCGCGGCGGCTGCTCATCCGAACCATGAAGCTCGTCGGCGCTACCGACGGGTTTATCCGGCGGCCGTTCCTGGTTGAAGGCATTCTTCAAGGCTTCCTTGCCGGCGTGATGGCCGCGTTGATCGTGTGGATGATCTACACGGGATTGCAGGCGTTGGTTGTGGGCCTGGGCGCCGAGGGCTGGCCCGGAGGATCGGCCTTCCTGAGTCTGTTCGGGCTGGTTCTGCTCGGCGTTTTGCTCGGCTGGCTGGCCTCGTGGATCGCCGTCCGACGGTTCATCAAGAAGGTGCGGTTGTCGTAGCTGGTTGATAGTGCTACTTTTTTAACAGGCAATAGGTTTTGGAAATAGCCCGTTGAGGCAGGGCAACGAAGTCACTCCCTCGTTGTCTGCAGGAGTCCGTCGGACTTAGGATGATTCTACTGCGGCGGTGGCAAACCGGCCCATTTCCCCGATCTTTTTCGTTACGTAGCCCCGCTATGCGCCTCAAAAGATCGAAAAAATGTTCTCGATTTCCCGCCTGCCTCGTTACGAACCCCTAAGTCCGACAGACTCCTAACCCAACTGCTCACCTTCCCGATCCCTGTCATGCACCGTTCGTTTTCGCCTCATGCGATCCTGTTCCTGATCACCGTTTTTGTTTTTGCAGCCTGTGCGGATCGCACGCTTGAAAGGCCCAATGAGGAGGTGGAGGTGACGCAGGACATTGGTAGGACAGATTCGCCTGCGTCGCCGCGTGCACCACGAGGCGGCTTTGGAATAACGATAGGTACCGGAGGCATGGCAGGCGTGTACGATGATTCCTGGCGCTACGCACCGCCCGTTGACCGCGAGGGCTACGCGCACCTTGACGAGATCGGGTTTCGCCGAGTGGTTGACGCGCCGCTTTCCACCTTCTCCATTGACGTAGACCGTGCCAGCTACGCCAACACGCGCCGGATGCTCAACGATGGCTATCTGCCTCCGCCGGATGCCGTGCGGATCGAGGAGTTCGTCAACTACTTCGACTACCACTACGATGCCCCGAGCGCGAACAGCGAGCATCCGTTTGCTGTCTACACCGAAGTTGCCACGGCCCCATGGAACGACGAGCACCAGCTCGTGCGGATCGCGCTGCAGGGCGAGCGTATCGAAACCGAAAACCTCCCGCCGGCCAACCTCGTCTTCCTGATCGACGTTTCGGGCTCGATGAACAGCCCCGACAAGCTGCCCCTGCTGGTCCGGTCGTTCTAGTTATTGGTGGATGAGCTACGCCCGGAGGACCGCGTTGCGATGGTGGTCTACGCCGGCGCTGCTGGCCTCGTGCTCGAACCCACGAGCGGCGCCCAGAAAGGCGTGATCCGCGAAGCGCTCGACCGCCTGAGGGCCGGCGGTTCTACAGCAGGCGGCGCCGGTCTGCGTCTCGCCTACGACACGGCCCTACGCTACTTCAACCCCGAAGGCAACAACCGCGTCATCCTCGCCTCCGACGGCGACTTCAACGTCGGCCCCTCCTCCGATGGTGAAATGATCCGTCTCATTGAAGAAGAGCGTGACCACGGCATCTTCCTTTCGGTGCTCGGCTTTGGCACGGGCAATCTGCAAGACAGCAAGATGGAGGGCATCGCCGACAGCGGCAACGGCAACTACAGCTACATCGACTCCATCCGCGAGGCGCAACGTGTGTTCGTCCGCGAGTTCGGCGGGACGCTCTTCACCATTGCCAAGGACGTGAAGGTGCAGGTGGAGTTCAACCCCGAGCACGTTGCCGGTTACCGGCTCATCGGCTACGAGAACCGCATGCTCCGCGACGAAGAGTTCAACGACGACACCCGCGACGCGGGCGAACTCGGCGCCGGCCACCGCGTTACGGCGCTGTACGAAATCGTCCCGCACGGTGCGAGCACGGAGATTCCCAGCGTGGATCCTCTGCGCTACCAGACTGCCTCGGAAGGCACCGGCGAGTTTGGTGACGAGCTCCTGCATGTCAACCTTCGTTACAAGCCGGCAACCGGCCCCGGCCAGTTCTCGGACACGAGCGTACTGCTGAGCGAAGCCGTAATGAAAGCCGACGGCGACATCGAGCAGGCCTCCGAGAGCTTCCGGTTCGCTACGGCGGTGGCCGAGTTTGGGATGCTGCTCCGGCGTTCGGAGTACGCAGGGGACGCCTCGATGGAGCATGTGATTGCCCTCGCCCGCTCTGCCCAGGGCTACGACTCCGACGGCGACCGGGGCGAGTTCATCCAGTTGGTGCAGTTGGCCGGAAGGCTATTCGCCGAGCAACAACGCCCACAGATAGGGATGCGAAAATAGCTCCACGCTTGGTTTTGAATCCGTAGGGACAGGGCCTGCTTTGTCCCTACTACAACATTACCGGCCATACCACTCCGCCAGCACATCCTCCGCCGGTTTCCCCTCCGGCGAGAAGCCGATGGAAGTCCTGTCATGCTCCATCCATCGCCTGCGGCGGCCTTCCGGTCGAATGGCCCACTTCCAAACGAGCGCCCCGGCAAACCAGTCCTCTTCCCAGAACGACGTGAAGAATGCCTCGTAAAGTTGCCGCTGGAGGGTTGTATCGGCTTGGGTCGTCTCTCCGCGAGAAGGCCATTTCCACGGCTCTGCCGCGGCATACGGCACACTTCGGTAGCCGATTTCAGTGAAGAGGATCGGCTTTTCTGTTCGTTCGGCAATCTGCTGAAGAGCTGCTTTGTGGGGCGTCCAGGCTGCGCATAGCTGCTCCACCGAATGGTTTGATATACCAGCTTCCGCCAGCGGGAAGTATGCCTGCACCCCCACGTAGTCGAGTGCGTCCCAGAAGGGCACTTGCTCGAAGTCGTCGTGCCAGTTGGCAGCGTACGTGAGGGCGCCGGAGTAGACCGTACGGATCTCGGCGATCAACGTCCGCCAGAACTCAGGCCGTTCGCTCACGGCGTTTCCCAACTCGGTGCCGAAGACAAACAGCGGCGACGCGATCTCCTCAGCCGTCCGGGCGTGGTGGAGGATGAACGTCCGGTAGTTCGCCTCCCAGGTCTGCCAGCCGGCCTCCGTGTCGAATCCGATAGTAGCACTCCAGGCATCGTCGTCGTGGCCCAGCCAGACCTGTGGCTTGAGCACAATCTCAAACCCCAGTGAATCTCCAAGCATTGCCAGTACGTGCGCTGCTGAGGCGCCCTCGGAGTACCAGCCCGGCTCGGGGTTGAAGCCCAGATCGGGGTCGTCGCGGCGACGTTGAAAGCCAAACGATACCAGTACGACGTGATTCACACCTAGACCAGCGAGACGGGCCATCGCCGCTTCGGCGGGTTCCTCCACCGCATCCAGTGTCATCCCCCGAATCATAACCGCAGACTCCGTTTCGCTTGCATCGGGCGGTTCGGCGGAGGACGTGCAGGCGGCTGTCAGAAGACAGAGGAGGGAGAGCAGAAGAAAGCCGGCGGAGGATAGGTTTCGGATTTCGGATTTCGGATTTCGGATATCGGATTTGGGATTTGGGATTTGGAGCTTGTGATTTGGGCTGAAGGCGGAGGGCAGAGGATCCTTCGGCTACACTCAGGACAGGCGGAGGACAGAGAACAGAGGACCGATAACTAAAGGGAGTATAGATCAAAAAAATAGCCGGATTACCAGCCGATTCCATCACGCGCTCGGGAGGCTGTTGAAGAATGTCATCCCAGCAGTCCCGCAGTTCCGCAAGCCTACGGGGCGGGACGGGGCGCCTCTTGGCGACAGAGCACGTAATTCAACAGCCTCCAAACAGCCACACCCAAACAGCCCCATTGTCATTCCGAGCGCAAGCGAGCACCGTGCTGAGCGAAGCGAAGTAGAATCTCAACGTGCTGTTACGAGCCGACTCATGGCTCTTCTATTGAGATCATTCCTCCCTTCGGTCGCCAGGATGACAACAGGTGTGTTGGTTGGTTGAGGAAGCCTCTTAGCAGTGCCGAGATTCGGGCAATGGCTTTGGCGTCGGCGGCGTTTCAGCCGATACTGCGTATTCCGTCACCCACACATCACATCCCCTGTCACTCC
>JADFQN010000093.1 GCA_022561755.1 Bacteroidota bacterium
AGGCGTCCAGGTGCGCGTAGTAGTAGTCGTAGCGGCCGTTGGTTCTGGTGAGGTAGAGCGTGCGGCCTCCCAGGCGGTTCCAGTGCTTTCTGGTAACGGTGCCGTCCACAACTGCCACGAGGGGGGTGCCCGAGGGCGCCGAGATGTCGATGGAGCGATGCGTGCGACCGCCCGAGCGCGGCGAATTGAAGGAATCCGAAAGGTCGCTGTGCTCTATGCCAACCACGGGAATCATCAGTCCCGACGACGCCGAAACGGGAGGGAGCACTGCGGGCTCGGTGCGGTCCTCGCGGGACTCCGCGCGCCGATCGCCGTTGGAAACCACCAGAACCGGCGGGGCTTCAGCCCGATCTCTGACCTGCTGGCCCGATGCGGGACGTGCCCACCCGTTGGGGCGCAACCCCGGCGACATGTTCGCGCAGGCAGACAGTACAAACGATAGAGCGGCGAGGAGCGCGAGGGAGGAACGCATGGCAAAGGGGGCGGATTCAGATACGGTATCGGCGATTGTGGGAATGTCAATAAGTTTCCGCGCCAAATAAAAAGGGACACCTCAATCGAGGCATCCCGCTGGTTCGCGACACGCTTGCGGCCGTGTCATACCGTGGAATCCGTGGCTATGCGCGGGCGATGTTGAGGAAGTCGCTCAGCTCATCGGTCTTCGGCATCTTCACTTCGCCGTCGGCTGATAGCGCGTCCAGGTAGAAGCGCGCAAACGCGGCGCGTTCGTCTGCGCTAGCGTCGGTCTCGTCAAGCAGCTCGGTAACATCGGCTAACTGCGCTTCGGCAATCTCGCCGGAAATGTAACGGCCAAGTAAGAGTGACAGGGCCTGGGCGCGTTGCAGGGAGTGAGAGGGCGTCATAGCAGAAGGTTGCGAATGTGTTGTGCATGCGCCTATCACAAGCGTCGTGCCAACTTCAACATTCCTTCAATTAGGCGTATGCAATACGTTTTAATCCTTACGTTCAGTCTACGATGCATTCCGATTCGGCCCGCGGAAGAGCCCTTCTACCTGGTGTTCTGATGCCGTTTGCCATCCTTGAAGGTTGAAACGAACCTGCCTACCAGCCTCCGCTGCCGCTTCGGCTACCCCTTCTGGGCCTCAGTACAACTCGTAGGCGCCTTTACCGACGAAAATGCCCACGGACGAGCCCGAGGCTGCCTGGCGCACGCCTTAGTAGCCGATCGGCTTTGGCTGGAACGCATCAAGGGGGAGGCGTAGGCCGGCCTGACGCTCTCCCCCGATTTGTCCATCCCGGAGGTCAACTCGCGCCTTACCTATAAACGCTGCAAACTACGTAGGAGGCTGTTGAATTAGGTGCTCTGTGGCCGAGACGAACGAATCTCGGTTGAGATCAAGACGCGAGATCGTAGTCGAATCGGTGATTCGGCGAGCATCTCGCAACGAAGAGATCAGCCGAGAGGCGTCGTCACAGGCAAGATGACGTAGTTCAACTGCCTCGTTAGGATTCCTCACCGCAGCGAGTCCGTCAGCGCTCATCGCCTACACAACTACAACCGGAACGGGCTTCGAGAACACCGTCGACGATATCCTCAACCACGCCCTGCTGCACGGTATGTACCACGGCGGCCAAGCGGCCTCGGCTCTTCGTGCGGCAGACACGGCTCCTCCCGCGATCGACTATATCAAGTGGGTCCGGTTGGGGAAAGGGGTGGTTCGATCTTCGGGCTTCATTGTTGGCCTCCTGACCACTAACTCCTGACCCCATCATCCCCTCACGCTCTCATCCACTCATACCCACGCCCTAACATCACGCAATCACGACCTCACGTAATCACGCCAGTACAATCTGCTTCCTTAGTCGAGCCACTGGTATGTTGAGCTGCTCGCGGTACTTGGTGACGGTGCGCCGGGCTATCCGGAAGCCTTTCTCGGCAAGCATGTCGGCAAGGCGCTGATCGCTGAAGGGTTTGGCCTTGTCTTCCGCGCCTATCATCCGGGCGATGAGCGCCTTTACCTCTTTATTGGAGACCTCTTCGCCACTCTCCGTGGTCAGGCCTTCCGAGAAGAAGTACTTCAGCTCGTACACGCCGAACTCGGTCTGCACGTACTTGCCGTTCACCACGCGCGATATAGTAGAGATGTCCATCCCTATGCGCTCGGCGATGTCTTTCAGGATCATCGGCTTCAGGTGGCCTTCGCCCTTGCGGAAGAAGCCCTCCTGCAACCCAACGAGCGAGGTCATCACCTTTAGCATGGTCTGGCGGCGCTGGTTGATGGAATTGATGAACCACCGCGCGCTTTCCATCCGCTGCTTGAGGAAGGTGCGCGTCTCGCCGGCATGCCCGCTCTCCCCTGCGCCCTTCTTTTTTTCTGCTGAGAGCTGGTTCCACATCTGCTTGTAGCCCTTGCTGATGCGGAGTTCGGGCGCATTCTTGCCGTTAAGGGAAATGCGGAACTCGTCGTCCTCTACGGCTACGGTGAAGTCGGGCGTAACGTAGTTGGTCTGCGCGGAGAACTCACCTTCGCCGGGCTTGGGGTTGAGGCTGACAATGAGATCGTAGGCTTCCTTCAGCTCGGCCTCGCCGATGCCCACCTTCCGCATAATTTGCTCGAAGTGCTTCATCGTAAACGCCTTGTAAGCGTCCTGGAGCATGGCAACAGCGTTTTCGCGGCCGGGGATATCCTTGGGCAGCGCCTCCAGTTGGATCAGCAGGCACTCGCGGAGGTCACGTGCTGCGATGCCCACCGGGTCGAACCGCTGGATGCGGAAGAGAACGCGCTCAATGTCGTCCTCCGTCAACATCAGCCCCAGATTGAACATCACGTCGTCAATGATGGACCCCACAGGTCGGCGGAGGTAGCCGTCCTCATCAATCGATCCGATGATCTGCTCGGCAATCATCTCCTCGTGCTCGTCGAGGTCCAGCATACCCACCTGTTCACGGAGGTTCTCCGCCATCGTGCTCATGTGAACCAAGGGCGTCTCGCGTTCCTCCTCCTCGGCGGAGCGATCGACCTGCGCCTTGTAGCCGTATAGGTCGTCAGGCGCGTTCAGAAACTCGTCCCAGTTGAACTCGTCTTCCGGGTCGCCTTCGCGCTTGTCGGCGGCGGCTTCGGCTTCAGCTTCGGAGGCCTCCGACTCGGTTTCGGGCCCCTCAACCTCAAACTCCTCTTCTTCCTCGCCTTCCTCAAGAACCGGGTTGGTCTCCAGTTCGGCTTTTATCCGCTGCTCCAGGGCGAGCGTGGGCAGTTGCAGCAGCTTGATGTACTGAATCTGCTGCGGCGACAGCTTCTGCTGCAGCGACTGCGTCTGGCGGAGGTTGAGCATGGCGGGAGAATGAAGTGGGCCCGACAAAGTCGGGGAGCGGGACGGTGCGGCAGGTATTATCGGCGTCTTGCGGAACGGCTTAAAGCCCGGTTATCAGAGTTGAACGTGAGCGGAAAGGTGTCGCTGCGGCTCTTAACGGTTTCCTGAAAGCGCGTGTACCATCCGGGCCCGTACTTGCGCGAAAGAGGTTTGCGGAGGAAGTCGGCCAACTGGGTATCCGTTCGGTGACCATTTTTGATGGCGGGTTTGCGGAGGCGGATCTGCTCGTAGTTGAGCACCTCGATGGCCTCGCTGCCGGTTCCGTGGATCTCCACGCGAAGGGGATAGCGATGGCAGGAGATGGGTTTCTCGAATTCGAGCCGCCCGACATTGTAAGCTTGCTGATGTGCGCATTTCGCGACGGCCTTGTCATACGTCACAAACACGCACTCGCGCCCGGCCACGACGGTCGTGCCGCACTTGCCGGGCTCCTCTTCAATCCAGACGCCTTTGCGGGCGATGACCTCCAGCGCCTCCTGCCAAAGTTTTCGTTCTACTATCGGCAGCGCGGCTTCGAGCCGCTCACGCTCGTCCGGTTCCAGCGGCGCACCGTGATCGCCATGCACGCAACAGCCGCCCAGGCACTGCGGAAGGTGGCAGGCGAACGGCGCGTCAAGCACCGCGTCAGAGATGAGGACGTCGTCGACCGCAAACATGACTCCAACGTAGCCAGAGGGCTCGCCTGTGTCAATGGGGGGCGTGGGGTTGGGGTATCAGTGGATGAGGGTGTGAGAGGGTGAGGGGTTGCGAGTACGAGCGGATGAGGGCCTGAGAGGGTGAGGGGGAAAGGAAGCACGCAGGTGGAGGACGGAGAACAGGGGTCAGGAGGCAGGGGTCAGGAGGCAATGAACGAAGGCATTCTTCTCCATTTTCACTTTTCCCTTCACCCTTCACCGTTCACCCTTCAACCTTTACCCTTCTCCCTTTGCGCTTTTCGCTTCAGCATTCATCCTTCAGCACTCACCCTTCACCCCCGTCCGTACCTTCGGAAAACCGACGCTCGCCATGACCCAGCCCGCCGCCCACGGCCCCGCCTACGCCCTGCGTGGCGATGAGGACTTCGAAAAGGCACTCCGACCAACCAGGCTCGACGAGTTCATTGGGCAGGAGCGCATCAAGGACAATCTGCGCGTGTTCATCACGGCAGCACTCCAACGCGGCGAGGCGCTCGATCACGTGATCCTGTCGGGTCCACCGGGGCTTGGCAAAACGACGCTGGCGCACATCATCGCCTCCGAGATGGGGGCCACGATCAAGAGCACGAGCGGGCCGGCGCTGGACAAACCGGCCTCCATCGCAGGCCTGCTGACGAATCTGGAAGAGGGCGACATCTTCTTCATCGACGAGATCCACCGGCTGAGCCCGATCATAGAGGAGTACCTCTACTTGGCGATGGAGGACTACGCCATCGACATTCTGATCGACTCGGGGCCAAGCGCCCGCAGCGTCCGGATTGCGCTGCCTCCGTTTACGCTCATCGGCGCCACGACTCGAAAGGGCCTCCTCACGGCTCCGCTCCGCGCCCGCTTCGGCATCGACTTCCGGTACGACTACTACACGGCGGACCTCCTCCAGCAGATCGTACAGCGCTCGGCGGGGATTCTCCGGACGGACCTCACAGAAGACGGCGCGTTCGAGATCGCCCGCCGTAGCCGGGGCACGCCGCGCACCGCCAACCGGCTCCTCCGCCGCATCCGCGACTTCGCCGAGGTGGACGGCGACGGCAGCATCACCCGCGACCTCGCCGACGACGCGCTGAACGCCCTCGACGTAGACGAGGCCGGTCTCGACGACATGGACGCCCGCATCCTACTCGCCATGATGGAGAAGTTCGAGGGTGGCCCGGTGGGCCTGAACACGATTGCCGTAGCCGTGGGCGAAGACCCCGGCACGATCGAGGAGGTCTACGAGCCCTACCTGATTCAGGAAGGTTTCATGGCCCGCACACCCCGCGGCCGCGTCGCCACGCGGCGGGCCTACGAGCATTTCAACCTTGTGCCACAGACAAAGAGTGGGGATTTGTTTGAGCTTGCTGAGGGGAACTGAGACCTGCTCGCAGGCGCTACACCGTCAGCATCGTCCGTAGCTCCTTCGGCGTATAGACCGGGATGGTAGTAGCAGAAAAGCCGGACGTGTCTCTCGTGACAATCGTGTTTTGCCGATGCGGTTTGGACGGCTGCGTGGAGTACAGCGTCCTCAAAATCCAGGAAGGCCGATGCACTCGCGCTTTCCAACACGTTCCTGCCCACAGGAGCAATCTCGTACACCTCGAGCAACTGACCAATGGTATTCCGCGCACCAGCGACCGCTCGTTCTCGGCCGATGATACAGTCAATGGTTGTGAGTGTGGTAGCACAGAGTATCCCCGTAATCTCGTGCCTGACGACGGCGTCGATCAGAAGCGCTGCATCTTCGACAAACGGAACTCGCTCCAACAGACCATCGAGCACAACGTTTGTATCGAACAGCACGCGCATGTTCGTCATTCGTGTTTCTCTACCAGATACTGCTTGTAGTCCTCCTCACTGAGCGTGCTTCCTTTTGCCACGCCTAACAGGCTCCTCGTAATTGGGTTCAGGTCTTTCATCCACGCAGACTCCTCGTCTTGCACGATATCATTTGCCAACGCTTCATTCGCTACCACATTGAAGTAATTCTCCACCAGTTCCGAGACGGAGGTTCCCTATTCGCGAGCATAGCGCTTCGTGGCTTCAATCGTCCTCCGGCTCAAACGGAGCGTGCGTTTGGCAGCGTCGCCAACTGACATGTCAATTGAGTGTACGTACGGCGTCTGATTCAATTGGCGGCATCCGTAGGCGTTCCCTCCCTCACGCATAACATTGCCTTTCGCCGCCATCGCAGATCAACCCAGGTGTGTGGGTGAAAGGATGAGAGGACGAATGGGGGGTAAGAAATCCCAAACTCCTAATCCCAAACTCCAAAGGGCTCATCCTTTCAAGCCTGAAACCTTCCAACCAGCAAAATTCCAACGCAAAAACGAAGCACAGAGCCCACTTTCACCCTTCAAACCGAATCACCTCCCCGAAGCACAATGCACGAAGCCCAAAGAACAACCTCACCAAATCAGTTTTCTTACCCACACTGTGGATTGTCGTGTGGAAAAATATCGGGGGAACAGGGATATTTTTTCGACCCGCCCACCCTGCCAATCACGCAACAAGTCAAGAGTCGTTGGCCCACTTTATCTACCCGCGTCATCCACAACGGCTCTGTGTGGAAAGTCGGTATCCTCAACTCTGCCAATGACTGTGCATCGACGTGTAAAAGTGGGTAACGCTTGCTCGACAACCATAGACTTCTACAGGCCGTTGATCCGATGTAAAAGGGTGTGGGTTGTTTGAGGGTAACTCGATGTCTTACCCACAGTCATCCACCAAAACGGATGGACTCTGCTCTTTCCACATATCCACCATCCCTACAACTACTCCTTTTATATTTTTCAAAACAAGGTTATTGTTTTTAGCAGGGTTCCATGTGGGGTGGTTACTTAATCGTAAATGGTTTCTTTCTAGAAGCCTGAGCACTGTTAGTAGTGATTTGCACAGGATTGCAGCGGATGTGCGGGTACTCCTATTTTGCGTTCCCACAATACTCCTTTTCATACCGATGACGAAGCGCATTCTTGTCGTGCTGGACCCCGGGCACGACACTCACATTGCCACGCAATACGCCATCGAGATTGCGAAAGCGCACGATGGCGCTGTGACGGGGCTGGCTTTGGTTGATCGAAAACGAATCAACGAGGCGGCCATAGGTGGAGGGATTGGCGCGATGTACTACGCGGAGAAGCTTCGCCGCGATCTGGCGGATGAAGTTCGAACCGAAGCCCAGAAGCTCTTAGCTGAGTTTGTTGAGGAGGTGGAGGCGGCCGGTGCGCACCATACGGATGATCACATCGCTGAGAACGGCGTCGTGCAGGCCATCACCGAAGACATGAAAACGCACGACCTACTGGTGGCCGGGCACGAGTCACATTTCTACTATGCCGATCCGGAGCGCAGAACACATGTGCTGGCAGATATCGTGGCGGAGGGCGCAGCTGCCACGCTTGTAACCGAGTCGGAATACAGACGCGTCAGAAAGGTGCTGGTGGCCTATGATGGGGGCACGGCGGCTGCACGGGCCCTCCAGAAGTTTGCGCATCTGAGCCCATTCGGAAACAATCTGGATTTGGAGGTCTTCCACGTGCGAGATGAAGGGCGCGAGGCTCAGTTGGAAAGCGAGCGGCTATTGGGAGGTGCTTCAGCGTATCTGGAAGGCCACGGTTTCGCCCCCATTGTCAAGACCAGCGTGGAAGGTGGCGATCCGCTTAATCGAATTTTGGAACACTGTAAGGCCTCGGAGGCAGATTTGATTGTCTCCCGGGCTTACTCGGTATCAGGGATCAAGAAGTTCTTCTTTGGATCCACAGCCAAAGGACTCATAGAGAAAAGCTCTGTGCCGCTCTTTTTGTATCACTAACTAACGCCAGCGTACACGCTCGATACGCTCGCCGTCCGAACGCAGCCAGACGGCGCCTTCGTGGGCGGTTTGGAGCACCTCGGCGCCGGTGGCCTGCCAGCGGGCTAGTGGTCCCTCATTTGGAAGGCCGTAGCGGTTTCGACGGGCTACGGATATGATCGCGTAGGCCGTTGAGGAAGCCGAAGCGGCCTCGACAAAAGCCTCGGTGGAGGACGTACGCGAGCCGTGGTGACCCACCTTCACCACAGTTCCGGCGAGAAGGTCTCCGTACCGGGCCACCAGCACGGATTCTCCGAAGGCCTCTACATCGCCGGTGAGGAGGAATGATGTGGCGCCGTATTCGAGGTGCAGTACCACGGAGGCGTCGTTGCCGTCCTCGAACGGTTCGGGTGTTTCGGTTGGGTGAAGGATGCGGATGCGAACGTTGTGATCGAGCGCGAGCGTATCGCCGGCCTGCACGATGCGCTGCGGCACGCCCAGCGAATCGGCTGCATGGAGAGCCGCCAGCCAGAAAGGATCCTCCTTTTGATGGCCGTTGTAGATGAGCCGGCCGACCTCAACCTCTTCCAGCACAGAGAACACGCCGCCGTAGTGATCGGCATCCGCGTGGGTGAGGACGACGGCATCCAACCGCCCGATGCCATAGCGGCGAAGATGCGGCAAAACCGTACGCAAGCCCTGATCGGTATAGGGGTCGCGAAGGCCGGCATCCACCAGTATGTGGCGACCGTTCGGTAGGGTGATGAGTGTAGCATCACCCTGCCCGACATCCAGAAAAACCACGTCGAGGCGCGGGGAGGCATCGCCGCGAGCGACGCCCATCCAGAGGCTCACCGCCAAACACGAGAGTCCTCCGGCGACCAGGACCCACCGTGTTCGAGGGCGCTTCCACAAGGCCAGTGCCCCGAGCCCTAGTACCATGCTCATCACCAGCCATCCTTCGCGAACGAAGCCCTCCACAATGGCCCAGCCTAGATGCTGGGCGCCGGTTCGGCTGGTCATCAGCAAGCCCCCCGCGCCCAGTTCTGCTACGGCCGCGAACGCGTCAGCGACGAGTGGAAGCCAGGCAAAAACGACTGTAAACAGGCCCCCAAACAGGGCCACAGCCGTGGCCGGGATGGCCGCGAGATTGAGCAGAAGCCCCGCGAGCGGCACCCTGCCGAAGTGGTAGAGCAACACCGGCGCCGTACCCAGCGTCGCCGCGATGGAAACCACCGTCATGCTCAGCACCCAGCTGACGGGTTGCCGCTGCCACGCTTCCGGGATGCGATGGTTCATGAGCGGCGTGAGCGTGACAAGCGCGCCGACGGCGGCAAACGACAACTGGAAGCCGACATCGAACAGGGCAGCCGGGCGGATGATCAGGATGATGACAGCCGCTACACCGAGTGTATTCAGGGCGTCTGCCTGCCGCTGGAGCAGCGTTGCCCCGATCCACACGGCCGTCATGATGAACGCGCGTTGGACGGAAACCGTCCCGCCCGTGATTATCAAATAGAGAAGCAGCACGACCAGCGTGAAAGCTGCACGAGTGAACTCGACTTGTTTCCAAGAGAGGCGTAGCCGCGCCAGTACCGGTTTGAGCAGTTGGTACAGCAGGAGTCCGACGAGCAACACGTGCAGCCCCGACACCGCGAGCAGATGCATCAGGCCCGTTTCGGCAAACGTCGTTCGCGTTTCGGAATCGATGCCTCGCCGGTCGGCCAGGATGAGCGCGAAGAGCACGGCGTGGTTCTCCTCGCCCCGAACAAACTGCCGGATACTTCTCCGCACGTGCCTGCGCGTGGCCGTGACGAGGTCGTCAATCGGCCCTGCATCCGAGCCGAGAAAGGCGATGGCGCCTGCCTCGTAGATCCCCATTGTGCCGTGGATGCCACGCCGCTGGAGGTACGAACCGTAGTCGAAGTCCGCAGGATTGCGTTTTTGGGGGACGGGCCGGAGATCCCCCGTTACTTCAACCCGGTCGCCCGCGTGCAACTCGGGGAACACAGCGGACTCTCCATAGCGAGACTTCCCCAATAACACCTGGACCTGGCCGCGGACAGGTCGACTGCCGGCGGAACGGGCGGCGGAATCGACGGAGAGGACGAAGCGGGTGCCGTACGTGAGGCTCTCCGGGGGCTTATCGACGTGGCCCCAAAGGGTGAGGGTGGCCTCGCCTGTGCCGTCTTCGTGCACCTCGGCCGCTTCGGCCAGAAAGGTGATATCATTCTCCGGAAGGTGTTGCCAAACGGACATACGCAACCCCCCTACGCTTATGGCCGCGAAGCACACCACAATGGCGAGGGTCAGCCGCTGCAGCGAAACGATTCGCTTTCGGGAGATAATATCCGCAACCAGCGCTACTACGATTGCCCCCAAGAGCAGACCCGCCCAAACACGGAAAGGCAGGCTTGAAAGCCACGAAGCCATCACAATACCCATGCCCATCGCCGTTGCGAGCACGAGCGCCGGCCGCGAGAATGGGCGAAGAGGAGGTGGGGGTGGGGTGATGGGCATGACTAATGCGGCGGCGTACCCACATAGACACTTCGCCCACCTACTATCTAACCTTCTTTACATATTTTTCCGGCGCCGCCGAGGCCTGTCAAACACGAAGTGTATCTTATCCTCTCCTCCCGTCCACATGCCCGTCAATAGCAGGCAGCCGTTCTTTCCGTGATGAGCAAACGACGTCAGGTTCGCGAGCGCGTACTTCAGGCTCTCTACGCCCAGGAGGTCAGCCAGGACACCGCCGATCACGTGCTGGCCACGCTCATCCGGCCGGTTTACAAGGACGAGCCCGCGTACCTCCAATTTGCTGAGCGGCTGTTTCTGCGGTCCCTCGAGGCACGCGAAGCAGCAGAGGAAATGATCGCACGGCACATCCAGAACTGGGAGATTAGCAGGCTGGCACTAACGGATCGACTGGTTCTGCGAATGGCCGTGGCGGAGCTGATGTACTTCGAGGACATTCCGCCAAAGGTGACACTCAACGAGGCCCTGGAAGTCGCAAAAGCATTTTCTACGGAGAAAAGCGGAGCTTTTGTAAACGGCGTGCTGGATGCCATCCTGACGGAGATGAGGGAACGAGACCAGTTGAAGAAAACAGGCCGCGGTCTCGTGGAAATGTCCACCAGCGCATCCTCTACCGACTGACCGCGAAGACGCTGAAGACGTTATGGCCCTCCACGCCATCGGCGACATCCATGGCTGTGTAGCCACTCTCGATGCGTTGCTCACGCGGCTCGACCCCACACCGGGCGACCACCTTATTTTCATCGGCGATTACGTGGATCGCGGACCGGATTCGAAGGCCGTCATTGGCCGGCTGTTAGAGTTGGAAGAGGCTGCTGCTAAGGAGAAGGGGCCTCGCTGCACGTTCCTCCGCGGAAACCACGACCAAATGATGCTGGACTATGTGGACTTCCCCGGCGACCCGCACGTCTATGAACTCTGGACCATCAACGGCGGTCTTTCTACCCTGAACAGCTATGTAAAGGATGGCCGGTTGGTGCTGCCGGATGCCCACATCGAGTTTTTGAGACGGACTGAGCTTGTCCACGAAACGGATGATTTCGTCTTCGTCCACGCAGGCCTCGATCCGAAGAAGTCCATCGCCGAAAATCTCAACCCGGTCGATCCGCAGGTTGTCCTCTGGACGCGCGCGCACCTAAAAGCCAAGCTGAAGAAGTGGGAGAAGCCCGTGGTTTGCGGCCACACTCCGCAGCGCGAACCCACCAACGACCCCAAGCTCATCAACATCGACACCGGCGCCGTGTACAACCACATAGCGGGCCTCGGCGTTCTCACAGCGGTAAAGCTGCCGGAGCGGGAGTTTTTGCAGGTTGAGTTTGAAGGCTGATGGTTAGAGGTTGAAAGGTTACAGGTTGAAGATTGTGTTTTATTAGGAGATCTTCTTCAACTTTCAATCTTCTAATCTGAAACCTTATAACCCCAAAGAAACCCCAGCCCGCAGATTGGGTGCACCGGCTCCCATCTCGGCGAAGAGTATGCGCCGTCCGCGTGTACGATAGGTGCCCCGCACGAAAGGATCGAACATGACGCGGAACGAACGTGCCTCTTCTTCAGCCGTTTGCTCGGCGAATGCGTAGTAGAAACTCGGGCCGAGCCGAATGCCTACGTCGAGGCCCATAGCTCCCGCATTGTGGTTTCGAACGATTTCGAGGATGCGGGCGAGCTGCACAGACCCGCCCACGCCTGCCGCTACGAGAAGGCGGCCGCTGCCGCCCACCGTGTAATCTCCGTAGACGGCTATTTCGCGGGTGAACACGAACAAGGTGGGCGAGGAATGGACCGCCACCACGCCCACGCCGGGTAGCCCACCCACACCTACGTTCAGCCGCGCGTCCTGTGCGTGCGCATCTGCGGCACACAGTACCAGCATGAGCAGCGCGAAGGTGCGCACTGCAAACGGAGCCGCATTTCTTGCAAGTTTCCGCACCGGTGTTTTCAGGGCAAGCTAGACTGGCGGATGATACGGGAGGGGAGTCGCGTATTACGTATTGCGTATTCCGAAGTGCATATTTGGTACTTGGCACTTGGCACTTGGTATTTCCCCTTCCATCCTCTGTTCTCTGTCCTCGGTCTTCTGAACCATGGCTCTTCGCGTCGGCATTGTCGGCCTTCCGAACGTAGGCAAATCCACACTCTTCAACGCGCTTA
>JADFQN010000010.1:0-37850 GCA_022561755.1 Bacteroidota bacterium
CCAGGCCACGCGAATCATTGATCGTGATGCCCAAATTGCCATCGATGGTGGTGGAACCAAACGTGGTGTATCTCGAGCCAAATGAGGCCGTGTTGCCCGTCTGGCCGAAGGCAAAGCGGAACTTAAGAAGATCCACCGCGGATACGTTCCAGAAGTCGAAGTTCGACACGTTGATCGCGACGGACGCTTTCGGATAGGTGTAGTACTTGTCCACGTCGCCGTTGAGCGAGGAGCGCTCTGCTCGCACGCCCACTGTGCCGATAATTCGGCTGGCCCAGTTTACTTCCTCCTGGGCGAAGAGAGCACGATCATCCTGGAAGAGCTGGAACTGATCGGTTTGAAGGGAGGCCGCCTGGTCTACATTCGTCTGGCCGGATAAAAGCCCGGAAGCCACAGCCGTGGTCCGGTCCAGATCCTGACTGAAATAGGTGAAGCCACCCTGTGTGCTGAAAAACAGGTTGCTGTTCGGCAGGTTGAGCGAGTGGACGAGCAAGCCGCGTAGGTTCGTGTTCAGATTGGTCGTCCTTCCCTGGATAGTCTGACCAGGCAGATCCTGACCCTGATAGAACTGGAGCCCGCGTGGAAACACGGAGGACTGGTCGAGCCCGAAATAATCCAGCCCGCCCTCGCCGATGACCTGAAGCGTCTGGTTATCCCGCTGGAGGACGTTGAACGTAAAACGCGCCGAACCGAGAAAGCGGTTCGTTGTTTCATCGATGTCGGCAAGATCCCGAACCTGAAGCGGATTCGAGGGATTGAACGGGTGGTCCGGGTAGACGCCATTCGCATCCGGCCTCAGGTCGATGAAGCCGGGCGTCGCGGCGAGAGAGACACCAATCGTCGTGCCGGTGTTGTCGTTGCCGGTTAAGCCGCGGCGAGCGATGGAACGTACATAGTTGGTGCTCACGTCGACGCTCGCTCGGTCCGAGAAACGATGCGTTATGTTGACACGGCCTGACTGCTTCTCATAGCCTGTCCGTTCTATTATTCCTTCGTCGTCCTTGATCACACCGGAGACGTAAAACGTCGTGCTCTCGTTGCCCCCTGCAGCGCTGATCCTCGTCGTCGAGAGCCTGCCGACATGTCCGTAAAGCTCGTCCTCATAGTCAATAACCCGGCCACCTGCCTGATTAAAAAGCTCCAGCCCCCTCACCCCAAACTGTTCTTCAGCCGTCGCGGCCGTAAACTGGCGCACTCCAAGTCGATTGGAGATCGTAGCAAAGCCCAGTGACTGGGCGACGCTGAACTGAACACCCGTGCCCGGGCGGCCCCTCTTCGTCGTAATGATGACGACGCCGTTGGATGCGCGTGCCCCGTAGATCGCAGCGGCACTCGGCCCCTTCAGGATCTCGATGGTTTCAATGTCGTCAGCCGTCAGATCGGCGAGACGGTTTACCGGCTGGTCCTGCTGAGCCGGATTGCCCGCTGCTGCCGCGGCGGTGACCTCATTAACACCATTCTGAATCGCGTCGTTCGAAATGATGATGCCATCCAGAATAAAGAGAGGCTGGGCGCGGCCGTTAATCGTGGTGATGCCACGGAGTTTGATGCTCAGACCTCCACCCGGCGCGCCGGTGTACGACGTGACCACGGCACCTGTGATCTTACCATTTAGCGCACCATCCAGCGTTTGGTTTGTCGATATGTCGGCCAACTCACGGGCCGTGATGGTTTCGACCGAGTTCGCCAGATTCGAACGAGCTATTGACGAGGCAAGACCGGTGACTACGACCTCATCGAGGCCAAGAATGTCTTCCCGGAGTTGCACATCGAGCGTGGTAGTGCCGGGCGGCACGTCGATCTCACGCGTCCGATAGCCAACGAACCTGAACTCTAATTCTTCCGCGCCGGCAGGGAGCGTCGTCTCGTAGCGACCCTCCAGGTTGGTCGTCGTGCCAATGGTTGTGCCTCGTACGAGCACGTTAACACCGGGAAGCGTTTCCCCGGAGGCAGCGTCAGTAACAGTGCCGCTCACAGTGGTCTGAGCCGACACGGTACCCGCGAGTAAGATCAGCAGAGCCAGCATAGTGCCGACACTGCCACTGTAGACGTTCTTCATCTGTAAGGGAGCGTGGTGGTAACCAAAATGACAACCAGCCGGCTGTCTGAACAACAATATAGGCCCCGCCGCCCTATCTCACAATGAGAAAACAAACCCGATCATTCCTAGGGCCTGTTAACGCTCGATCGCGATGGACCGTTTCGGGCCATTCTGACCTGTTTCGGCGTTGCACTCCCCGCAGAGCGGGGCCCGGGATCCACCTCCCTCCAGGGAGGGGGATCCCCGCCGAATGGCGGGGAGACGGAGGGTGTTGCCCCGACCTCCTCCTGCGCCTAGAAACGACCGCCCCGCAGTACTGCGGGGTCCTCGAACTGACCTCACACATTAAGTGTTAAGAGGCTGTTGAAATACGTCATCCTGCCTGCGACGGCGCCTCTCGGCCGATCTCTTCGTTGCGAGATGCTCACCGAATCACCGATTCGACTACGATCTCGCGCCTCGATCTCAACCGAGATTCCTTCGTCTCGGCGACAGAGCACGTAATTCAACAGCCTCTTAACAGGCCCTAATTGCAACATCATCGGCCTCGAACAAAGCACGAGGCCCTGCCGTGGCAGAACAGCGGCAGGGCCTCTTGGACAACCCTGGCGGAGTTGTCCGGGGGGATCCTTGGACGTAGTTGGAGACAGTGTAGCCCCGAATGGTGACAGAGCGTGTCACCCCGCCATGCGGCGGGGCTTACACCATCAGTTCGTCCGCTTCAATCCATCATCTTCCGCAGGAAGGCAGGTACGTCGGTGTCGTCTTTGCGGATACGCTCCTCGCCATCCTGCATGAACTCGCCGCGAAGGTGCAGGACGTTGGCGTGGCGCGGCTCCTCCTCTGTGCCACCCAATGCGGCGCCCTCTACCGAGCGCGTCTCCTCTATCTCCCGTACGCTGCCCGAGTCTACCGCCACAGGAGGCCGGCGCTCGAAGGCGGGGGTGTCGAGGTTCTTGAGCGAATTCTCGCCTTTGTAGTCCACGCGCGACGGGATGTTTTCGAGTGTGGCCTGTTTGCGGAATCCATCGCCCGACGAATTGACATCCGCTATCCGGTCGAAGCCGGTCGCGATGACGGTCACGCGCATGTCCTCGTCCATCGCCGAGTCGATGACGGCGCCGAGGATGACCTCGGCTTCCTCGCCGGCCTCGTGCTGGATGACACTCGTGGCCAGCGTGGCCTCCCGAATTCCGAGGCTGGGCCCGGCGGTAATGTTGACGAGCAGGTTACGCGCACCCTTTATGGAAACCCCGCCCAGCAACGGACTGGAGATGGCCTCCTGGGCAGCGGTCTCGGCACGCTTGTCGCCTGTAGCGGTAGCCGATCCCATCAAAGCCGTTCCACCTTTCACCATCGTCGTCCGCACGTCGGCGAAGTCGAGGTTGATGAGGCCGTGTACGGTGATCAGGTCGGAGATGCCGCGCGTGGCATTGTAGAGCACGTCGTCTGCCAGTACGAAGGCATCCGTTAGCGTCGTTTCGTCATCCGCCATATCGAGCAGGCGCTCGTTGGGGATGATGATGAGGGTATCGACGGCATCGCGGAGATGTTCGACGCCCTGCTCGGCGGTGCGAAGCCGTTTTCGCCCCTCGCAATCGAACGGCATGGTAACGACCGCAACGGTTAGGATACCCATCTTCCTGGCCAACTCGGCAACGATGGGCGCGGCGCCGGTGCCGGTGCCTCCGCCCATGCCGGCCGTGATGAAAACCATGTCGCTGCCTTCGAGGGCAGCCTCGATCTCGCGATGGTTTTCCATGGCGGCATCGGCGCCCACGGATGGGCGCGCGCCGGCGCCGAGGCCCTTGGTCAGATCGCGGCCGATCTGGATCTTGATGGGAGAGTCATTGACCTGCAACGCCTGCGAATCGGTATTCACGGCGACGAATTCGACGCCCTCAATACCTTTTGCAAGCATGTTGTTGATAGCGTTGCCGCCCCCTCCACCCACGCCTACAACGAGGATGGTGGCTGACTCCTGGGCAGCATCGTCAAATGAAAAGAGGTTGGTAAAGTCTTTCATGGGTTTTCTCGTCTCAAGTGGTTTCGCCAGGGATGTGAGAGTGTTGATCCGGTACAACGCAGCCCAGGGAGGTCGTTGGGAAACGGCTCAATGGTTGGGCTGCGCAGTCCACGGAATGTGTCGGTGATGGGTGGTTTTAGAGTTCGTCGAACCAACTGCGCATGCGGCCGGTGATTTTGTTGACCAGGTTGTCCGCCGAACCGGCAAACCCGTCTCCTCCTGCACCAGCGTTCCCGAACTCGGAAGTCAGGAGCGATGCGCCTGCGCTGCCCGTCCGCAAGCCATGGAGCACAAGGCCGACACTGGTTGCAAATTGCGGGTCGGAGACCTCCTCGACGAGCCCGCCGGAAAGGCCGAGCGAGCGGCCTATACGGGCTTCGAGGCCGAGGATTTCGGAGGCAAGTTCAGCGGTACCCGGAATCAGCGAGCCGCCGCCCGTAAGCACGACGCCCGTCGAGAGGTGCCGGCCGTAGCCGCTCCGCTTGATTTCAATCCCCACGATTTCGAGGATCTCCTCCATGCGGGGCTGGATGATTTGGGCAAGCGTACTCCGGCCGATGGTCTTCTCGGGGCGGCCCCCGATGCCCGGAATCGTGATTTCCTGGTCGTCTGTAACCTGGTTCACGAGAGCGGTGCCAAACTGCCGCTTGAGGCGTTCGGCCTGGTCCTGGAGGACACCCAGGCCCTTGCGGATGTCGTCCGTAACCCTGTTTCCGGCTACCGCGATGACGGCCGTGTGGCGGATCGTCTTGTCCTCAAAAACGGCGATGTCCGTCGTGCCGCCGCCGATGTCGATCAGCGCCACGCCCACTTCCTTCTCGTCCGGATGAAGCACGGCGAGCGAAGATGCGAGCGGCTCGAGGACGATGTCCGACACCTCGTAACCGGCCTTTTCAATGCACCGGTATACGTTCTTTGCTGCCGATACAAGGCCCGTGATGATGTGCACATTCGCTTCGAGGCGGACGCCGCTCATCCCGATCGGGTCGGCGACGCCATCCTGTCCGTCCACGATGAACTCCTGCGGGAGCACGTGGAGGATTTCACGATCGGCGGGCATGGCCACGTGGCGCGTGTCCTCCAGCAACCGGCGAACATCACCCTGTGTGATCTCGCCGTCGCGGCCGGAGACCGTGATCACGCCCCGGCTCTGGAAGCTCTGGATGTGATCGCCCGCGATGCCGACGACAACGGACTGTGTCTCCACACCGGCCGCATGCTCGGCCTCGCTAATTGCTCGTTTCACTGCCTCAACCGTCTTGTCGATGTTGACGACGACGCCCCGGTTGAGGCCCTCGGATTCGGCCACGCCGACGCCCAGGATGTTAATGCGTTCGTGTTCGTCGGCAGAGGCCACCACGGCACATATTTTCGTGGTACCAATGTCGACGCCGACGACGATGTGTTCGCTTTCGTTCATGGCGGTATGGGTTGAGGGTGCTTGTCTTAGTTAGAAATGACGGTGCTGTCTTCGCGGGTTACGATCTGCCCGTCGAAGCGAAGGTCGATAATGCGAAAGGTGAGTTCGGGGCGAGTGAGGACGGCCTGATGCCAGAAGGCGTGGAGGCGGGTCAGCTTCTTGCCGTAGTTGCCGATGCCGAGGCGCACGGAGACCGATCCGTGCCCACCGCCAGGGCTGGTGCGCAGGACGGCATTGCCTCCGGCGTCAAACGTGATTTCGGAAATGAGGGCGTCCGTCTCCAGATCGGCTTCGGCGAGAGCCTGGAGCATCTCGAGCACGGATGCACGCTGGATGGGCTGCGTGGGGTGATAATCAGGAACGCGGCCACGAAGAAGCGGCACGTCGTAAACGGCGCCCCGAACCAGCGGCATCGCATAGCCCTCGGCGTCGAGGTAGTGCCCAGGGCGGCCATCTGCCCGAACGACGAGGACAACCGGCTCGCGCTCCACTACCCGAATTGAAAGCGTGCCCGACGGGCGGCGGCGAATGACCGCATCGCGGACCCACGGCGTCCGGCGGACACGATCCACGAGCACGTCGGATTCGATGGCGAAGAGCCCTATCGAGTCGCTCTCGAGTGCGGCATAGCGCACCACTTCGGATGAATCCGCGTGGACGGCGCCCGAGACTACCACGCGCTTCATGGGCACACTCTGATGCCACGACCACGCCATAAACGCGATCATCGCGACCGTCAGAGTCATTCCACCCAGAACCATCCGGCGGAGGATGCGGCGGCGCCTGCGCTGCTTCTTCGTCTCGCGTGCCATCAGGAGGCCACCTCCGCGTTGCGCTCAACGAGTTGTTCGTAAAAGGCCTTGCTTTGCCGCCAGATGTCGCCCGCGCCCATCGTTATCACGAGGTCGCCGGGCTCGACGAGGCCGAGCAGAAAGGCGGGGAGTTCGGTTTTGTCCTCCACGTAGTGCACCGCGCGGTGGCCGTTCTGCTTGGCGAGCTCGGCCAGCATGGCTCCATCCACCCCTTCAATGGGATCCTCCCGTGCTCCGTAGATGTCCGTGAGCACCAGCACATCGGCGTTGACGAACGCGCGGGCAAAGTCGTCGGCCAGGTAGGCCGTGCGGGAATAGAGATGCGGCTGGAAGACGGCCACGATCCGGCGCGAGGGCCATCCGGTTGTGGCGGCGTCCAGCGTCACGATGATCTCCGTTGGGTGATGTGCGTAGTCGTCAACCACAATCACACCACCTGCCTCGCCCCGAATCTGGAAGCGGCGGTCCACGCCGGAGTACATCGCCAGGCCTTGTACGATGGTCTCGAAAGGCACGTCGAGTTCCAACCCGACCGCAACCGCCGCCAACGCATTAAGGACATTGTGGAGGCCGGGTGCGTGCAGCATCGCGCCGCCGAGCCGGTCATTGCCCCGGAAGACGTCGAAATGCGTGGAGGCTCCAACCTGCTCGACGTTTTCCGCGCGGATTTCCGCCTGCCTGCTCGTACCGTAGGTCAGCACCCGGCGGTGGATATCGCTCAGGATGTCGCGCACGTTCGGATCGTCCAAACAGAGGATCGCCGCACCGAAGAAGGGCACCGAGTTGGCGTACTGCGTGAACGCCTGCTTAATGTCGTCGAGATCCTCGTAAATGTCGAGGTGCTCGGCCTCAATGTTCGTGATGAGCGCCAGGGCCGGCGTCAGCTTGAGGAACGTCCGGTCGTATTCATCGGCTTCGATTACGATAACGTCCCCCAAACCGGAAACGGCATTGGAGCCAAATACGGCCACTTTCCCGCCCACGATGATAGTGGGGTCGAACCCGGCCTCCTGCGCCACCAGGCCAACCATCGTGGTGGTGGTGGTCTTGCCGTGTGTGCCCGCCACGCCGATGCCGAACTTCATCCGCATCAGTTCGCCGAGCATCTCCGAGCGCTTGATAATGGGAATGTGCAGCCGCTGCGCCTCTACGGTCTCCGGGTTCTCGTCGGCGCGCACCGCCGAGGAGTACACCACCACGTCGGCCTCCTGCACGTTCGCCGCCGCGTGGCCTTCGTACACCTCGGCGCCGAGGCTTTCGAGATGATCGGTGACCTCGCTCTTCCGAAGATCCGAGCCAGTAACGGTGTGCCCGCGCGCCAGCAGCACTTCAGCAATCGACGACATGCCGATTCCGCCGATGCCCACCATGTGGACGTTCCGGATGCGGCCCATCGGGGGCGCCGAGCGTAACAGGCGTGGAGACGCGCTCATGCCGTGCCTCCGTGAGTTTCCGCCAACTCCACAACGCGATCTGCAATGGTGCGAGCCGCGTCGGGGCGAGCGATGTCGAGCGCGGCCTCGCGCATGACGGCGCGGCGGTCTGCATCCGTCAACAATTCCACTACTGTGGCCTCAAACTGGCTGTCGAGGTCCGTTTCGAGGAGCAACACGGCTGCGCCGGCCTCGGCCAGCGCGCGGGCATTCTTAGTTTGGTGATCGGCCGTAACGTTCGGACTCGGAACGAGCACAGACGGCGTACCGGTCACGGTTAACTCGGAACAGGTGATGGCTCCGGCGCGACACAGGACCAGATCGGCCGCCGCGTAGGCCAGATCCATCCGGTCGAGGTACGGCAGCAACCGCAGGCGCGGATGGCCGGGAATCCCCTTTTCGAGCGCCTCGAAATACCGCGAGCCCGTCTGCCAGATGAGGAACGCGTTCTCGTCGGCGAGCAGCGAATCGATATGCAGTTTGAGCGCGCCGTTGATGGGCCCGGCGCCGAGCGAGCCGCCCATCACCAAAAGAACAGACGCGCCTGTGGGCACACCGAAATGGGCGTGGGCTTCGGCGCGGTCGGCTTCGGCCAGATCCTGCCGGACAGGATTCCCGGCCAGTACGCACTTCTTCTCCGGGAAGTAGGCCTTGGCAGCCTCGAATGCGACGAAAATGGTATCGGCGCGCTTCGCGAGCATTTTGTTCGTTGCGCCGGCGTACGCGTTCTGCTCCTGCAAAACCAGGCCGCGGCCCTTCACACTGCCCGCCATTCCGACGGGGCCGGAGGCGTACCCACCCGTGCCGACCACTACGTCGGGGTCGAACGAACTGACGAGGCGCAGGCTCTCCCACATGCCCTTTGCCAGCTTGAACGGGAACGTCAGGTTGCGGGTAAGCGCTTCACGCGAAAGGCCTCGCTGGAAGCCGCTTACTGTTACGGCGTGGATCGGGTACCCCGCCTTCGGCACAGCGGTCCACTCCATTCGGTCGCGCGTGCCTGCAAAAGCGATGGCCGCCGCCGGGTGCTCGGCCCGGATGGCATCCGCGATGGCGATAGCCGGGTACACGTGTCCGCCCGTCCCGCCGCACGCAAAGAGCACGCGGGGCGTTCCGGCAGGAGGCGTCTCCGGTTGGGAGCCAGTGTAGGCGCTATCGAGAACGGCGGTGGTCAGGGTTTGAGGGGTTGAGAGTGTGAGTGCGTGAGGGATTGAAATCGTAGGGACGTCCCTTGTGGGCGTCCTATGAGTATGAGTGAGTGAGCAGTTGAGGTAAGGCGTGATCGCCGAGCGCGCCGGGGAGGAGAGTGTGAGAGTATGAGGGATTGAAATCGTAGGGACGTCCCTTGTGGGCGTCCTATGAGTATGAGTGAGTGAGCAGTTGAGAGTTTGAGAGTCTGGGGGGGTGAGTGGATGAGAGGGCGATCGAGTATGTAAAGTGCTCTCGCACACTCATTCTGTCTGGCTGTGGCGCGAAATGTTGAGAAGGATGCCCACCATTGCGCCCGTAGCGATGAGCGAGGTGCCTCCGTACGAAACGAACGGCATGGCGAGGCCGGTAACGGGGAGCAGGCCGGAGGCCACGGCGGCGTTCACGAAGCCATATAAAACAATGGCGGTCGTGAGGCCAGTGGCGAGAAAGAGACCGAACGGATCGGGAGAGCCGCGCGCTATGCGGAGGTAGCCACGCAGCAGCAAGTACGCGAATATGAGGAGGATCATCGTGGCGCCGATGAGGCCGTATTCCTCTGCGATGATGGCAAAAATGAAGTCGTTGTAGGGCGCCGGGAGGAAGTCGCGCTGGATGCTCTTGCCCGGCCCAACGCCGGTGAGGCCGCCCATCGCAAACGCAATTCGCGCCTGGTCGGCCTGATAGCCCTCCGCTTGCGAGTCGAAGACCTCGTCCGGGTTCGTGTTGCCGAACACGGAGATGCCGAGGAAACTCTCGAAACGCGCCGCGCGCTCCGGGGATGACAACAGCAGCAGCGAACCCAGAGCAACAAAGAGCACTGCCACACTTACGAGGTGCGTGATCCGCACTCGCCCTACGAACATTACGATAGAGACCGACAGCAATAGAATCGCGGCCGTCGAGAAGTCCTCGATACCAATCAGCAGAAGCGTGGGCCCAATCCAGAAGCAGAGGGGCACGAACGCCCGGTAGAAGTCGCCGATGTAGTCCTGCTTCTTTGCCAAAAGCACTGACACGTGAATCAGCAGAGCCACTTTTGCGAATTCGGATGGCTGGAAGCTCACCGACCCGATCTCAATCCAGCGCACGGCGCCGTTTGTTATCGCGCCGATGATCAGTACCGCCACCAGGAGCACCATCGAGATGAGCATGAACACTTTCGAGAGCTTCGTGAGCCACCGATAGTCGATCATCGACAGGACGCCGGCCACGCCCAGCGCCATGCCAACATGAGCCACGTGACGGAACAGAAAACGCTCCTGGTCGCCGCCGGATTTTGTTTCCGCGAGGAACGCCACCGCGCTGTACACCGCCACCACGCCCGCTGCGGCAAGCAGCAATACGGCCGCCATGACGGCCTTGTCCATCGGCGGAAGTGCAAGCGTTCGGGTGCGGGCAGTGCTCATCAATGGGGTCGGTCAAAGGCTCCGGACGAGGTGCCTGAAGTGTTCGCCGCGCTGCTCGAAGTTCTCGTACAGGTCGAAGGACGCACAGGCGGGGCTGAGGAGGACGATGTCGCCGGGTTCGGCCATCAGGCGGGCGTACTGAATGGCTTCCTCCATCGTCTGGGCGCGGGCGGTTTGCTCGGCGAACGAGCCGAGCTCGGCGATCACCCTGCCGCCGCTCTCACCAAGGCCGACAATCCCCTTCACCTTCTCACTCACCAGCCGCTCAAGCGGCCCGTAGTCGTTGCCTTTGTCGCGGCCGCCGGCGATGAGCACGATGGGCTTGGAAAACGACTCCAGTGCATACCAGACGGCATTCACATTGGTCGCCTTCGAGTCGTTGATGTAGGTGACCTCATGCACCGTCCGGACGGTTTCCAAACGGTTCGGCACGCCTTCGAAAGAGGTCAGGCTCTCGCGGACAACGTCGCTGCGGATCTCCATTGCACGTGCCGCGATGGCGGCAGCGAGGGAGTTGTAGATATTGTGGCGCCCATCTAAGGCCAGATCGTCCGAGGGCATAAGCTCCTCTTCGTAAATCACTGTAGACTGTGGGTTAAGGGTCTCGGGGAGGGCGAGGACAACACGGCCATCACGAACGAATGCGCCGCGCTCCAATTGGCGTTCGTTAGAAATTGGCCACGCGGTAATTCCGCGCTCAGCGCACCACGGCTCCACAAAGTCGCGGACGACTTCATCGTCGTGGTTGTACACCAGCCAGTCGGTTGGCTGCTGATTTTCAAAAACACGGAATTTGCTCCGGGCATAGAGGTCGAAGTTGTTTTCGTAGCGGTCGAGGTGGTCGGGCGAGATGTTGAGCAGCACCGACACTTTTGGTCTGAACGTGGCAATGTGGTCGAGCTGGAAGCTGGAGACCTCCAGAACCACCACCGTGTCGTCTCCGATTTCATTGATGTAGCCTGAAAAGGCAGACCCGATATTCCCGGCGACGACAAAGTCACGGTTGGCTGTGTGAAAGAGGTGGGCGATGAGCGAGGTGGTGGTAGTCTTGCCGTTCGAGCCCGTCACGGCGATGATCGGCCCCTTGCAGAGCCAACTCGCCACTTCGATCTCCGAGTAAACGGCGATGTCGCTGCTTAGCGCATCCTGAACGAGATCGGCGCTGGTCGGAACACCCGGCGAGAGCACGAGGAAGTCGGCGTCGAGCGCACGACTGGTGTGGCCGCCGAACTCGTAGCGGATGCCCTCCGCGCCGAGGCCTTCCGCGACGGCCACATCCGGCGAACCCCGTTCGGTGAGGAATACCGACGCGCCCCGGCTCGCCAGCAGCTTCGCAGCCGCAAGGCCGCTCCGCGCCGCGCCGACGACGGTGATGCGGGAGCCTTTGATTTCGACGGGGTTCATTGGAAAAGCTCCGTTCTTCGGACGCTCGCTGCGCTCGCTTTCGTACTTCGTTCTTCACTTTAGTTGAAACGAGAAGACCGAAGAACAAAGACCGAAGAACAAAGCACGATTAACGTATCCGCAGGAGAAAGAGGGTCAGAGTCACGAGTAGGGCAGTCACGATCCAGAAGCGCACGACGATCTTGTTCTCGTGGACGCCGAGGGCCTCGTAGTGGTGGTGAAGCGGGGCCATCAGGAAGACGCGCCGCCCTTCACCGTACTTCTTTCGCGAGTACTTGAAGTAACCCGTCTGGATAATCACCGATACCGTCTCGATCACGAAGATGGCGCACAGAACGGGCAGATAAAGCTCCTTCTTGACCAGAATCGCCAACGTCGCGATGGCCGCTCCAAGCGCAAGGCTCCCGGTGTCGCCCATGAAAACCTGCGCGGGGAAGCCGTTGTACCAGAGGAACCCGAAGCATGCCGCCGCCAGCGCCGCCGCGAACACGGTCAGCTCGCCCGTGCCGGGGAGGTAGAGGTCATTCACGAACTCCGCCAGGATGGTATTGCCGGTGATGTAGATCATTACGATCAGCCCGAGCGAAACGAACGCCGCCGTGCCCGCCGTGAGGCCATCGAGGCCGTCCGTGAGGTTCACCGCGTTGGAAACGCCCGTCAGGACGAAGGTGATGATGGGGATGTAGACCAGCCAGCCAAGCTCGATGCCGAAAAGAGGCGTCAGAAAATCGTAATCGACGATGCCGTTCGTGAGGAACGGCATGCTCGTCACTGTGTGGATGCCTTCGAGCGCGTTCCAGTTCATGAGGAAGACGCTCAGCGCGATTCCTAGACTAATCTGCCCCGCCAGCTTCACCTTCCCTGCCAGCCCTTTCTTGTTCTTCCGCACCACCTTTATATAGTCGTCGGCGAAGCCGACTGCGCCCATCCACAGCGTAGAGATCAGCGCGAGCCAGACGTAGACGTTGGTCAGATCGGCCCAGAGAAGGGTGGCCCCAGCGATGGCCAGCAGGATGATCACCCCGCCCATAGTGGGGGTTCCAGCCTTGTGGGCATGGCTCACGACGCCGGCGTCTTCACCTTCCCGGATGGTTTCACCGATCTGCTGATGGGCCAACCAGCGGATGATCTTCTTGCCGGCAAAAAGCCCGATCAGCAGCGCCGTTCCGGCCGCCAGCGACGCGCGAACCGTGGTGAACTCAAAGACCTGAAAACCAGGAGGCTGAAAGGTCTGTTCGAGCCAGCTGAGGAGGTGGTAGAGCATGGAGCTTGTGATTGACCACCAACGGCCGACAACTGACTGCGGTCAACGGTCAGCGGTCAGCGGTCTTTGAAGAAGAGCATTCTCCAGGTGCATACGATCATCAAAAGGTCGTTTTTCGGTACCGATGATCTGGTAGTCTTCGTGGCCTTTTCCGGCCACGACAACGACATCTCCGGGGGCGGACCCCGCGACGGCGGTGGCGATGGCCTCAGCCCGATCGGGGAGCGTGGTTGCGGCGGATGGGTCTTGTAGTCCGGTCTGAATCTCGGCGATAATCGTGAGCGGGTCTTCCGTTCGGGGGTTGTCGTTGGTGAGAATGACCCGGTCGGCGTGGGTCTCGGCGACGCGGGCCATTTTGGGACGTTTCGTGCGATCTCTATCTCCACCGCAGCCGAAAACAGCGATGAGTTTTCTGTTAGGCTCCATCATCTCGCGAGCCGTTCGGAGGACGTTGTCGAGCGCATCGGGCGTGTGGGCGTAATCCACAATGCCGAGAACGCCGTCTTCCGAGGCAAACGTCTCGAAACGACCGGGGACGCCGGGAGCCCTGGTTAGAACACCGAGCACTTCATCCCGCGAATACCCGAGTTCGCGGCCCACCGCATACGCTGCGGCAACGTTCAACGCGTTGAAGCGCCCCGCGAGCCGGAACTTCTTTTCGACGCCATCGAGTCGGAGTAGCAAACCGCTAAGTGCGTTCTCCAGAACCTCCACGGGGACATCAGCATCCGCGTCAGTGCCGAACGTGATCACACGGGCCGCGGAGTCGGCCACCATGCTCTCCCACGCGGGGTCGTCGCAGTTTACGATGGCCGCGGCGTCGGCCTGGAGGCCATCAAACAGCCTCTTTTTGGCGGATGCGTAGGCCTCGGGCGATCCGTGGAAATCGAGGTGGTCGTGCGTCAGGTTGGTGAAAACACCGACACGGAAGCGTTGCCCTCGTACGCGATCGAGCGCGAGCCCGTGCGAGGAGACCTCCATGGCGCAGGTACTGCATCCGGCGTCCACCATCGCACGAAGCACGCGGTTCAATTCAATGGGCTCGGGCGTCGTGTAGCCCGTAGCGATAATCTGTTCGCCGATCCGGTTCTCAATCGTCCCGACGAGCCCTGTCTTCTCGCCCAGCGCCATCATCAGATGGTGGAGCAGGAAGACGGTGGTTGTCTTGCCGTTGGTGCCGGTGACCCCGAGGATATCGAGCGACGCGCCGGGATGCCCGTAGAACGCATTCGCGACCTCCGCCAGCGCGGCTCTCGTATCTGAAACAGGTACGAAAACCGCGCTGGGGAGGCGCTCACCCTTCCCCAAGGGACTCGTTGCAGGCGATGCCTCGCCTGCGGACGCCGTTGCTTCGCGGAGCCAATCGGCATCCACGATGGCGGCAACGGCGCCTTGTTGCACAGCCGTGTCAAGGAACAGGTGCCCGTCGCTGTGGTCGCCCTTGCGGGCGATGAACAGCGTGTCGGGCCCGACATCGCGGCTGTCTTCCGCGAGTCGGTGAATCAGAACCTGATCGGCCTCCGGTACATCAACCACCAGCAAGCCTGCTGCACGCAGCGGTACGAGCAGGCCGGCCAGCGGCTGCGGGGGGACGACAGGGTCAGTAAGCAAAGAACGGGTAGCGCCCACGGCCGTCAGCGCAAAGTCAGAACCGCCTGTGAGGGTAATGAGGCGCCGGAATTGGGGGATTGCGCGGTCACGACACCGGAGCCCTGAAGGCGGGCCTCCACGCCGAGCGACGCGAGCCATATCACGGCACGGCGGGTAGATAATCCGCTCAGGTCCGGCATGGTAATGGGTTCAGTAGGCGAATCGGAGGCGGCCGTAACCACGGTGTTACGGCTCGGCTCGCGCCGTTCGGAAGGTGTAGTCGTCAGACGTACGGCACTTCTGATGCGCGTCGTATCACCGCCATTAGGACGTTGGGCCGATACAATCTGCCACGCGGCATCCCGCGCAAGGCGCACGGGGAAGCCGTTCGCGCGGAGGCGCCCGGCTGCCAGCACGCCCGGCATCCCGCCGACATCCGGAACGCGGGCTTCGGTGCGTTCGGGAAGGACATCCGCCGGAGCCACCTGTTCTGCGATGCTTGGGAACGTGCCGATCCACCGGCGGGCGATCTCTCCGAAAATCGGCGCAGCGACGGTCCCACCATACGAACCGTTCCGGGGGTTATTCAACACCACGATCATTGCCACTTCGGGATTGTCCGCTGGGAAGAAGCCCACAAACGAGGCGCGGTAGCGGCGCTGGTAGCCGCCGCCCGAAGCAATCTGTGCGGTACCGGTCTTGCCTGCGATCCGAAGGCCTTCCACCGCTGCCCTGCGGCCCGTTCCCTCGCGGGAAACGACGCGCTCGAACCACGGCAACAAACGCTCGGCGGTTTCGGGATCAAAGGCGCGGCGGATGGAGTCCTGGCGAGCCGTCCACGTTACGCGGCCATGCACATTGCGGCGCTCGGCAACGACGTACGGCCGCACGAGCAAGCCACCGTTGGCGAGCGCGCTGTAGGCCGTAACAATTTGTAACGCCGTGGCTTCCACCTCATAACCGGTAGCCATCCAGGGGAGTGTGATGCCGCTCCACGTCTCGGGCCGTTTGAGGCTGCCCGCCACTTCGCCGGGCAGATCCACGAGCGTCGGCTGGCCGAAACCGAATGCGCGCGCATACTGGTAGAAGGTGCCGCGCTCCATCCGGTAGGCCGTGCGTGCCATAGCCACGTTCGACGATTTCACGATGGCCATCCCGAAAGGAATCCGCCCGTAGCCGTGGCTGTCGTGCATGGTGCGGCCATGGAAGACGGCCCAGCCCTGCCCGGTATCTACGGAATCCTCCAGAGCAATCAGCCCGCTTTCAACCGCCGCCACCGCGGTGACGAGCTTGAACGTCGAGCCCGGTTCGAAACGGTCGGTAATCGCGTGGTTGCGGCGCGCAGCGGCCGAAAATGCGCCCGGGCGGTTGGGGTCGTAATCCGGGACGTTTGCCATCGCCAGAATGGCGCCGGTACGGGGGTCCATCGCAACGGCGGTGCCCCAGGTAGCCTCGGCTTCGGCAACACCGCGCGCTAGTTCTTCCTCCAGAATGGCCTGACGGACGAGATCGATGGTCAGCACCAGATGCTCGCCGTGGCGGGGTTCCTCAACCGGCCCACCGACCAGAGCTTTTACGATGCCCCGGCGGTCGCGTTGCACCGCCTGGCGGCCGGGTTCGCCTTGCAAATACTCGTCGTAGAGCATCTCAAGGCCTGCCTGTCCCCGCAAATCCGTATCCACGTGGCCGAGGATGTGGCCGGCCGTGCGCGCGTAATTGTAGCGGCGCGCAAACGAGCCGGTCAGGAGCAGCCCAGGGATGTCCGCCGCGTCGATCTCTTCTTTCGAGGTCTCGTCGAGCGATCGAACGAGCAGCACGTACTGGCGGCTCGCGCGGCCGGCTACGCGGTTGCGGTAGTAGCTCGCAGGGCGATCCGTGAAACGGCCGAGCAACGCGTAGAACTCCTCGGCTCGCTCCTCAAAGCCGGCAATGGTCGGATCGAGCGCCACCTCATACCGTGCGGTATTGACCACAAGCGCACGCCCCGCCTGATCGTAGATGGATCCCCGCGTAGCCGGCAGATCCACAAACGACGATGCCTGCCGCTCACCCCGCTCGCGGAGTTCGCTTCCGTCGCTCAGGTGGATCCGCACCATCTGGGCGAACACACCGACCGGGAGAATCAGCAGGAACGCGATCACGACGTAAAGGCGGCTCAGTATGGTATCGCGAGCGGTAATGGGCTCAGTGTGAAAAAGGTGGAGTGTTTAAAAGTTGGAGTTTTAGTCGTTCACGTTGATGACAGGGCCGTAGGCTGCGCCTTCCTCGAGGCCGAGGGCGGCGGCTCTGTCCATGACTTGCTGCGGACCGGTCATCCGATTAAAAGCGCCGCGGAGCCGGTCCCGTGTAAGGCGGAGGCGGAGGTTTTCGCGCCGCTCGCTCTGTAGATTGGCCAACGTCGATTGCGTGGCGTACACGTGGCCCACGTACAGCGTCACTGCGATGCAGGCGATCAGCGTCCAGACTGCAAACCGCAGCGACGGCGCAACGTCCAGCACGCGCAATCTCGACTTCCTTCGCGTTGAGGGGCCACTTCGCTTCCGCCTGTTGGTCTTCCGCGCCGTTCCGTTGTCGGATATCCCCAGGTCGTTCCATCCGGGCAAACCCGTGCTGGGCGCAACAAGGCGGGAATGCGTGGAGCGACGGCTTTGGCTGGTCTCGGCCGTGCGGCTCGGCTTACGGACCGGGCGACGGCCGGAGTTCCGCAATGCGCGCCTCGCAGACGTAGATGTGCGCCTCGCAGACTTGGATGTACGCGTCGCAGACTTGGCGGGCATGAGTAGCGGTAGGGCGAGAAGTGAAAAGCGGGGCGAGCGCGGGAAGCGAGGGGGGGTGGGCGGGGGACGCGGGCATACGGGCCCGGGCCGGCCCCCTCACGATTCCCGCTGTCGCGGATGACTGGTTTGCGGATCGGGTTTCTTTTCGGAGATGCGTAGCCGCGCGCTGCGCGCGCGGGGGTTGGCCTGGATTTCCTCGGGCGTGGCCACGATGGGCTTCCGGGTGAGGAGATTCCACGGTGTGAGCAGGTTGCCGTAAAAGTCCTTTTTGGCCTCGCCTTCCAGATTGCCGAAGCGGAGGTAGTGCTTGGCGCGGCGGTCTTCGAGCGAGTGGTAGCTAATAACCGCAAGGTGCCCGCCGGGACGAAGAACGTTGAGAGCCGCCTCCAAAGTGCGTTCAAGCGCACTCATCTCGTCGTTGACGGCGATGCGGAAGGCCTGGAAAACGCGGGCGAGCGTCTTGACCTCTTCCTTCGCGGGAACGGCGCTGCGCACGACCTCTGCTAATTCACCGGTCGTGGCAAAGGCGCCGTGCTCTACAATAGCGTTGGCAATGGGCCACGCCCGCGGCTCGTCGCCATAGGCCCGGAGGAGGTCGGTGATGGCCTGTACATCGAGGCGGTCGATCAGTTCGGCGGCGGTTTCACCAGTGCTGGCATCCATCCGCATGTCCAACGGGCCGTCGGCCGAGAATGCAAAGCCGCGCGCGGCCTCGTCGATCTGATGCGAGGAAATGCCGAGATCGAGCAAGACGCCATGCACAGCCTCTACGTCGGCGTCAGCCAGCAGGTCTTCCATATCGGCGAAGTTGCCATGGATCGTCCGGAAGCGTCCGGCTTCGACCGCATATGACAAACGCTCTTCAGATGCGGCAAGAGCTTCTGCATCCTTATCGATCCCGATCACACGCCCCGTGGGAGTGAGTGCGTTCAACAAAGCGTCGCTATGGCCTCCGCCACCCAGCGTACCATCTATATAGATCCCTGCACGATCCGTCACGAGCCCGTCCACCACAGCAGCGGCCATCACGGGCGCGTGGTAGGCAGAAGCAAAGCGGAGCGGATCCGCCGACAGGCTTACGGGCCGGCCGGTGGATCGGGCTCCACGGCCCGAAGGCCGATGGGATTGGGGAGCCATGTGGATTGCTGCCGTCTGCATGGTGGATTACTCGGATTCGAACTTGCTCATAACGCGCTCAACCAGACTCTCATATGAGTCGGCCTGGGCGTCGTCTTCGGCTTTCAGGATGGCGGGGTCCCAGATCTCAATCGTGTCGATCGTTCCGATGATGACAACCTTCTCGCCATCGAGACCGGCATGGTCGATGTGTGTGCGCGGAAGGCTGATTCGTCCTTGGGCATCGAGGATTACCCGCTCAGCCCTGCGCGATTCGGTGCGCTTGACTATCCGGTTATCCTTGAGAAACGGGCTTAGCTTCGTGAGCAAGTCCGCCTTCTCTTTCCAAACATTCTTGGGAATCAGCGTGACGCATTGCTCGATGCCCTGCCAGGCAATGAACGTCTCGTCCGCATCGGGGCTCAACTCGCGTCGCATCCTTGCCGGCAAGGCCACGCGGCCCTTGTCGTCAATGGAGTGCTCAGATTGTCCTAAGAACCCGACCATGGTCGGCTCCCCCACAATTCGCCAGAGTTTGGGATTCTTCCCCACAATTCCCCCCCACGGCCCCAAAGTATCTCTGAATGCCCAATAATCAAGTTATCGCGAGCGAAAAAGTTGGATTTGTGGACAAATAGGCCCCAAGAGGGCACCAGAGAGGGTAGTGAGACATCGCTATGGTGAATATGAATTCACCATAGCGATTACGTCAAGCCTGGATGGTGAACGTATTTTCACCCCTGTTGTCGACGCGCTTTGCGATTGAGGGACATGGTGATCAAACCCAGTCTGACGGAGAGGCAAAACCAGGTGTATGAGTTTCTCCGCTCATACATCCGCGATCATCAGAAGCCGCCGACGATGGCTGAGATCGGCAACGCCCTCTCGATCCGGTCCACCAACGCGGTGTTCAAGTTCGTCGTGGCGCTGGAGAAGAAGGGCTACCTCACGCGGACGCCACGTGTGTCCCGGGGGATTGCTCTTACCCAGGCGGGCGACCAGCTATCCTTCACCCGGCCACCCCCTCTTTTGCCGATCATCAGGGCGGCGCGTAGCGATCAACCCGAACAGCTTCGCCACCACCCAACCGGGGCGCTGCACGTCGATGCCCGCCTACTTGGCCCCACCGACGCCGACGTGTGCCTCGTTACCGTCGCGGGCGATGACGGCATGAGCGAGCAGGGGATTCGCATGGGCGACTTCCTCATCGTAGAAGAAACCAACCAAGAGCAGCTCTTCAGCGGCGAGTTGGTCGCCGCGGTCATCGGCGAGCGAATCATGGCGCGCTCGTTCGATTTCTCACGCAACCGGCTCCACCTCCAGCCCTCAGCCCGAGGGTATGCTGCCGAATCGTTTCCGCCTGATTCGCCCGGCTGCCACATCATTGGGCGAGTGCTGGGGGTGATGCGGAAGCTGTAGACGGATTGGTGCGTATTGCGTAGTGCGTATCAAGGTCGCGGGTTGAGACGCTTTTACGCCATCGAATTACGCAATACGAACTACGCACTAGCCCAATACCTACCCTCAGGCCACCGCGCCGAGCATCCACGCGCAAACGAGCGCCGCGTAGATGCCTAGGATGTACCCGGCCACCGCCATGAGAAGGCCCACCGGCGCCATGGCGGGGTGGTAGACGCCCGCCACGATGGGGGCGCTCGCCGCCCCGCCGACGTTGGCCATGCTGCCGGTGGCCACAAAGAAAAGGGGCGCTTTGAGGAGTTTAGCTGCGAAGATCAGCAGCGCGACGTGGACGGCGAGCCAAACCACCCCTGTCAGCATGTACAGCGGGGCATCGAGGACCGCTGCGAGGTTGCCCTGCGCGCCGATGGCTGTGAGCAGCAGATAGAGGCCCACATAGCCGATGTGGCTGGCCCCATCGGCCTCCAGCTTACGCATGGGCGTAAACGAGAGAACAAGCCCCACCGTCACCGCGATGAGCACCGCCCACGTGCCGTGCGAGATAATGGTCGGATCGCCGAGTGCTGGAAGGGCCTCGCCAAGCACGCGCGATAGCACCGCAGCACCAAATCCCAACCCGACGATAATGGAAAGGGTTGTCAGTGTAGTTGGGCGCCGCGTTTGGTCAAGCTTCTTGATGGTTTCGTCCACCCGGTCCATGGCCGATGTATCGGCTCCTACCCAGGCGTTGAACTGTTTCTGGTAGCCCGAGAGGAACAACAGAATCGCCATCCAGCCGTACCCGACGACCGTGTCCACAACGATAATGGGCCCCAGGTCGTCGAGTCCGACGCTTTCCTGAATCGCCACCATATTGGCCGTGCCGCCGATCCAACTGCCGGAAAGCGCCGCGAGACCCTTCCACGCGTCCGGATCGCCTATGAACTGGCCTACGGCGAGGTACGCAATCGGCCCGCCGATGACGATCCCGAACGTACCCACCAGCAACATGATCAGCGCGAGCCGTCCGAGGCTGGCAATCGCCCGCAGGTCGATGGTGAGCATGAGGAGGAACAGCGCCAGCGGCAGCAGCACATACGTGAACCAGTCGTAGGCAGCGTTTCCTTCCGGCGTGACCCCGAACGTGGTGAGGAGCATGGGCACGAAGTAGGCCCACAACACGGGTGGCACGATCTCGAACACCTTCTTGAACGCCTCTATCCGAGACAGCGCAAACACCGCCGCCAGCACGGCCGCCAGCAATGCAGCTACCTGTGTGGGTTCGGTGACGAGGGCGACTATTTGGTCGTCGGGCATGGGGAGGGATTTGGCTTGGCGAAGATAATGGGTGATGATGCACGGCGGACGGCAGACGAGGGACGGCGTATCAATGACGGAACCGGTAGGGGCGATTCATGAATCGCCCCTACGACGCAATGTTCGGGCATTCGTAGGGGCGAGATACATCTCGCCCTGGAGTGCCATCCCTGCCCCTGTGGCGCGGCCCGGAATAGCGTCCAGGTGCCCATTGGCGTGATGTATCACGCCCCTACGCGTTACCTCAACGCCCCCACGAACTGCACGCCACCCTCAAAACCGCTCCGGGCATCCTCAGGCAGCCACTCCCCCATCCCTTCCGGATACACATTCAACCCTTGCAACTCTCCAAACGGCACCATCCTCACGTTTCGGATGAGTTGCCCATTCCCGAGTTCGGGATCGGAACCAGTTGATAGCGCGTCCAGGCCATCCGGAGCCCTGCACTCGAAGTAAAATGACACCGCGTGAAGGGGCGGACGGATGAAATCGAGGATGTAGCGGAGCGTACCGACTTCCACGTCCAACCCGGTTTCTTCCTTCACCTCCCGAACAAGGGCCTCTTGCAGCGATTCCCCGAACTCCACGCCACCGCCGGGCGACGTCCAGAAGGGTTCATCAGACCAAATGCCGTCGTGCTCCACGAGGACGAGCGCGTTCGGATCGTCAGCGTCATCGAATAGCAGCCCGCCCACGCGAACACGGATTTTGCCCTTCAAGTGCTGAAGGGTCTTCTTCAGGCGCGTAAGCTTCGGGTCGGTTGGGATGCTCATTTTTTTGCGTGTTTATGGCGATTCGTGAATCGCCCCTACGAGTTGCATTGCTCTACCATCATTCGGGCGATCCACCGGATCGGCGCTACGAATGTGTTGTCGGGAGGGTACCACTGGGTCGTCCCTGGGGCTTCTGCGGGTTCAATTATTCCGATTCGCCGCCATTGCACTCCGCACTCTCTCTCGCCCACACCCCTTTTCTCCCTAGCTCAAAAACTATCCGTCCGCGAGCGCGCGCGCCGAAACCCGCTGGATACGCCGCATACGAGTAGGTTCACGGGGCTCGGAGAAGGTGCCACCGGCCTCAGCGTGCGCAACGGCCGCCTCAACAAAGGCCACGAACAAAGGGTGCGGCGCCAGCACTCTGGATTTGTACTCTGGGTGGAACTGAACGCCCACGAACCAAGGATGTGTCGGGCCGTCGCCATCCACGGGCAACTCCACGATCTCGATCAAATCCTGGTCGGGGTTGACGCCCGAGAAAACCATCCCGCTCTCCTTCAACTTGTAGCGCAGTTCGTTGTTGACTTCATAGCGGTGGCGGTGTCTTTCCCAAACCGTCTCTTCGCCGTAGATCGAGCGCGCCTTTGTTCCGGCCGTTACACGGCATTCGTACTGCCCGAGGCGCATCGTGCCGCCTTTCTCGGTGATCTCCTCCTGCTCGGCCATTAGCGCGATAATCGGCAGCGGAGTGTTTGCATTAAACTCCGTGGAGTGCGCCTCGGCCCATCCGCACACGTTGCGCGCAAACTCGACCACGGCGACCTGCATCCCGAGGCAAATCCCGAAAAACGGGATACCATTCTCGCGGGCAAAGCGCACGGCCTCAATCTTCCCGTCGATCCCGCGATCGCCGAAACCGGGCGCTACTAGAACGCCCGAGACGCCGTCCAGCTTCGCGGCCACGTCCTCGGCAGTCAGGTCGTCCGACAGAATCGGGACGACATCCACCCACACGCCGTTGGCGGCCCCAGCCAGCAGCAGGCTCTCAGTAATGGACTTATAGGCATCCTGATGGCTCACGTACTTGCCAACCAGCGCAATCCGAACCTCCCCCTCGGGGTTCTTCAACCGGCGAAGGAACTCTACCCAATCGGCCAGGCCATCTGTCAGGTCCTCGGTGGCATGCTCCTGCAGTTGGAGTCGTTCGAGCACCACAGCATCGAGGCCTTTTTCGCGTAGTAACAGCGGCACCTCGTAGATGGACTCGGCGTCGCGGGCCTCCACCACGGCGCGGGCCTCCACGTTACAAAACAGGGCGATTTTCTTGCGGATGTCGTCGTCGAGGGGGTGCTCGGTGCGGCACACGAGCACATCCGGCTGGAGGCCGTAGCTCTGGAGCGTCTTGACCGAGTGCTGGGTTGGCTTCGTTTTAAGTTCGCCGGCTGCGGCGAGATACGGTATCAGCGTCAGATGCACGAGGCACACATTGGCGCGACCTGCCTCTAACGTGAACTGACGAATAGCCTCGAGATAGGGCAGACTTTCGATGTCGCCGGCCGTTCCTCCGATTTCGGTGATGACGACATCGTAGTCGCCCGTGTCAGCGAGGCGGCGCATCCACCCCTTTATCTCATCGATGACGTGCGGGACCACCTGCACGGTTTTGCCGAGGTACACGCCCGCCCGCTCCTTCGCAATAACGCCCGAGTACACTCGGCCAGTGGTCACATTGTTGGCCTGGCTCATCGGCACACACAGGAAGCGCTCGTAATGGCCGAGGTCGAGGTCGGTTTCGGCGCCGTCATCGGTCACGTACACCTCGCCGTGCTCGTACGGGTTCATCGTCCCCGCGTCCACATTGATGTAGGGGTCGAATTTCTGGATCGTGACGCGCAGCCCGTGGGCCTCGAGCAGCCGCCCTAGCGACGACGAGATGATCCCCTTGCCCAGCGAAGAGGTAACTCCGCCCGTGACGAACAGGTGCTTAACGGGTGCGGAGGAAGCCATTGCGAACGAAGCAGAAACCGAAAGAGGCGTTCGCTCCGCAAAGTACGAACGAACCGTGCGCTTCCGGTGGCCTCGCCGGGCTTTCACCCAATCCTCTGGCCGATGAATGGCCCTGCATTCGGTAGAAATAAATGCTAACTCTTTCGCACTCAGCCAAATAACCCCGCCATGCGCCTTTTACGAGGCTGTTGAAATACGTCATCCTGCCTTCCCGCCATGCGGCGGGACTCTCGGCCGATCTCTTCGTTGCTCCGCAGTACTGCGGGGCGCCTTGATCTCAGCCGAGACGCGCTCCCCGACAAGTCGGGGCAGGCTGTCTCGGTGAAAGAGCAGGTAATTCCACAGCCTCCTAGGAGGCGTCGTGTTCCACGATCCAATCGGCAGCAGCGGCTATGCCCGTTACGACGATATCTGCGGCGGGTGTTTCCTTGTGGTTCTCGCCCTGTCCTGTAAGCACGAGAACAGTCTTCATGCCCAGCTTTTCGGCGGGGATGAGGTCGGAGGCTTTGTCGCCCACCATGAACGACAGCGCCGGGTCGATGTCGTGCTCGCGCATGGCGCGCTCGAACAGCCCCGTGCCTGGCTTGCGGTCCTCGTGCCTGACGGCGAACTCGGGAACGATGCCTTTCACATGGTATGGGCTGATGTAGAACGCGTCGACCTGGGCACCCAAATCCTCCAGATCCTTTTGCACAGCATCATGTAATCGGTTCACATCATCCGCTGTGTAGAGCCCTCGTGCGATGCCTGCCTGGTTGGTAACGACGATTACGAGGAAGCCTGCCTCGTTCAGTTTGTGGATGGCTTCGCGGGCGCCGTCGATCCAATGGAAATCCCGCACTCGGTGGACGTAGTGGAGGCCACGCTCGTCATTTAATGTGCCATCACGGTCCAGGAAAGCAGCTTTTCTAGCCATCGTCCTTGCTGAACATGATCCTCTCGACCAGCGCGCAGAGGACGTGCCCGCACAGTTCGTGGCCTTCCTGGATGCGGGGAGTATCCTCGCTCGGAATAGAGATTACTACGTCACAGATCCCGGTCATCCGCCCTTCACCCTTTCCTGTGAAGCCAACGGACAGCGCGCCTTTCTCCCGAGCGACTTCAAGGCCGCGCACGACGTTCGCCGAGTTTCCGCTGGTTGAGATACCGATGGCCACGTCGCCGGGTTGGATCAATCCGGAAAGCGGGCGGGCGAATACTTCCTCGAACCCGTAGTCGTTGCCGATGGCAGTGACCTGTGAGGAGTTGCCTGTGAGCGCGAACGCCGGAAGCGACGGGCGGTCAAGGTAGAAGCGGCCGGAGAACTCGGCGGCCCAGTGCTGGGCGTCGGCCGCGGAGCCTCCATTGCCGAAAAAGTACGCGCGGCCCCCGCTCCAAAATCGCTCGGCAATCTGCTCGGCCAAATCCGTGAGTAGCGGCGCCAGTTCCGCGACCGCCTCGTGAACATGTACGCTGTCCGCGATCTGCGCGTGCGCGAAACTCAGCAACGAATCGGTGGTGGCGTTCGGCGTCACGGCAAATTGAATGGGCTCAGCCCGAAGCTACCGCGCGATCTCAGCCGCAACCACTAGGAGCCTGTCTGACTAAGGGGATTGTAACGAGGCGAGTGAGGAATCGAGAACATTTTTTCGATCTTTTGAAGCGCATAGTGGGGCTACGCAATGAAAAAGATCGGAGAAACGGGCCGATTTATCGCCGCAGTAGATCCGTCCTTAGTCAGACAGGCTCCTAGCACTTCTCCACGGGTAGTGAGTCATGCGTCGGAAGCAACGGGCTCGGGCAGAGGCTCCGGCGCTTTCGGAACGTTCTCCGGGCCAAGCAGTACGGCAACCCAGCGCGTCTCCTCACTGCTCTCCAGGGCAATCTTGACCGTAACCGACAGTGGCACGGACAGGATGAGACCCATGGGGCCGAGCACCCATCCCCAGAAAATCAATGAGAAGAACACCACCAGTGGCGAAAGTCCGACGCCGCGTCCCATCCAACGCGGCTCGATCATGTTTCCCATCACTATGTTAATCACCAGAAAACCGAGGACCACGAGCAGGGCGGCGCCCAGGCTGATTTGCACAAGTGCGAGCAGGGAAGCCGGAATGGCTGCGAGGATCGAACCGATGTTCGGGATGTAGTTGAGGAGGAAGGCCAGAAGACCCCAGAGAAGCGGAAAATCGACGCCCAGGATGGCAAGCCAGACGGCAACGAGTGTACCAGTAACCAGGCTCACCATTGTCTTGATGACGAGGTACTGCTTCATGCCCGACGCGAACGCGGCGATCTGAGGAAATGAAGAGCCTTCGCGGTGGAAAGCTCGTTGCACCTTTACGCGGAACGACGAAGCTTCGAGTAAGATGAAAACAACG
Organism: Bacteroidota bacterium; assembly: GCA_022561755.1. Classification (GTDB taxonomy): domain Bacteria; phylum Bacteroidota; class Rhodothermia; order Rhodothermales; family Rubricoccaceae; genus JAHEJB01. The sequence goes on from JADFQN010000010.1 coordinate 26,279, forward strand.
GTCAGGAGAATCAGCAGGCCGTTGGCGAGGGTGTCGCCCACACCGTTTAGTAGGGTTGCGACGAGGCTCAGCGCAACGCCTGGGTCAATGGTGTCCTGCAGTTGGGCGCTATCGGGTACCTCGAATCCGCGCTCTGCGAACCACGCCAGCAAATCGGCGACCTGTGTACCCAAACGCGCCTGGTAGAACGGTAGTGTTTGCACAAAGGCGGTCAACGACGAACCCACGAAAGCCGCAATTGCAAACACCACGGCTACGACACCTAGCACAACAAACAAGACGGCAAGCACTTTCGGCACACGCCACGAGCGCAGCTTGTTGACGGCCGGGAGACAGGCGAACGCTACGAACGCGGCGACCAGCATGGGCACGACCACCGGCCGCGCCGAGCGCAGGCCGGCGATAACGATTACCAGAGCCGCGGCGGCGACGAGCCCCCGCACCACATGGCTTCGCCGTTGTTGCTCGATCAGCATTCAGGCTTGGTTTGGCATTCTCAGCAGCAGTATACGCGTGAATCCGAGGCGGTTTCGGGGCCCCTTGCAAGAGTCAGCGCGTCCATGTTTCCAGCCCACGGTCGGTAAAGCTAAAGTGGACGACTTCGGCATTGTGCGCCTCGATGGCCTGCTCCACCTCGTGCCTCCGGTCGAAGGCCGTGAAGAAGAACATGAAGCCGCCGCCGCCCGCGCCGGAGACCTTTCCGCCGAGCGCGCCGGCGTTCCGCGCAGCCGTGTAGATGGCGTCGATTTCTGGATTGCTTATCCCGTCCGCCATCCGCTGCTTCACTCCCCAGGCCTCATGGGGGCGCTCGCCGAAGAGTTGGAGGTCGCCGGTAAGCAGGACGCGCTTCATTTCAGAGGCGAGGTCGCGCGTACGATCCATCGCTGCGACCGCCTTGCTGTCCTTGTTGCGAAAGTTCTCGATCTGCTGCTCGATGATGGTGGAGGATAGGCGACTGCGGCCCGTCCACGCCAATACCAGCGAATATTCCAACTCCCAGATGGTTTCGGAAGGGATCCGCAGCGGGTTGACGAGTACGTCATCGCCCCTGAACTCCATGAAGTTAAAGCCGCCGAACGCCGCCGCGTACTGGTCCTGCCGCCCGCCGGGCATGCCCAGGTCTTCGCGTTCAATCTTGTAGGCCAGCCGAGCGATTTCGTACCGATCCAGCCCCGTCCGCAGCCACGCTTCAAACGCGCCGATGAGGGCAACGACCATCGTGGACGACGCGCCGAGCCCCGAACCTGGAGGCGCATCGGTGTGGGTGAATAGATCGAATCCCTGCCCCGGCTTATGGCCCACTACGTCCATACCTCGAACGGCGCCGAGGGCCAGCTTCATTTTCCCGGAGTCCTCCGGAAGGCCGTCCACGGCGGCAAGCTCAAGCTCTTCGTCATAATCCAATGACCGTAGCCGGATGGCGCCCGAGTCGTTGGGAACGAGCGTTACATAGGCATACCGGTTGATGGTGGCGTTGAGCACGAGGCCTCCCCGCTCGTCCGCGTAGGGCGAAACGTCGGTGCCGCCGCCGCCGAAAGCGATGCGGAGCGGGGCGCGAGATCGGATGGTATGCGTCATCAAAGCCTACGGGGTACACCGTCGGCATACCCAAGAGTAGAGAAGAGAGTTGGGGCACACCGACGGTGTGCCCCAACCGGTGGTATGCCCTGACGACCAGCGTACTCGAAACAGTAAGGTCATACCGGCGGTGTGACCCAACGGAAAACAGGCGGCATATAGAGGGTGCGTCAAGCTAACATCAGGGTCGCGCGGGCGTAGTCTTCGGGCGTGCCGATATCGAGGAATGGGGCCGCGGGATAACGCAGTGCCCACAACTCACCTCTCTTCGCCAGACGTGGAAAGACAACACGCTCCAGACTCACGCGCTCGTCCCTCGGGCCATCTGCCAGCGCGTCCGGTGCAAGCACGTAGACCCCCGCGTTGATCCATGCCGGACCTGCCGCCGTCGCCTCCTCGGCCTCCTTCTCGGCAAACCCCGTCACGCGTACGGGTGCATTATTCTCGGCCTCCTCGAAGAGCACGCGCCCGTAGCGGTCGGCGGAATCAACCTTCGCAAGCGCTAACGTGGCTTTGGCAGCGGGCGTGGTGTGGTGGGCTTCCACGAGTTCGGCAACGGAGCCCCCGAAGAACGTATCGCCGTTCATCGCGACGAACGGGCCTTGTATTTCTGCCTCTTTTGTAGCGAACGCCAGTGCGCCGCCTGTGCCCAGCGGCCTGGGCTCTTGTACACACCGCACGTTCATGCCGTCCGGCGAATGCTCGGCAATAAATGCCTCCACCTGCTCTCCCAAATGCCCTGTAGAAAGCACAACGTCGCCCACGCCCTCCGTGGCCAGATGCTTCAGGAGGTGCTGCAAAAATGGCCTGCCGGCCACGGGGGCGAGCACCTTCGGGCGATCATCAACAACCGACCGCAGCCGGGCGCCAAAACCGCCAGCGAGGATGATAACGGGGAGCACGGGCCGAACGGTGAAGTCTGAACGATGAAAGCTGAAGGTCTTCGGAAGATGCACAATTCCTTTATCGGAGGCCCGGTATTCTCATACAGGGTGTCATCCAAACCGGTATCCATCAGACGCCACGGCGAGTCGTCCTTCCCAGAGGCATCTCAACTCTCTTCAGCATTCGTCCTTCACCGCTCAGCGTTCAAATCAGCTCCTCAATGGCCTCATACAGCCGGTCCCACGAGTATTTCTTGCGTTCGCGGCGGACGCCTTCCGAAAGCGCCGCCTCCAGCCCTTCCTTGAAATAGCGGACGATGGCGGCGGCAAGCGCCTGGGGATCCTCCGGCGGCACGACCAGTCCGGCCACGCCGTCGGGGACGACCTCGGCCAACCCGCCTACATCCGTGATGATGAGCGGCCGCCCGAAGTGGAAGGCAATCTGGGCGACACCGCTCTGGGTGGCGGAGATATATGGCTGAACGACCACGTCGGCGGCGCAGAAATAGGCGGCCACCTGCTCGTCCGGAATGTAGTCGGCGGCGAATTGGATGGCGTCGCCGAGAGGCGCAGCCTGCGCGCGGAGCGCATCCTCGTCGGCGTAGAACTCGCCGGCCACGACAAGGCGGGCATTCGGGATTTGCTCGAGGACGCGAGGCATCGCCCCCAGCAGCACGTGCAGGCCCTTGTACCGGCGGATGAAGCCGAAGAAGAGGAGCATCACATCCGAGCCAAAGCCGAGCGATGCGCGCGCCTGCGCCTTCGGGATGGCCTCACCGAAGACATCGTACACCGGGTGCGCAACCTGCCGGACGGCCACGCCCAGCTTCAGCGACTCCACGTCGTGGTGCACCTGGTCGGACATGACGATAAGGCCGTCGCAGGCACCGAGCACGTAGCGGCCAAACGCCTTATCTCCCGGCCGCCGCTCATGGGGAATTGCATTATCCACGACTGCGATCACCTTCACTCCGTGCTTTCGTAGCCTACGCGCCATGGCGCCAAACGCGGGAGCGAAAAACGGCATCCAATACTTGAAGACAACTACATCGGCTCCTTTTTCGAGGATCGCGTCGGCGGTGCGCTTCCAGGTGAGCGGATTGAGCGTGTCCAGCAGCCTCGGCGCCGGTTCGGCGGGCGCAGGCCCTTCGGCGTACTGCGTTTTCCCCGGAAACAGCCACGCAGGGTACTGCCTCCGGAATGTGACGGTGCTGACGAAAAAGCCGCGATTGGCCAGGCCAATCTCCATCGCGTGCAGAAAATGGGCGATTCCGCCGCGATATGGCCAAAACGGGCCGACGAGTATGAGACGCTGAGGCTTCACGCGTAAAATAGCCTGGCCATTGAAAGCTTTCTACGAAACCCCTTGCGTGACATTGCAGCTTACTGTTCAATTAAATAGGACAATCGGCAGGGTCGTGTAATGCACGGTGTGCCTCGCACGAAGCGCATTAATACTCGCCGCCCCTCTCTCCCTTCCCCTTATGCGCACAACCTTGAATTTCCTCGCTCTCTCCCTGCTTCTCCCCGTCCAGGTTGCTGCGCAGAATCTACCGATCACGGCGCTGCCGTTCCTGGAGATCCCGCCGTCCCCGGCAATCAATGCGATGGGCGGCGCGGGCGTGGCGCTCCCCTCGTCCGATCCGCACGCGTTCCTGTACAACCCGGCGCACCTCGGCATTGCGGCGCGCGATACCAGGGCCGCCGGCACGTTGTACCCTGGCGGATCCACCGACTGGCTTGCGATTGGCGATCTGAGTGTGGGAAGTACGGCGCTCTCGGCGGGCGTGGATTTGCGGCCGTTGGGCATTCCTTTTGTTGCCGGAATTGGCCTAGCGCAAACAGCCCTCCAGTTCAGCGAACGCGTTTTGGTGGATGAGTTCGGCGAAGCCATTGCATCGTACCAACCCCGCGACATGTACCGAGCGCTTTCACTGGGAGTGGCCACGACCGGTGCGGCGCGATTGGGCATCGGGGCAACCACCCGCTACGTTACCTCCACCGACGGGGCCTCGATTGAGAACGAACGCCTCACCGTATCCAGTCTTCACGGATTCACGCTCGACCTCGGAGTGTTGGCAGAGGCCGACATTACACGGTTGCTTGGCCGCCCCTCTTTCGGGCGCGTACAGCCTACCCTGTCGGTTGCTGCGGGATATGCCCAATCCAACATTGGTGGTACTGTTGCTTACAGCGGTCAGTTTGCGGCCTCAGCCCTTCCCCGGACAGCGCGGCTGGGCTGGTCGGCTTCGGGCGGGCTGGCTATCCCGCTTGAGGCCACCTCCTTGCAAATTGTTCAGGCGGATGTCTCGGTACAAGCAGAGCACTTGCTCGTGCGCGAGAACGGCGTGGCCGACTATTCCTACGAGCCCTTCCTAGGCAGCCTGAATGTGATCCGGAACGGCTTGCTCGGCCGGGGTTCCGCCACCATAACTGCCCGCCACGGCTACCGGATTGCATTCCTTGAGTCGTTTTCGATCAGCCGGGGCGGCTTCGACGGCTGGGGATTTGAGGACGTGAAGACGCGGGGCATGGAGTTTCGCCTCGCCGGGCCGCTGAAAATCATCAGCGAGATCACCGGAAACCCCCGCCTCCTCGCCAATCTGGCCAACCGCTACGATGTGCGCATCACCCGCGCCGTCTACTTCTACGGCGGGCTCAACGAAAGCACGTTCAACGGGATCTCGTTTGTGGTGAAGCGGTGATATCTAGCGCCGGATGGTGATTAACTGGCTCTTTGCGCCTACCCGAACGATGTAAACCCCATCGGCAGAGCCGAGACATCGATTGCTGCGGGTATCACCGTGCAGGACACAGCCCTACCTACCATGTCGTATAGAACGACGGGTTCATCGATGTTGGCTCCGCGGATGGCGATTCTATCTGAGGCAGGATTCGGGAAAACGACAAGGGGCGTAGCGGAAGGAGAAGTTGCTCCCGGCTCAACAGCTACCGCTACCGGATCCGGAGTGCGGTACAATCCGGCTTCCGGAGGAAAACCTGAACTGGGACCACTGTACGTTATGACGATATATATCCGATCATCGGGACCCATCACAGGACTTTCAACACGGAAGCTTTCGGGCAATTCAAGACTCTGGTCCAGCCATGTCCACGTAGCACCTTCGTCCGCCATGCGGAAAACATCCGTTCGATTCCAATAAGTTGTAACGCCAAAAACATCTCCTGTGCTCGCCTGAAGCAAAATGGGCCAATGATCATTCCCCTCGGGATCGAGGATCAGCCCACGTGGCTCCCAGACGACACCGTCATCGCTACTGTATATGTTATTGCTCGGGAAGTCTGGCCCATCTGCCAGAACAAGTGCAAGACCGTTCGGGAGTACCTCTACGTCTTCAGCAGTGTATGGATAGTAGGTTTCTTTCCATAATTCAGAGGTTTGCCAAGTATGCCCTTCGTCGTCGGAGTATGCCACTCCACCAATACAAGCAGCAAGAATTCTCTCAGTCGGCAACTGAACGAAATCAAAACATCTCCGAAAGGATCTGGCTCCGGTTACGGGATAAGGAGCCTCAACCCATGTATCACCACGGTCATTCGAATAGGGGATGTTATCGCTTGATGGAGCGATTAGGGTTCCGCGGTTCGTCTGAAAAAATCCAATTCGCTCGTAAAATTCGATGCCTTCCTTATGCACCAGAGCCCAAGACGCACCTCCGTTCGTGGTTCTTTGCAAACTCCAACCGAGGTTGGCGATAAGAGTATCTGAATTAACTATGCCGAAAGGGCCATGTGAAAAATGGAGGCAATCACCTGAATATCCACTGCACCGTTCCTCCCATTCCTCTGAGCCAAGTGACAGGGCAACAAATCCATAGCGATGAATCCCTTACATGGTACCATCACCATCAAATGCAATCGATTCAAATCTATAATCCTCGAGTTCCTCAACGGCGTAAATCTGCTCCCAGCCGTAGGTCTGTGCTTCTACGGTAGTGTCTCCATACGCGTGGCTTGCGAGGAGACATGCGAGAAAGTGGAGCGTACGATTCACCTTACTGCGTCATGTTGTGTGAACTCAGAATACCAAGCAGCGTGAACATACCGCAGGGAAAATCCTAGTCCCCGCTTCAACGTTGACGCGTCAGGGACGAATCAGAGTCGAGCGTGGTGTTCTGCCGAGTTGTTTCCACCACCTCGTAACGCCCGGTGTCCTCCATCTCGGGCCGCACGATCATCTCACCGAGCAATCCGGCCAGAAACGACTGCGCACCGAGAAGGATCAACATAACTCCCAAAAGCAGCAGGGGCCGGTCACCGAGCGGTTGCCCTAGAACAAGCTTCGCGTACGTGAGGTAGACCGAGATCACGAAGCCGCCCAGGAACGATAGTGTGCCCAGTGTCCCGAAGAAGTGCATCGGGCGGCGGGCGAAGCGGGTAAGGAAGAGGACGGTGATCAAATCGAGAAATCCGCGGACAAATCGTTCGAACCCGAATTTAGTCGTTCCGTACTTGCGTGCGCGGTGCTGCACCTCCTGCTCTTCAATCCGCGTGAACCCGGCCCACCTGGCGAGCATCGGGATGTAGCGGTGCAACTCGCCGTACACGTGGACACTCTTCACAACCTCCGCACGGTAGGCCTTAATGCCGCTGTTGAAATCGTGCAGAGGGATCCCGGAGGCCAGCCGCGTGATTGCGTTGAAGAAGCGGCTTGGGATGGTTTTGGTGATGGGGTCCCGGCGCTTCCGCTTCCAGCCCGAAACCAGATCCGCGCCGGCCTCCAGCTTGTCGATCATTGCGGGGAGCTCGGCAGGGTCGTCCTGCAGGTCGGCGTCCAGCGTGGCTATGTAGATCCCGCGAGCCCGTTCGAACCCGATGGCGAGGGCCGCGCTCTTGCCGTAGTTCTGCCGAAACCGTACGCCCCGGATTCGATTATCGTCCGCAGCAAGGTTCTCAATCACCTCCCACATACCGTCGTCGGAGCCGTCGTCGATCAACCAGACCTCGAATGTCCGTTCCGCTGCTTCCATCGCCGCCCTAATCTGATCTACCAGCTCTCGCAGGCTTTCGGCCTCGTTGTAGGCCGGGACGATGATGGAAACGGCTGGGGGCATGGGAAGTAATTAGTGATTCGTTGTTAGTGGTTTACTGTTAAGATCAATTCCTCAGAAAACAACTAACCACCAACTACCAACCACCCTCACGTATCAATCGTCGCGTAGCGGGCGTTGCGCTCGATGAACTTGCGGCGGGGTTCTACGGCGTCGCCCATGAGCGTCGAGAACGTGCGGTCGGCCGCGGCGGCGTCCTCGATGGTGACCTGTTGGAACGTGCGGCGTTCGGGGTCCATCGTGGTCTCCCAGAGCTGCTCGGGGTTCATCTCGCCGAGGCCTTTGTAGCGCTGCACGCCCACGCCGCGCGCGTTCTCGCCGCCGAGCTGGTCGATGGCCTCTTGCAGTTGGGCGTCGTTCCAGGCATATATCTCCCGGTTGCCCTTCTTGGCGCGGTAGAGCGGCGGGAGTGCGATGTATATGAACCCGGCCTCCAGCAAAGGGCGCAGGTAGCGGTAGATGAACGTGAGCAGGAGCGTGCGGATGTGCGCGCCGTCCACGTCAGCGTCCGTCATAAGGACGATTTTGTGGTAGCGGACTTTGTGGAGATCGAACTCTTCCGGATTGCCGGTGAGCCCCACGCCGAGCGCGGTGACCATGTTCTTGATCTCCTCGTTGTCGAGCACCTTATCGAGGCGCGCCTTTTCGACGTTGAGGATCTTACCTCGGAGCGGAAGAATGGCCTGAAAATGGCGGTCGCGGGCCTGTTTGGCGGAGCCGCCGGCCGAGTCGCCCTCCACCAGATAGAGTTCGCATTCGGCCGGATCCTTGGAAGCACAGTCGGCCAGCTTGCCGGGGAGGCCTCCGCCCCCGAAAGCGCTCTTGCGCTGGACGAGCTCGCGGGCCTTGCGGGCCGCCGTCCGGGCCTGCGCGCTCAGGATCACCTTCTGGACGATCCTCTTGGCTTGTTTGGGGTGGTCGTCGAGCCACTCGGCCAGCCTCACGCCTACCAGACTCTCCACCGCCCCCTGCACCTCGCCGTTCCCCAGCTTGGTCTTGGTCTGCCCCTCAAACTGCGGCTCAGCCACTTTCACGCTCAGGATTGCCGTGATGCCCTCGCGGAAGTCATCGCCCGAAAGCTGCACCTTGGCATTCTTGAGGAGCCCGCTATTGTCTGCGTAGCCCTTCAGCACGCGCGTCAGCGCCCTCCGGAAACCCGAAACGTGCGTGCCGCCCTCGTGCGTGTTGATGTTGTTCACGAACGAGAGGACGTTCTCGGTGTAGCCGTTGTTGTAGCGCATCGCCAGCGACACGGGCACCTCGCCGGTCTCGTCCTCAATCACAATCATGCCATCGTGGATGGGCGTACGGGCCTCGTCGAGGTAGGCAACGAACTCGCTCAGGCCACCCTCGGAGTGGTATTCCTCGCGCGCCAGGCTGGCGTCTTCCTCTCGGCAGTCCTCCAACGAAATCGTAAGGCCCTTGTTGAGGAACGCGAGCTCGCGCATACGGTCGGCCAGCGTGTCGAAGCGGTAGACCGTTTCGACGAAAATGGTGTCATCCGGAATAAAGTGGATGGCAGTACCCGTGGCTTCGCCCTTCTCCATCGGCCGGACCTTCTCGAGGCCCGTTACAGGGTCGCCCTTCTCGTACGTCTGTCGCCAGACGAAGCCATCGCGGTTAATGGTCACCTCCAGCCTGTTGGAGAGCCCGTTCACGACACTCACGCCCACGCCGTGGAGGCCGCCGGAGACCTTGTACGAGTCCTTGTCGAACTTGCCGCCCGCGTGGAGCACCGTCATGACCACCTCAACGGCGGGGCGTTTCTCCGTCAGGTGCATGTCCACCGGAATGCCGCGGCCGTTGTCCTTCACCGAGATCGAGTTGTCCTCGTGGATGACGATCTCGATACGGTCGCAGTAGCCCGCCATCGCCTCGTCAATCGAGTTGTCGACGACCTCGTAAACGAGGTGGTGGAGGCCGCGCAGGCCCACATCACCGATGTACATGGCGGGGCGCTTGCGAACGGCTTCTAGGCCTTCGAGAACCTGAATGTTGGAGGCGTCGTACTCGCCCTGGTCGTTCTCGGGAAGGTCGTTCGGCGTCGTCGTTTCAGCCATGCAATTGGTCTCGATGAGGGGGCAGAGATCCGCCGAAGAAGCGCACACCCGTTTCGGGTAGAATCCAGCAAAAATACCACATTTTGGCCGCTTTCGCCCGGTTTTCTCCTCCTCGGGAAGGCCCTCTCAACCGCCCCGATAGCCTCCTTAACCGAGTTTCACGGGGACTGCACGAAGAGATGAAAGCCCGGTCATGAAATGGCGCGTCTTGCACTGGGGCTAACCGATGGCTAGACTGCATCCATGCATCCCATAATCAAAGCTCTTGCTACCCAACTTTCGCACGTACCCGAAGTGGAACGCGTCGTCCTGTTCGGCTCCCGCGCCCGCGGCGACGCGTTCGGACATAGACCTTGCGGTTGAGTGCCCCCAAGCCTCTCGTGCCGTTTGGAATGAGATACGTGAGAACGTCCTGGATGCGCTTACTCTTCTCTTCATCGACTTGGTGCGACTCGACCGTGCTCCGGAGGCTCTAAGGCACCGTGTATTGACCGATGGCGTGGTTCTCTATGAGGCTGTTGAAATACCTCATCCGGCCTGCGACGGTGTCTCACGGTCGATCTCAGCGTTGCGAGTGCGGAATCGAGTACATTTCTTCGATCTTTTGAGGCGCATAGTGGGGCTACGTAACGAAAAAGATCGGAGAAATGGGCCGATTTATCGCCGCCGCAGTAGATCCGTCCTTAGTCAGACAGGCTCCTGACAGCCCAGAACCGTAAGGGTTGCTCAAACCAAGTTGATGCGCTGAAACCTACACTTCCAGGTAGCGCATGAACTCCTCGACGCGCTCCTGCATATCGTCGTCCACCTCATCGAAAACGCCGACGATCTTGTAGTCGAGGTGCTCCATCAGATGCCGTACACGCGCGGTGTCGCTCACGTTCAGTTTGAGGGTGGTCCGCATGACATCAGCCTCGAGATCTTCCTCCGTCGAGACCGACAGGATGCGCACGTCGTTCTGCTCTACCACGTGGGCAAGTTGGGCGAGCGAGAAATCGCGGGCTCGCGCTTCGAGCACTACGATTGCGCCGGTCTCCTCGGTGGCCAGCATGTGCGCCAATTGGCTGAATACCGCCGCGCGCTGCACCAGGCCGAGATACTCGCCCTTCGCCGTGGCAATAGGAAGCACGCTCAGGTCGTGCCGCAGCATCATGTGTGCGGCGTCGAAGATGTGCGCCTCCGGCGTAACAAATGCCGGCCCAGTACCGATGAGCGCCAGCAGCGGCATGTCCGGGCTCGACTGCTCGCGCAGTACCTGTTCGCTTACGAGGGCAAGAAGCTGGCCTTCCGCGCTTACAACCGGAAGGTGCTCAACGCCGTGTTCGGCCATGCGGAAAAGTGCCTGGCCCACCGCATCGCCGACCGTGAGGGCCGGTGTGCTTGGACTAAGGAGCGTGCGGATAATCATGGCAATTCGGCGTGAAGGCCGGAAGCTAACAAGCAGTCAGCTAATAGACGAGCAAGGGACGTTCCACGTCACTCCGCTCACGCCCATTCGGCTACCATTCGCACTCGAAGAACGACCTCTCACGTTTTTTCTGCCGGTTGACGGGTTCATTCTTCCTCCACAATGGGAGAAAACGCCCCATCCTCTCCCCCGTTTCCTGCCAGTGTCGCAGAGTTCACGGCTCCGTCGCCGATGGGTCCGTCCAGTACAAAGTGCGAAAATCGGGACAGCATCCTATCCAGTTCCGATGCGTTTTTCCCCGAAGCACGGTAACGAATCCGGACGACCGGTTCTGGCTCACTATGCCCTGATGCCATAACCGTTTTTTCCGAAAGGACTTCAGCAACGCGGTGAACGTGGGCGCGGCTCTTCGCCTCCGCAACAGGCAGCAGCGCTTCGCGCTCCACGTATTCAGCTTCGATGAAGCATCGCACCTGCTTGCGTAGGCCATCCAACCCGATTCCGCGCAGGGCGGAAACGAAAGCGGCGTGGTCGTACTCAGCTTTCAGGGCCGAAACGAGGCCTCGCACC
>JADFQN010000010.1:37860-39865 GCA_022561755.1 Bacteroidota bacterium
TGAACACCATGAGTGTCGGCTTGTCGAGTGCGCCAAGCTCGTTCAGCGTCTCCCGAACCACCTTGATGTGGTCCTCAAAGTGCGGATGACTTGCATCGACAACGTGGAGGAGCACGTCGGATTCGCGCACCTCGTCGAGGGTGCTCTTGAAGCTCTCGATGAGCTTGTGCGGCAGCTTACGGATGAATCCGACCGTGTCGGTCATCAGCACGGGTTTGTTCGGCGCAAGGAAGACCTGCCGCGTTGTGGCGTCGAGCGTAGCGAACAGACGATTTTCGGTGAGAACGCCGGCGTCGGCGAGGGCGTTCATCAGGGTGCTCTTGCCGGCGTTGGTGTAGCCCACCAGCGAGACTCGCGTCAGCGTACCGCGGCCCTTGCGTTGCGTAGTCCGCTGACGGTCGATGCGTGCGAGTTGGTCCTTGAGCACCGCCATCCTGCGGCCAATGAGACGCCGATCCGTTTCAATCTGCGTCTCGCCCGGTCCGCGCATCCCGATGCCGCCCTTCTGCCGCTCAAGGTGCGTCCAAGCGCGCGTGAGGCGGCTTCGGAGGTAGTCTAGCTGCGCGAGTTCTACCTGCGCCTTGGCTGTCGCCGTCTTGGCGTTGCGGGCAAAGATGTCGAGGATGAGCCCTGAGCGATCGATCAGCTTGCACTTGAGGGTCCGCTCGAGGTTGCGAAGCTGGACGGGCGAGAGGTCGTCGTCGAAGATGACGAGGTCGGCTTTGTGGAGCTCCACGAGTTGCCTGATCTCGTCCACTTTCCCCTTTCCCACGTACGTAGATGCAACAATGTGTGGGAGGCGTTGTGTTACTCGTTCAACCACCCTGGCTCCTGCCGTATCGGCCAGCAGCTCCAATTCTGCCAGCCCTTCCTCAAGGCTAACGTCGCTTACCGCCGGCGTCTGCACGCCGACGAGGATCGCTATTTCTCTCCGAACGGACTTTTGCAGGGAGTTCGTGTCTATCAAACGGATACGGAAAGCTGGGGGACAAGTGGAAGCGATTCAACGAGCAATCTCGCACGCTGTTGCTCCGCGAGGGCAGAACATACGTGAAAACGGGGCGGGGGCGCTGTGAAAACACGATGTCAAGTCCGTAGTGCGTATTACGTAGTGCGGTCAACTCGTGCGCATTACGCATTAGGTACTACGCAATACCCTCCGGCTTCCACCGCATTGCTACAATCATCTCGGCCACGAGGAAGGCGAGGGCGAGCGCCAGAAACACGCTCCACAACTCTACTCCGATCCGCTCGGTTCGGAGCCTTTGTGCCGCAGCCAATCCGGCGCCACCTGCCGCGTTCAGTACGCGAACTGTTCGACCAGTCGCTTCTTCCAGCAGATCGGCGGCATCCGAAGCATCCAACGTGGCCAGATCCGATTCGCGTGGATTCAGGTTGACGGCCACGCGGCGGAGCAATGTCTCGCCCTGCATCACGTCGTAGACGCCGGGGGTTGAGATGCTCTCGTCCACGTCCAGCAGCACGCCGCCGGGCACCGTGCGCTGAGCAGGCCTCCACTCCTCCCCTTCCTGCCCGACCAGCCGCAGCGGCGTGGCATCGGTTACGCCTTCGATGCGGAGAACACCGGCCTCGCCCACCGTGAGCGATCCGGCGCCGGCCGGATCGGCGGCAGCCAGGTAGACGACCGAGCGGTACAGCAACGGGACGAACAACCCGCGCATAGAAAAGTCGCTCCACCGAGGATCGGGCGCCACGGTGTAGACCAGCGCCGAGCCCTGCCCGTGCCGCACTTCCTGCAGGAACGGCGTGCCTCCTGCCAGACGAATGAGCGTACTCTCGTTGATGCCGCCGGGGACGTAGCGCACGGCTTGCGACACCTCCGGGCTTTCGAGTTGCGGCCGGCCGGAGGCGTCGCCGCTGAAGCGGGGCGGGCTGTCGAAGATGCCCTCGAACAAAGGGTGTTCGAGATCGGAGGAACCGAAACCACCCATGGAAGGACCGCCAAGTTCACCGAGGACCCCATCAAACCGACCTCCGCCTAGTG
>JADFQN010000193.1 GCA_022561755.1 Bacteroidota bacterium
TTGGGAGCTGCGCTTGCAGGATTTCAGAGGGCGTTTGTAGGCTGCTGGGAGCAACACCCCTCCCCCCGCTACGCGGGGTACTCCCCTGGAGGGGAGACTGAAAAAGTGCTCCGTCGCCTCGTCGGATGACCTAGGAGGCTGTCTGACCAAGGCCGGATCTACTGCGGCGGTGATAAATCGGCCCATTTCTCCGATCTTTTTCGTCACGGTGCCCCACTATGCGCCTCAAAAGATCAAGAAAATGTACTCGATTCCTCACTCGCCTCGCTACAATCCCCTTAGTCAGACGGCCTCCTAGCTCAACAGCCTCCCAAGTACCAAATCCCAAATATCAAATTCCGAGCGGTCTCTCGAAGCGCTCTTTGTGATTTGGAGTTTGGAACTTGGTGCTTCAGACTCACAATTCCCTACGAGGCTGATGAATTACGTGCTCTGTCGCAGGCCGGAAGAAATAATTCAGAAGCCTCCAAGCCTACTGTTCTATTTGCAAATCGCCGTAGGTGACGGGCTCGCCTCGGCTGTCAAAAAGAACGAGGCGCCACAAGTCACCCGCCTGCGCGCCCACTATCTCGCTGGGGAAAAATGTGAAGACAGTAAACCCCTTGGAGATATCCTCGAATGGAGTTAGCACGGTACGTCCACCAAAGCCATCCCGTGCCACGAGTTGCAACCCACCGGGAATCCGCGCATCTGTCACGACTTCGATCGTCACCGTGCCAGATCCGCTGATCTGTACAGGATTGGGAGCTGCTCGACGATTGACACGGAAGCCACTTGTTACGTAGATCGGCGCGGTTCGCCAATCGTCCGGATCGTTCTCGCCGTTGAGCGGTGTCATGCCATCAACGGTGCGGAAGATGCCGGACGGGACGGCGCCCGCCGCAATGCGGAAATCCCCCTGCGCATTGTTGGCGTCGCAGCCGGAGAGGCTAAGTGCTGCGAGAGAAACTGCGAGGGCGGTGCGTATCATCGGATTCTGAATAATCGGCATCTGAATAGTCGAAGTCCACAACACATTCCACGTTGCGTCCGGTTCCCGTGCCTTCCGAACATCTGCCAGTGATTGCCGCCGAGGGCCTCTGCGTTGAGTTAGGAGGCGCACACATCTTGCACGATCTGTCGTTCTCGATTTCGGCCGGAAACTGGATTGGGCTCCTCGGCCCCAACGGCAGCGGCAAGACGACGTTGCTCAGAGCGTTGGGGGGGCTTCTCCCCTACTCCGGAAGCCTCGTGTTGAAGAACCGGCCACTGTCTATCTGGAAGGATCGGGAGCGAGCCCGCGAAGTCGCCTTCGTTCGCCAGCAGCCTTCCCTCGATTTCGACTTTACGGTTGAGGAGGTCGTGTCGCTCGGCCTCGCTCCGCACCTGAGCTGGCTCGAACGGCCTTCGCCTGCACAACGTGAGCGCGTCCACACTGCTCTATCCGATACAGACCTGACCGACCTCGCCAGCCGTCCCGTCTCCACCCTCTCCGGCGGCGAGCAGCAACGCGTTCAGCTGGCGCAGGCGCTGGCGCAGGACGCTCCGGTTCTCCTTCTGGATGAGCCAACCGCCCACCTCGACGTTCACCACCAGTACGATTTAATGGAGCGCATCGCCGCGCTGGTTCGTACCGGCCGAACCGTCGTAGCCGCCTTCCATGACCTCGCTTTTGCCGCGCGGTATGCCGATCGGCTGCTTGTCCTCGACAACGGAGAACTGGCAGCGGATGGCCAGCCGGCCGAAGTATTGACAACGCGGCTGATCCGCGACGTCTTCAAAATGGAGGCTGATGTCGAAACCAAAGAGGGAGAGCTACGTGTCCGGTATCTTGCGCCGATTTAGTGCTTCGCACTTCGGGCTTTGTGCTTGGGTTTTCGCCACGTGCGTATATGTTCGCCGGCCTAGAACACCCCGAAGAACGACGTTCGAAAGCCCAAGAACGACAGGGAGTTCTACGGCGACGCCAACCGCCACAACGGCATTTTCGAGGCCAACCGCGAGGTCGTCAAAGACCCGGACCTGATCTACCCGGGGCAGCAAATCCACATTCCGTAGGGTTTCGGCTAATTCCGGATGCAAAGGGAGCGGAAGACTGCTGCCCAACCCCTGTTTTTTTCTGGGTTTCTTGCTCTTCTTAAGGCTGATCGCTATTCTTCAACGTTATGTGTAGCCGCGCTCTTTCCTAGGTGGTTCCGGCTGCTGCATTTCACTCACAGTCACATACGCCAAACAAGGTGCACCACGATGAAAACTTCTCTACTCAAGCGAGTCGCTATGCTCAGCGTCCTGTTCGTCGCGTTTAGCAGTTTCGCACTTGCCCAAATAGATATGCGACACGAGCTTCGGCTATTGCGCGTACGACCAGAATGATTCGCCTGGCCCCACCTACACCTTTTTCGACATCTCCACGACGGGCACGGATCTCTTGCTCTCCGATGACGGTGAGGCCAATGTCGTGCTCGGCTTCGTGTTTCCATTCTACAACCATTCTGCATCGGCCATAAGGGTGGGCAACAACGGTGCCATTTTGGTAGACGTGGTCGCAGGAGGTGTCTCCTTTAGCAACGACTGCCCGCTGCCGTCCAACGACACAGACCCGAGGATTCACGTTTTCTGGGATGACCTCGATTCGGACGACGGTGCTACCTACTTCGAGGGGTTTGCGGTGTGCCCTGTAACCCAGCCTGTGGCAGGCGCCGGGGACTGCATGATTGTCCAGTGGGAGAACCGCCCGCACTTTCCGGGCTCTCCCGGCGACAACGGCGTCACCTTACAGGCGATTCTCTACGAGAATGGCGACATAGCCTTCCAGTATAAAGACACATCCTTCGGCATTCCTGATATCGACGACGGAGCTTCTGCTAGCATAGGTATTGAGGATGATGAGGCGGATCCGGATTTCTTCCTCGAGTACTCCTGCAACACTGCCAGCGTTGACGAGAACCACGTCATCCTCATCACGACGCGTAATATTCTTGTGGGCGTAGAGGCGGGTTCCCAAACCAACGTGACCGGGACGCACCTTCTCACGAACGCCTATCCGAATCCGTTCAATCCACAAACCCACTTCCAATTGGCTGTGGCGCGTGGGCAAGAGGTGCGTGTTGAGGTTTTCGATAGGCTAGGACGAGCCGTAGCCACGCTATTCGAGGGGCCGATGGCGGCTCAGACGATGTATCGATTCACGTTTGAGGCCGGATTCTTGTCGAGCGGCGTTTACATTATCAGAGCGTCGGGAAAGACTTTCTCCGATACTCAGCAAATAACTCTTCTCAAATAGGAACTTCTCCATGCCGTTCCGCGGGCGCTCCACTAAAGCTGGAGCGC
>JADFQN010000094.1 GCA_022561755.1 Bacteroidota bacterium
AATATACGGACTCCGGAGTTACGCCTGGTGGTGCCGGGCCGGAAGGTGCGTGAAGAATGCCGGGGTCTTGGATATTCCGTGATCGCCTGGAAATCATCGTCTGGAAATGGAGGGCGCCGTGCCTATTTTACAGTGTCTATTCTACGACCTTTCCAACCAACCCTCGACATCCCCTTCAATGGCTACGGTTCGCCCGTTCCGCGCCCTGCGGCCACACCCGGATTTTGCACAGCAGGTTGCATCCGTTCCCTACGACGTTATTGACAGCGCAGAGGCGCGTGAGTTGGCCGAGGGCAAACCCAACTCGTTTCTCCACGTCATCCGGCCCGAGGTTGACCTTCCCGACGGCGCCGACGAACACGCAGACGAGGTGTACGAGAAGGGGGCGGAGAATCTGGCTCGATTTGCGGAGAGCTCGCTATTCTTGGAGGAGGAAGAGCCTGCCTTGTACGTCTACCGGCTGGTGATGAACGGGCGGGCGCAAACGGGGATCTTCGGCCTCGTTTCGGTGGCCGAGTACGACAACGACGTCATCCTGAAGCACGAGAAGACGCGGCCTGAAAAGGAGGACGACCGGACGCGGCACATCCTGACGCAGCGGGCCCACGCTGAGCCCGTGATGCTCACCTACCGCGGCACGGACGACATCGACGACGCCGTGGATGCAGCAATGGAATCGCCTCCCCTGTACGACTTTAAGGCCAACGACTTCGTTCAGCATACCATTTGGAAAATGTCCGATCCGGGCGCAGTCTCACAGGCGTTTGGTGATGTGGACGTGCTCTACGTGGCCGACGGGCATCACCGCTGCGCTGCAGCAAGCCGCGTGGCCAAAGAGTTGCCCGATGCCGAGGGCGCACAGAACTTCATGGCCGTCCTCTTCCCGATGGAGGACATGGAGATTCTGCCGTACAACCGTGCGATCGTCAAGCTGCCGGTCGGTAAGCAGAAGTTTCTGGACCAGCTCAGTCACCGCTTCGATGTGGAGGAGACGTACTCCGCCGAGCCGGAAGAGCCGGGCACCGTCGGCCTGTATCTGGGGGATGGCTGGTACCATCTGCGCCTGCCAGAAACGGAGTACGAAGGAGTGGCGGATGAACTCGACATCGCGCGCCTCGGCGAGTTTATCCTCGAGCCCATGCTCGGCATCACGGATCCACGTACCGACCAGAACATCCGCTTTATCGGAGGAATCCGGGGTACGAGCGAACTGGAGCGCCTCGTCGATTCAGGCGAAGCCGACGTAGCCATCTCGATGTACCCCACCAGCCCGGACGAACTCCTCGACGTGTCGGACGCCGGCGAGCTCATGCCGCCCAAGTCGACCTGGTTTGAGCCTAAGCTCCGAAGCGGGCTGCTTGTCCATCGGTTCTAGTACTTCGTTCTTCGTTCTTCGTGCTTCGGTATCCTGATCCCAAAGAACGAAGCACTAAGCCCCAAGCGCGACCATGACCATCCTCATCGCCGATTCGTTCTCCGAGGCCGGGCGTGCGGCGCTCAAGCAGACCGGGCACACCGTGGTTTTCGAGCCGGGGTTGAAGGGCGGTGCGCTCACGAGTGTGCTTGCCGAGCACGAACCCGACGTCCTCATTGTGCGCTCTACGAAAGTGACGGGGGAGGATCTGGATGCCTCTCCCGACCTCGAACTGATCGTCCGCGCAGGTGCGGGATACGACACCATCGACGTGGAGGGCGCTTCCCGGCGAGGAATCTTTGTAGCCAACTGCCCCGGCAAGAACGCGGCTGCGGTTGCGGAATTGGCGTTCGGGTTGATGCTGTCGCTGGACCGGCGCATCCCCGACAACGTGAGCAAGGCTCGCGAAGGGCGCTGGAACAAGGGCGCATTCACGAAGGCACAGGGCGTGAAGGGGCGCACGTTGGGCCTAATCGGGATGGGAAGTATCGGGAGGGAGATGGCGGTTCGTGGGCGCGCATTCGGGATGCATGTCATCGCGTGGAGCCGTTCCCTGACCGACGAAGCCGCTGCCGAGATGGGCATCCGCCGCGAGGTGAGACCGATTGACGTGGCACGCGAAGCCGATGTCATCAGCGTCCATGTGGCGGCTACGCCGGAGACGAAGGGTCTCATCGGCGAGGACTTCTTGGCGGAGATGCGTCCGGGTACCCTCCTCATCAACACGGCCCGCGCGTCCGTCATGGACGAGGCCGCGGTGGCAAAGGCGATGGACGAGAAGAATATCCGCGTAGCCACCGATGTGCCCGCCGATGAACCCGCCGGCAAGGAAGGGGAGTGGCGCCATCCGCTCGCCGGGCATCCCAATTTCTACATCACCCACCACATAGGCGCATCAACCGACCAGGCCACCGAGGCCATCGGGGACGAAGCTGTTCGCGTGGTCCTCACCTACGCCGACACCGGACAGGTCGAGAACTGTATCAACCTCGCGGACCAGTCGCCGGCCACGCATCTGCTCACCGTTCGCCATCTCGACAAGGTTGGCGTGCTTGCCGGCGTGCTGGACGCGGCCCGCGAGGCCGGGTGGAACGTGCAGGAGATGGAGAACCTGATCTTTGCCGGCGCCGAGGCCGCCTGCGCCCGCATCCGCTTCGACGGCCGGCCTGACCCCGAGGCGCTGCTACGCATCAACGAGCAGCCCGACGTCCTCAACGCGACGATTATCGCGCTTTGACCGGGAGTAGCGTTGTGCTATTTTCTTAGCATACCAACGCTACCGTCCACGATGCGCGCGATTTTCCTCGCTCTAGCTCTACTCATTTTCGCACCTGTTGCCGTCGCGCAGCCCACCAATGCCACGCAAGATCCCGTGGCTGCTGTTCGCGCGGTCGTCATGGAGTTGTTCGATGCGATGCGTGCGGGCGACAGCACACGTGTCCGCGATGTGTTTCACGAGGATGCGCGGTTGCATTCGTCGTTTAGTCACGAGGGCGTGCCGATGATCGGCGGTGGCGACTCGGCAGACGGATTTGTTACCGTAGTAGGAACGCCCCACGATGAGGTCTGGGATGAACGTGTGGGGGAGATCCACGTTCGTGTAGATGAGGGCCTCGCTACAGCGTGGATGGACTACCGGTTCTTCCTCGGCGAGGCGTTCAGCCACTGCGGCGTCAACGCCATCCAACTCGTCCTTACCGAAGATGGCTGGAAGATGCTGAACGTCGTGGATACGCGAAGAAGTGGCTGCGAGTGAAAGGCGTTGCGGCTGGTTTGCCCGGCTCCCAGCCAATCCGACATCCCCTGTCTCGGGCTTCGCCCGATCCACCCCCTTGCAAGGGGGACTGTTCTTGTACTCGACTGAATGGTATTTTCGGACTCTTCAATCGTTTCATCTCGCCATGTCCGAGACAAACGTCGCCCTCGAACGCCTCCACAACTTTTCCGCCGGCCCGGGCGCCCTTCCCGCCGAAGTGATGGAAGAGGCGCGGGACGAGCTGCCCGTCTACGGCGACCTCGGCTCGTCGGTGATGGAGATCAGCCATCGCTCGCCTACGTACACGGCCATCAATGAGTCGGCGAAGGAGCGGATGAAGGCGCTGCTCGGCATGGGCGACGACTGGCACGTGATGTTTCTTCAGGGCGGCGCGTCGATGCAGTTCTACCAGGTTCCGCTCAATTTTCTGCACGCCGGCGGCTCGGCCGACTATGTCAACACCGGCTCGTGGAGCACGAAGGCCATCAAGGAGGCGAAGCGGTGCGGGAGCGTCAACGTGGTTGCAACGAGCGAGGACGCCAACTTCAACTACATCCCGGAGCAGAGCGCGTGGCGGACGGACCCGAACGCCGCGTACCTCCACTTCACGAGCAACAACACGATCTTCGGGACGCAGTTCGCCGAGGATCCCACGGCCGACGTGCCGCTCGTCTGCGACGTTTCGAGCGACTTCCTCAGCCGCCCGATCTCGGTTGATCGCTACGGACTTCTTTACGCCGGCGCTCAGAAAAACATCGGCCCGGCGGGTGTTACGGCCGTGATGATCCGCGAGGATTTCCTCCAGACCAGGAACATTGACCTGCCCACGATGCTCGACTACGGTACCCACGTAAACAAGCTTTTCAACACGCCGCCCGTGTTCGCCGTTTACATCGTGGAGAAGGTGCTGCGGTGGATCGAGAAGAACGGTGGCCTGGAGGGCATGGTGGCCCGGAACGGCGAGAAGGCGGCCACCCTCTACGGCGCCATCGACGCCACGGATTTCTACACCGGCACGGCACAGGGCGGCTCGCGCTCGAAGATGAATGTGACGTTCCGCCTGCCGAGCGAAGACCTCGAAGCCCGGTTCATCGAAAAGGCGAAAGGCGAGGGGCTACTCGCCTTGAAAGGCCACCGCTCCACTGGTGGCATCCGCGCCTCCACGTACAACGCCTGCACGCTCGAATCGGTGGAGGCGCTGGTCGATTTCATGCGACGGTTCGAGGCGCAGAATGGCTAGGAGGCTGTTGAAATACGTGCTCCGTCGCCGAGAGGCGCCGCCGCAGGCAGGATGGCTTTTCAACAGGCTCCGAAAACACCCGCCGTTTGGTAGAAATCTTCGAGACCCGTTGCACAGAGCCCCGGCTTTGCCGTACCTATAGGCGCAATTTGCCCGTCGCCTATGCCGCTATCCGTTGGAGTCCCCCGTGAAGTGACGCAGGGGGAGCGGCGCGTTGCTCTCACGCCCGACGTTGCCGCCCGTCTCATCAAGAAAGGCTGCCGGATCGTGGTGGAGCGCGGGGCCGGTGTGGCTGCGGCTTTCCCGGATGCCGATTTCGAGGCGAAGGGATGCGGCCTCGGAGATCGATCGGAAGCGCTCGCCGCGGATGTCGTAGCGACGGTCAGCGGGCTTGGGGCGGATGACCTGGCCGGGTTGCGTCAAGGGAGCGTGCTAATTGGTCTGCTTCGCCCTCTGGATGAGCCCGAGGCTATCGAGCGGCTAGCCTCTAGCGGAGCAACCGTCATCGCGATGGAGATGGTGCCGCGCATCACGCGGGCCCAAAAGATGGACGCGCTCTCGGCCATGAGTACGGTGGCGGGGTATAAAGCGGTCCTGATGGCTGCCGACGTACTTCCGAAGTTCTTCCCGCTCCTTACGACCGCCGCAGGGACCGTCCGGCCCGCGAAGGTGCTGATCCTTGGGGCCGGCGTGGCCGGGCTGCAGGCGCTGGCCACGGCGCGGCGGCTTGGAGCGATTACCTCTGGGTACGACATCCGGCCGGCGGCACGGGAGCAAGTAGAAAGCATCGGCGCCGCGTTTGTTGAACTCGAACTGGACACGGAAGACAGCGAAGACAAGGGCGGCTACGCGAAGGCCCTCGAGGAAGACAAGCAGAAGCGCCAGATCGAGCTTCTCGCTGAGCACATCGCCGAGCAAGACGTGGTGATCACGACGGCGCTCATACCAGGACGGCCTGCGCCACTGCTCATCACGCAGGAAGGGGTGGAAGGCATGAATCCCGGTTCCGTCATCGTGGATCTGGCCGCGCCGAACGGCGGCAACTGCGCACTCACGCAGCCGGGCTCCGACGTGATCCACAATGGCGTATCCATACTCGGCCCGCTCAACCTGCCCTCCGGGATGCCCTTCCATGCCAGCCAGATGTACGCCCGCACGGTCACGGCGCTCATCACCGAATACCTCGGTGAGGACGGCTTCGCCCTCAACTTCGACGACGAGATCGTGCAGGGCGCCGTCGTCGCACATGGCGGCGAAGTCACCAACGAACGAGTGAAAGGGAAACTCCAGGAAGCCTAACCGGAGACGCCCCGACGGGTCGTCTCTACGACTTTTCGACCTTCGCCCTTTCCCCTTCTCCATTCACCCTGCACCACGGAGACGCCCCGACGGGTCGTCTCTACGGCTTTTCCACCTTCGCCCTTCACCCTTTTCCCTTTTCCCTTCCAACAATGGACATTTCCCTCATCGTCGTTTTCGTCCTGGCATCATTCGTCGGGTTTGAGGTCGTCGCGAAAGTCCCGGCGACGCTGCACACGCCGCTGATGTCCGGCTCGAATGCAATCAGCGGCATCACGATTGTCGGATCGCTGGTGGTAGTAGGCTCGGTCGGTTCGCCGTGGGCGAAGTGGATCGGGTTTGCGGCCCTTGTTCTTGCCACCATCAATGTGGTCGGCGGATTTCTGGTGACGGACAGGATGCTCGAGATGTTCAAGAAGAAGGAGAGGCCCGTGGCGCAGACAAACGGACGAGCTTCTTGAAGGCCAACCTGCCTCCTGTAGGCCCGTAAAACCAGTCACGTAATCACGTAGTCACGTAGTCACGTAGTCACGTAATCACACAATGCTCGACTCCCTAATCACCATTGCCTACCTGGTCGCGGCGGCACTGTTCATATTCGGCCTGAAGCGGTTGTCGTCGCCACGGACGGCGCGCGGAGGCAACCGGATGGCGTCGGTCGGCATGCTGATTGCCGTCGCGGCCGCGCTGTTTGAGAGGCAGATCCTAAACCCCGCCGAACTCATCGCCGGTCTGGCGCTTGGCGGCGCGGTTGGCCTGTTGCTCGCGCGCAAAATAAAGATGACCTCCATGCCGGAGCTGGTCGCCGCATTCAACGGATTTGGCGGTGCGGCGTCGGCGCTCGTGGCGGCAGCAGAAGTCATGCGGCTAGCGGGAGCGGAGCAAATCGCGCAGCTTTCAGACGGGGAACAGGTAATCGCGTCTGCGCTCTCGCCAACTCTAGCTCTCACCATTGCGCTGTCCGTGCTCATCGGCTCCGTCACTTTCTCGGGATCGTTCGTGGCGTTCGCCAAGCTGAACGGTCGATTGAAAAGCATGGGCTTCCCCGGCCTCCGCATTATTTCGATTCTGGTTGGCCTCGGGGTCGTCGGCGCGGCGGCGTTGATGGTGGAGCAGGCGCCGTCCTTCCCGCTGCAGGCTAGCATGATGACGACTGCGCTGTTCGCCCTGGCCGGATTGGCCCTCGTCCTCGGCATCTTCCTCGTGCTCCCCATCGGCGGAGCCGACATGCCGGTAGTCGTCGCGCTATTGAACTCGTACTCCGGGCTTGCGGCAGCGGCCACGGGGTTCGTTCTGCAGAACTATGCGCTCATCGTAAGTGGTGCGCTGGTTGGGGCCTCCGGACTGATCCTCACCAAGATCATGTGCGAGGCGATGAACCGCTCGTTGCTCAATGTGCTTTTGGGAGGATTCGGCGCCGAAGCCAAGAAGGCCACGACCAAATCCGGCGACGAAGAGGATCGGCCCGTTCGCCAGACCTCTCCCGACGACGTGGCGGTGCTGATGAGCTACGCGGGCAGCGTCATCATCGTGCCGGGCTATGGGCTTGCCGTCGCGCAGGCGCAGCACGAAGTCCGCGAAATGGCCGATTTGCTTCAGGAGGAGGGCGTCGAGGTTCGCTACGCGATACATCCGGTTGCGGGAAGGATGCCGGGCCACATGAACGTGCTCCTCGCCGAGGCCAACGTGTCGTACGATCTCCTCATTGAGATGGACGACATCAACGCCGACTTCCCATCAACGGACGTCGTGCTCGTCGTGGGCGCCAACGATGTGGTCAACCCCGCCGCCCACAACGACGAATCCAGCCCGATCTACGGCATGCCCATCCTCAACGTAGACGAGGCCGAGAACATAATCGTCCTGAAGCGCACCATGAACACCGGCTACGCGGGCGTCCAGAACGAACTCTTCTTCAACCCCAAAACCTCGATGCTTTTCGGCGACGCGAAGGACTCCGTCGGCGCCATCATCAGCGAGCTGAAGGAGTTGGCGGCGGCATGATCTGGGTCACCCTCGTCCTCTCGTTGATCGCCGGCT
This sequence comes from Bacteroidota bacterium, assembly GCA_022561755.1. Lineage (GTDB taxonomy): Bacteria > Bacteroidota > Rhodothermia > Rhodothermales > Rubricoccaceae > JAHEJB01. The sequence continues at coordinate 7,750 of JADFQN010000094.1, forward strand.
ACCTCGTGTTCTGGGCAGGTGTCATCAGCCTGATTGGTTTTGCAGGATGGAAGCAGATCGCGGAGCGATACTCGGCTGAGCGCTGGCCCGAAGAAGAAGAGGGGGTGGCGCTTTCGTGGCAGAGTGGGAGCATTGGGACGTCCCGCTACAATGGCGTGCTGAAAGCCGTCATCACTGCAGAGGGACTCTACATGCGGCCGGTGCGCATGTTCGCCTTCAACCATCCGCCCGTGTTCATCCAATGGGGCTCCATCCTCAGAACGAAGATAGCCTTCTGGGGCGGCCTCAAGCTCGAACTGGACGGCGGCAAGGCGCTGAGCATTCGTGGCAAGATGGCTACGTACGTGAAGGAGGCCTTGGAAGCCTACGATCTTGAGGACGATCTGAATGAGGGCTATTTGCTGGATGAGATTGAGGAAGAAACACCCTCCAGCGAGCGGACATCTCAAAGCCGCAGGCGCACCCGAGCGTGAGGGATTGTCTCTGACGCTTTGATCAAAGGAACGGCGTTCGTCTGCCCACTGTTGTAGCTTTCCCCGCGCCGTGCGGCATCCCGTCCGCGTGGCGCTCCTGTATTTCACGCCCCCGAATTGCCCGCGAATGAAGCGCCTCGTCGTCGTAGAGTCCCCTACCAAAGCCCGCACCATCAGCCGGTTTCTGCCGCCCGAGTATCGGGTGGAGGCCTGCATGGGCCACGTGCGCGACCTCCCGTCGTCGGCGTCCGAGATCCCGGCGAGCGTCAAGAAGGAGAAGTGGGCGCGTCTCGGCGTGAACGTGGAGGAGGGCTTCGAGCCGCTCTACGTGGTGCCGCGCGACAAGAGGAAGATCGTCAAGCACCTCAAGGATGCGCTGAAAGAAGTGGATGAGTTGATCCTCGCAACGGACGAAGACCGCGAGGGCGAGTCCATCGGGTGGCACCTCATACAGGTTCTCAAGCCGACGGTGCCCGTGCGCCGGATGGTGTTCCACGAGATCACGAAAGACGCCATCCTCCGCGCTCTGGAAGACACGCGCGAGGTCGACACCGGCCTCGTGGACGCGCAGGAAACTCGCCGCATCCTCGACCGGCTCGTGGGCTATTCCATCTCACCACTGTTGTGGAAGAAGATTGCGCCCAAGCTCTCGGCCGGCCGCGTTCAGAGCGTAGCCGTGAAGCTGTTGGTAGAGCGCGAGATGGAGCGCCTGAACTTCATGTCTGCGAGTTATTGGGATCTCAAGGCGGCATTGGGGTTGGATGGCGAGCGCTTCGAGGCCGCCATGACGCACCTTGGCGATCAGAAACTCGCCACCGGCCGCGACTTCGACGAAAACACGGGTCGACTCAAGGAAGGCAACAAGGCTCTTACTCTCAGCGAAGACGACGCTATGAGCCTCGCCGGACGCCTTAAAAACGGTTCGTGGACGGTCTCGGAAGTCGAACACAAGCAGGTTCGCCGCCGCCCGTCGGCACCGTTTATTACGTCCACATTGCAACAGGAGGCCAACCGCAAGCTCGGTCTACCGGCGCACCGAACGATGCAGGTGGCGCAGGCGTTGTACGAGCGTGGCCTCATCACCTACATGCGTACCGACTCGCCGACGCTGTCCGCAGAAGCCATCCAGGCCAGCCGGAGCGCCGTGAGTGAGCGCTACGGTAACGAGTTTCTCTCGCCCGAGCCACGTCAGTTCAGCGCGAAGACGCGAAGCGCGCAGGAGGCTCACGAGGCCATCCGCCCGGCAGGTACGGAGATGAAGACGAAGGGGGAACTCGGTCTTGACGGTATGGAAGGTGCACTCTACGACCTCATTTGGAAGCGCACCGTCGCGAGCCAGATGGCGGAGGCCCGCCTGCGCCAGACACGCGCAACGATCATCGCCGAGGGCGGCGGCGACAGAGCTACATTCAGCGCGAACGGGCAGGTGGTAGAGTTCCCTGGGTTTTTTCGTGCCTACGTGGAAGGATCCGATGACCCCGAAGCCGCCCTCGACAACCGCGATCAGCCGCTGCCCGACCTCAAGGAAGGCGACACGCCCGCCTGCGACCGCATTGAGGCGGAAGGCCACGAAACAAAGCCGCCCGCGCGATACACGGATGCCACGCTCGTCCGCACGTTGGAGGCTGACGGCATCGGCCGCCCGTCTACTTACGCCTCCATTATCGACACCATCGTACGGCGCGGCTACACGCGGCGCGACAAGAACCAACTCATCCCAACCTTCACGGCCTTCGCCACGAACCGACTGCTCTCGGAGAACTTCGAGCGCCTCGTCGATGCCCGCTTTACTGCGCGGATGGAGGAGGTGCTGGACGACATCGCCGTCGGGAAAACCAAGGCGCGGCCGTATCTGGAGGAGTTTTTTAATGGAGAAGATGGCCTCGAACGGAAAATAGAGAAAGGGCTGGAGTCCATCGACGCGCGCGGCGTTTCCACATTGACGCACGCGAAGTGGGAGCCGTATGTGATCCGCGTGGGCAAGTTCGGGCCGTATACGGAGGGCGAAATTGACGGCGAGCGCCAGACGGCCTCGTTGCCTGCGGACCTCGCGCCTTCCGACGTGACGAAGGAGAAGCTCCATGAACTCATCACCACCGGCAAAGACGAGCGCGTCCTCGGCATCCACCCCGAGGCCGACATGCCTGTGCTCCTCAAGCAGGGGCCGTACGGGCCGTACGTGCAGCTCGGCGACGACGACCAGGAGGGCAAACCCAAGCGGACCTCGCTGCCGAAGGGAACCGAGCCTGCCGACGTAGACCTCGACGTGGCAGTGCGCCTGCTCACGCTTCCGCGTACGCTCGGTGAGCATCCTGAGACTGGTTCGCCCATCAAGGCCAACATTGGGCGTTTTGGCCCCTACGTGCAGCACGGCTCTTCGTTTGCATCGCTCAAAAAAGACCACGTTTTGGATGTGGGCCTTGAGCGGGCGCTCGAACTGCTTGCCGCCAAGAAAAAGAAGAACGAGCCGCTGCGCACGCTCGGCAATCATCCCGACACCAACGAGCCCATCGGCGTCTACGACGGCCGCTACGGGCCGTACGTGAAGCACCGGAAGACGAACGCGACGATCCCGAAAGACATGAACCCGGATTCGATCACCCTCGAAGAGGCGGTCGTGCTGATCAACGAGAAGGCTGCCAAGAAGGGCAGAGGAAGAGGGCGTGCGAAGAAGAAGGCGAAGGCGTAGCGCAAGATTCGGGTCGTTCTTAGCGCAGTGCTGCGGTAGACTGTTTGAATGGAGCTGCACGCTATTCAGTTCACCGATTACGCCCGAGTCGAACAGGCCATCCAGTTTGTTCTGGACCATCAAAGGGCGCAGCCGCGCCTCGCTGAAGTAGCCTTTCACGTTGGATTAAGCGAGTATCACTTCGAGCGATTGTTTAAGCGTTGGGCCGGCGTGACGCCCAAGCGCTTCCTCCAGTACCTCACGCTGGGTTATGCGAAGACACTGCTGGATGAATCGCGGAGTGTGCTCGAAACAGCATTTGAGGCTGGGTTGTCTGGAGGCGGCCGCCTGCACGATTTGTTCGTTACCGTGGATGCCGTGACGCCGGGCGAGTTCAAGACGAATGGGTTGGCACTCCGGATCGCCTACGGCGTTCACGACTCGCCCTTTGGCCCTTGCTTCATCGCCTCTACCCAGCGCGGCATCTGCAAGCTGAGTTTCATTGGCGAGGGTGAGAAGGCGGAATCGGTAACCGAGTTAGCAAAGGTGTGGCCAGAGGCAGAGCTGGTTGAGGACGCCGGCGCAACCACGCCCTACGTCGAGTTGATGACCGCGGCCATCCAGGGCGAGCCCGCCGGTTCGATCCCCGTGTTGCTGCGTGGCACCAACTTCCAACTCAAGGTTTGGGAGGCGCTGCTACGCATTCCTCCCGGCCGCGCCCTTGCCTACGATGATGTGGCCGCACTCCTCGGCCGCCCCACTGCCTCGCGCGCTGTGGCGAGCGCCATCGCAAGGAACCCTGTCGGCTATCTGATACCCTGTCACCGCGTCCTGCGCAAGTCGGGGGCCATCAGCGGTTACCGCTGGGGCTCCGCGAGAAAGGCCGCACTGCTCGGGTGGGAAGCGGCTTCGTTGAAGGGTGAAGGGTGAAGGGTGAAGGGTGATTAGGGAAGGGCGGTAGCTGGCTGTCAGGCTACCGCCGCCCTCGTGACCTCGGCTGAAGCCGAGGCTCGGCTACTGTCGCTGAAGCGACGAACTTCTGATACGTGCTCGTCCTACCGCCGCACCGCCGTACCGCCCTACCGCCCGCTGATGCAGCCGGCCGTCGATACCTGGCGGGATGCCGTAGCCCAGATGCTCCAGAACCATGGGGAAGGTGTCCACCGCGCGTATGGGACCGGCCACCGGTCGGTTGAAGGCCGCCAAACACAACATCTGGTCGGCCGCCAAGCTTCCGTGCCCGGCCTGGTGTTCCGGTACCTCCCAATCTGATCGGAGATCGGTCCCCGGCTCGGCCGAAACTATGAGGTCCCCTGTCCGATGGCTGCCGAACAACTGGAGCAGCTGTACCGGGCCGTCAGGATGCGGGCTGTCGATGGTGGCCCGCAGCCAGCCATCGCTGTCGTGGTGTTGTGGTGTGGGTCCATACCCCAGGGCATCACCGGTTTCTGGTGTGTAGCCGATAGTGTCTCCCTTCTTGGTGATCCGCGCTCTTCCCGAGGCCGAAACGA
>JADFQN010000095.1 GCA_022561755.1 Bacteroidota bacterium
GCAGCGACAGCGAACTCACTGGCAGGGTGCGGTTCAGATGACTCCGGATAAGACGGACGCACGACCGCATCGTGAGGATCAGCAGGTGGAGCAGTGCGTAACGTCAGTCGAATCCTTTCCGAACCACGATGCGCTGTTTCTTCCTTCTCCCTGTAGTTCTGCTTTTCGCCTGCGCACCTGAAGCGCCCGGGCAGGACGTGGGCTCCGAGCCTGTGACCACTGCGGAATGGGTTGGTCCTGCCTCCGACGACTTCGGCGACTACTGGTACCAGGGGCTGGCGGAGATCACCTCATACGACCTGGAGCAGGCGCGCTACGGCGAAATCCACAGCGGCGAGGCCGTGCTGATCTTCGTCACCGAACCCGTCTCGCGCCCGAAGCAGGTCAAACTGAATGTTAGTGGAGAGGCGGGCGATGACGAGGTAACGGTGCTGAAGCTCAACCATACGCGCAAGTTCTACACGGGCATCTACCCCTACTCAATGATGACCTCGGTCTTCACGCCGGTGAGCGAGGGGCCGATGCCGATCAAGGTCACGGGGAGTTCGCAGGAGTGGTGCGGCCACACATTTACGCAGTTGAATCGCTCGGACAGCGGCTACCGGGCGCGGCTCTTCTCCTACTTTGAAAGCGAGGGCGATCAGGATGGCGAACTCGCCGACGTGATGCCTGAGGACGGCCTCTGGGCGCTCATCCGCATTAACCCCGATGCGTTGCCAACCGGCGACCTCCAGTTGATCCCGAGCGCCGTCTACCAGCGGATGAGCCACCTCGACTTGCAGCCGTACGACGCCACGGCTTCGCTGACCGGCGACGATGGCCGACGCAACTACCGCATCCACTATCCTGATCTGGATCGTACACTCACCATCTTTTTCGCTGCCGATTTCCCCCATCAGATTTCCGGGTGGGAAGAAACGGGGATGTCGGGCTTTGGCGAAGGGCGACAGATGTTGACCACACGCGCGACGATCAAAGAGCGCGAGATGTTACCGTACTGGCAACTCAACAGCACGGAGGATGCGCATTACCGGGAGCAACTCGGTTTGAAATAAAATCAGGGGGTGAACGAGATGGGGGCAGGTTTTGTACAGGGTACTAACAATAGACTACCGAGACTGGCGGGTCAACACTAGCACACACAGTACTACCTACCCCCTCCGTCCATCCTCCAATGCCATCACTGCGAGCCCGTCCACGCGGTTGTTGATGTCGTCGTCGGTGTGGCCCTTCACTTTTACGAACTCCACGGTGTGGGTCTTCGTGAGTTCAATTAGCCGCTCCCACAGGTCGCGATTCTTGACGGGCTTCTTGTTCGAGGTTTTCCAGCCTCGCCGGAGCCAGTCCTCAATCCAGTTCTGGTTGAACGCGTTGGCGATGTAGGCGCTGTCGGTATGCACACGCGCATGGACGGGCTCCTTCATCACCGCCAGCGCCTCGATCACAGCCGCGAGTTCCATCCTGTTGTTGGTCGTTTGTTTCTCGTAGCCGGTAATGACCCGTTCGTGTTCTCCAAACATCAGGATAGCCGCCCAGCCGCCGGGGCCGGGGTTGCCGCTGCACGAGCCGTCGGTGTAGATGGTGACGCGCTTTTGCACGTATTGCGTATTTCGTTTTGCGTATTGCGTAGAAGTCACAACTAAGTTAGCCGCCCTGCTTGTCCGATACGGAATACGAAACACGCAATAGCCTTGAAGTTTGTCGATTACGTAACCATCTCCGTGCGGAGCGGCAAGGGCGGGGCCGGGTCGCGCTCCTTCCGGCGGGCGAAGTACGAGCCGCACGGCGGTCCGGACGGCGGCGACGGTGGGGCAGGGGGCTCCGTGATTCTGGAGGGGGACCCCAACCTCTACACGCTCCTCGACCTCCGCTACAACCGTCACCACTTCGCCGGAAACGGCAAGCCGGGGCAGGGCGGGATGAAATCAGGGAAAAGCGGCGACGACATCGTGCTGCGCGTGCCGCTGGGTACCATTGCACGAGATACCGATGCGGGCGAGAACCTCGGGGAGATCACCGAGACCGGGCAGCGACTGGTGCTGGCGCAGGGCGGCAAGGGTGGTCTCGGGAACACGCACTTCAAGAGCGCCACGCGGCAGGCTCCTCAGTATGCCCAGCCCGGCGAGTCCGGCGAGGAGCGTGAGGTAACCCTGGAGTTGAAGCTCCTCGCGGATATCGGGCTCGTCGGCTTTCCCAATGCCGGAAAGAGTACGCTGATCTCAGCGATCTCGGCGGCGAGGCCAAAGGTGGCTGACTATCCGTTTACCACGCTTGCGCCCAATCTCGGCATGGTTTACGTCGGCGATTACCGCTCGTTCGTGATGGCGGACATCCCCGGCATAATCGAAGGCGCGAGCGAGGGGAAGGGCCTCGGCATCCAATTCCTGAAGCACATCGAGCGGAATGCCGTGTTGTTGTTTGTCATCCCGTCAGACGAGGACGAGCCCGCAGCCCAGTACCGGACGTTGCTCGGCGAACTGAAGGCGTTTGATCCCGAACTGCTCAGCAAGCCTCGTGTCGTCGTCCTTTCAAAAACCGATCTGCTGCCGTCCGACATGCTGGAGGAGTGGGTGAGTGAGGTTCGTGCAGGCTTTCCGGAGGATGTGGAGGTGCTGCCGGTTTCAGCCGTTGCGCATCTGGGCCTGGATGTCCTGAAGGAGCGGCTCTGGGCCGTCATCGAAGCCGCCAAGCAGGCCGCGCTCTGACGCAGGACTGACGGGAGCTGTCACAGTCTGTGGCTACCTTTTCAACTCCTCCCTTTAGGAGGCTGTTATAAAACTCCACCTACCTGCGGCGGCGCCTCTTGCCCGATCTCTGCGTTGCGAAATACTCAACGAATCACCGATTCGCCTGCGATTTCGCGCCTCGATCTCGGCCAAGATTCGCTTACCTCGCTTACGGCGTAGTATTTCAACAGCCTCTTAGGGAGGTGCCGAGCTGGCGAGGCGGAGGGTGTTGCTTCAGCGCTCCTTTATTTCTCCCAGCCATTCCACCCCCTGTTTTTTCGCTTTGCTTCAGAAACTGTCCCCCTTGCCAAGGGGGACAAATCTCCGCCTCGCCGTCCGGTGGAGCGGAGATAGGCGGTGATCCAGTACAGTAGTTGGTTTCTGCCGTCAGTTCGCGCAGCTTCCAGCCAATCCGACAGCCCCTCAAGGGGGCGGTTTTGAGTTCTGCGCTAGATGGACCGTTTCAGACGCCCGATCCATGCTTCTCTTCCCCGGAGCACCTGCTCCCGTCATCGACCCCGCCGACCCCGCCGAACAGCGGGCGCTGGTGGCGCTGGCGATGGTGCCGGGCATCGGACCCGGGCGGATTCGCTCGCTGGTGGCGGTGATGGGCTCTGGGCAGGCTGTGCTGGCTGCACCGATGCGGCAACTTAAGGCGGTGGACGGCGTGGGGCGGCAGACTGCCGAGGCCATCCTGAAGTTTGAGGACGATGGAACGATAGAGAAGCAGTTTGAAGCTGCTGAACGAGTCGACGCGGAGTTGATCACGATGCACGATCCTCGCTTTCCCGCTCTCCTAATGCAGATTTACGACCCTCCACCGTTTCTGTGGGTGCGCGGAAAGCTTGCGCCGGAGGACGATCAGGCCATCGCCATTGTCGGCACGCGCAAGGCTACCGACTATGGGCGCCGTGCGGCCGAGCACTTTGCCGGAGGATTGGTTGAGCGCGGGTTCACCATCGTCAGCGGCCTCGCGTATGGCATCGACATCGCCGCCCAACGCGCAGCGCTCGACACAGGCGGCCGAACGATCGCGGTGCTCGGTTCCGGCGTCGATCGGATCTATCCGGCCGCGCACCACGAGGTTATCCGCCGCATTATCGACGAGGACTGCGGCGCCGTCGTTTCCGAGTTTCCGATGGGCGCGAATCCCGACGCGACAAACTTCCCGCGCCGCAACCGGATTATTGCCGGGCTATCGCTCGGAACGCTCGTGGCCGAGTCCCGCGAATCGGGCGGGGCGCTCATCACGGCCTTCGAGGCCATCGAGCAGAACCGCGAGGTGTTTGCCGTACCTGCGCCGTTTCATTCGGAGATGTCGGGTACGAACCACCTCATCCGGAAAGGCCACGCCGCGCTGGTAATGAACGTGGAGGACGTGCTGGAGGAACTGGGAGGCTTTGCCGAGGCCGCATCGGCGCACGCTGTGTCGGCGCGCGGTGCCCCTGCCGCTCAGCCGGAGCCAACCGACCTGAACCGCGCCGAAGCGAAGCTGTACGACGCCCTCGGCTCCGAGCCCATCCACCTCGATGCGCTCTGCGCCGAGACCGGGCTGGACGCGCCGTCTGCGCTCGTGTACCTCTTGAGCCTGGAGTTCAAGGGGCTCGTGCGGCAATTGGCAGGGAAGCAGTTTTTCAGGGCGTAGAGATCGAAGTGAACGTTGCCCCTTCACCCCGGCCCTCTCTCCCGACGAGTCGGGAAGAGCGAGATGATCGGCGTGTGTTCGTGGGTTGGTTGTAGCTGATTCGTTTCGAGCATTGCGAGAGTGCGATCTTCTATCGCCACGTGCATACCACACGATGAACCTCTCCGATTACCGCTCCAACTTCCCCCACACCGAGCGCATGGTTTATCTGGACCACGCGGCTACGGGGCCGTTGTCCAGGCCGGTAATTGACGCGGTGAAGGCTTTTCTCGAAGAGCGCCACCGCACTCGCCCGAACAATTATTTCGATGTGATGCCAACGTTGGAGCGCGGCCGAACACGACTCGCTCTTTTGCTAGGATGCTCGCGTGAGCGTATCGAATACGCCCCCAATACATCGTACGGACTGAATGTGCTGGCACTCGGCTACCCCTGGCAGCGCGGAGACCGGGTGGCGGTGCCCGATTGCGAGTTTCCGGGCAACGTGCAGCCGTGGCTGGGTTTACGGGAGAGGTACGGCGTTGAAGTGGACTTCATCCCGACCCGGCAGGGCACGTTTTCGCTGGAAGATGTAGCACAAACGCTGTGCCCCGAAACGCGCGTGCTCGCAGTCTCGTGGGTGCAGTTTCTGTCGGGATTTAGGTGTGATCTCAGAGCCCTCGCCGAACTCGCCCATAGCACCGATACGCTGTTGGCCGTGGACGCCATTCAGGGCCTCGGCGCGCTCAGGATGAATGTGGAAGAAGCGGGAGTCGATTTTCTGGCCTCCGGTGGACAGAAATGGATGCTGGCCACACAGGGGATCGCGTTCATCTACGTCTCGGAAGCCCTGCAAGAACGCCTGCTTCCGGTTCGTGGCTGGCAGAATGGCCCTATCGATTGGGATGATTTCGGAGTCTTCACCGACGAACTCCACCCTCTGATGCCACGCGCTTTCGCGTGGGTACCCTCAACGCGATCGGTTGCGTGGCGTTGGATGCGGCTCTCGGGCTGCACTTCGAAGCGGGTTGGGAGTGGGTCGAAGAGCGAGTGCTGGAGAACGCCCGGATGATCGCCGATGGACTGGAGGCGATGGGGCTCAGGCGCTTCGGCTCAGCGGATCCAGACCATGCCTCCGGCATCGTAACGGTTGAAGTGCCGGAGCCGGAGGCCCTCCACGCGCACCTCCAATCCCAGAACATCCACCTCTCGCTCCGCGACAGGAAACTGAGGTTCGCGCCTCATGCCTACAACACGGAGGAGGAGATTGGGGCGGTACTGGAAGCCTGTCGCGATTGCCTCTCGGAGGTGATTACGTGATTGACGTGATTACGTGAGTCCAGTCTGGTTACGTTATCACGTAATCATGTATTCATGCCACCGTGTCTGAACGCAAAATCGAGACCACCATCCAGATCGATGTGCCGCCTGGGCAGGAGGGGGGCACGCGGCTGGATCTCTACCTGACCGCGAAAATGGCCAACGTGATGCGCGCGAAGGTGCAACGTGGCATCCGCGACGGAAACGTAGACGTAAACGGGATCACCCGAACGAAGGTCTCGCATCCCGTTCAGCCCGGCGACCGCATCGTGTGCCGCATCCTCCGCCCTCCGCCCATTGAGGTGGTTCCGGAAGACATCCCGCTGGATGTGGTCTTTGAGGACGAGTGGTTACTGGTTGTCAACAAGCCTGCCGGGATGGTGGTGCATCCGGCGTACGGGCATCGGTCGGGGACGCTGGTGAATGCGCTGCTCCATCACGTCGGCGGCACGGCCATTAGCGCGGAGGCGCTCGAGGATGACGCCGATGAAGACCAGGTTGGTCTCTCAACCGCCACGGCCGCTCCACGCTTCGCTGGCGACCTCACCGTCCGGCCAGGCCTCGTGCACCGTCTGGACAAAGACACTTCTGGTTTGCTCGTTGTGGCGAAGGACGATTTCACGCACTCGGAGTTATCCAAACAGTTCATCGATCGCTCAATACGGAGGTGCTATCTGGCTGTGGTATGGGGAGTTCCAGAATCATTGGTAGGCCGGATTGAAACTTGGCTTGGCCGCAGTTCGCGGGACAGGAAGCAGGTGGCGGTTGTACCTGAAGAGCGCGGCAAGTGGGCTGCCACCAACTACGAAACCGTCGAAGCCTTCCAACACACCGCCCTGCTTCGCTTCAAACTGGAGACGGGCCGGACGCACCAGATCCGCGTCCACGCGAAGCACTTCGGCCATCCTATCCTCGGCGACACGACGTACGGGGGAGATGCCATTCAATCCGGCCCGGAGACGACAAAGCGCAAGCAGTTCTTCCGGAACCTCTTCAAGCGGATGCCTCGGCAGGCCCTCCACGCACATACGCTCGGCTTCCGCCATCCGAAGACCGGAGATGCCCTCGATTTCGAAGCCCCGCTGCCCGAGGACATGGCGTTCGTGCTGGAACGACTCCGCGCGGTGGAAGGATGAAGGATGAAGGATGAAGGATGAAGGATGAAGGATGAAGGATGAAGGATGAAGGATGAAGGATGAAGGATGAAGGATGAAGGATGAAGGATGAAGGATGAAGGATGAAGGATGAAAAGCCAATTCAGAAAAGTTCCCTCCTTTCCTTCCTTCGTCCTTTCCTCGGCCGCTGAACATCCGAAATCCCATATCCCAAATCCGATATCCAGATTCCGTCCTCTGTCTTCTGCCTTCCGTTTTCCCCGCCCACGTAATCACGTACATCACGTAATCACGTTGTACGCTCCCTCTTATCTTCAGCGGCTCATCTCCTCTCGATGGAACCTGTCGTGATCCCTACCAAATCGCTCACTATTTCCGGTTTGCTGACGACGGAGCGCATCCGCGTTGGGCTGGACGTAGGGACCAAGGAAAACGCGATCGATGCGGTAGTTGATCTGCTGGGTGGGTCGCCGGAAGTCAACGATCTCAAGCAACTCCGCACCGATGTTTTCGCCCGTGAGAGAGTCATGTCTACAGGCGTGGGGAAAGGATTGGCGCTCCCCCATGCGCGGACGACTGCCGTCTCGGACACCCTCGTAGCTTTCGCCGTCACCAAGGATCCTGTGGAATACGGTGCGCTGGATGGTGGGCCCGTGCGGCTCATCCTGCTTCTCGTAGGGCCGGAGAATGAACGCGTCGAGCACGTCCGGCTGCTCGCCCGAATTTCGCGGATGATGAACGAGGGAGATTTTCGGTCGCGCTTGCTTGACGCTGATAGTGAAGAGGAAGTCTTAGTCGTCTTCAGGATGGCCGAGGAGGCGTACGGCTGATCGTAGCGTGTGTGGCTGCACTGGTCACACCAACCTTGCCGATCCCCTCTTGGCTAGTACAGATTGCTCATGTTTCAGACCATTCGCGGCACGTTCGATATCCTCCCCGACACGCAAGAAGCTGGGAAGCAGTTTGTGCCCGGAAGTGCGATCTGGCGGCATGTGGAGGCACGTGTTCACGAGGTGATGAAGCGGTTTGGGTTTGAAGAGATCCGCACGCCGATTCTGGAGCCGCTCGGCCTCATCGCTCACGGAGTGGGCCAGACGACCGACATCGTGCAAAAGGAGATGTTTGTCGTGCAGCGTGGCGATGAGGAGTATGTTCTCCGCCCCGAGGTGACGGCGCCCGTGATGCGCTCGTACCTCCAGCACAGCCTCGGCCAGCGCGGACGCGCACAGCGGCTCTACTACCTCGGGCCGTGCTTTCGGGCCGAGCGCCCGCAGAAAGGCCGTTTTCGGCAGTTCCACCAGTTTGGGGTTGAACTGATCGGCGCCGATGGCCCCATGGCCGATGCCGAAGCCATTGCATGCTTGAGGGCCGTCTACGATGGGTTCGGAATCACGGGAACGCGGCTTCGCATCAACTCACTCGGCGACGCGGATTTGCGGCCGCGGTACCGGGACGCCCTCAAGTCCTACTTCGAGCCCTTCCGCGACCGGCTCTCTGAAACGAGCCGGCAGCGCCTCGAAACCAACCCTCTCCGCATCCTCGACACCAAGAGCGAGGACGAACGCCTGCTCCTCGCCAATGCGCCGCGCATCGCCGAATTCCTTAGCGACGAAGCCCGCGCCCACTTCGACGCCGTGAAGCAGCACCTCGATTTGCTCGGCATCTCGTGCACGGAAGATCCGCTGCTCGTACGTGGTCTCGACTACTACACGGGCGTCGTGTTCGAGTTGGAGTCGGACGACCTGGGCTCGCAAAGTGCTCTTGCAGCAGGCGGCCGGTACGATGGACTGGCGGAGTCGGTGGGAGGGAAGCAGCCCGTACCTGCCGTGGGCTGGGCGGCCGGTATCGAGCGGCTGTTCCTCGCGATGCGGGCGAGCGATTACGACTTTCCTGAGCCGGATCGGCCCGACGCCTACATGGTTGCGCTCGGCACCGAGGCGCAGAACTGGGTATTTGCCAAGGCCCAGCATCTGCGGGCTGCCGGATTCCACGTCGAGTACGATCTCATGGGCCGTTCGATGAAAGCGCAGATGAAGGAGGCCAATCGCCAACGCGCCCGCTTCGCAGTGATCGTCGGCGAGAACGAACTTGCGTCCGGCACGGCAACCGTTCGCGACCTCGATTCCTCGGAGCAGCGCGAGGTTGCGTTTGACGAAATTGTGAGCAGCCTTCGTCCCCCAACCGAACCCTGAGTTGAATGATTACGTGAACACATGATTACGTGAAGAGCTGTCCGATCACACACGCTCAGAATCACGTAATCACATAATCACGTATTCGCGCCCCATGTACCCACGCCTCACCGACCTCTTTCAAGACCTCTTCGGCTTCAGCCTGCCGCTGCCGATCTATTCGTTCGGCTTCATGGTGGCTACGGCCATCGTGGTGGCAGCCGTCCTCACGAAGCGTGAGTTCGACAGGATGTATGGCCTCGGCCAGTTAAGCGCCGTCCAGATCAAGGAGAAGGACAAGAAGGGGCGCGAGAAGATAGTTTCGGTCAGCCCCTCCGCACTCGTTTGGACGATGATGCTCATTGCGGCCGGCGTCGGCATCACGGGCTCCAAGCTGTTCCACATTATCGACCACTGGGATCGCTTCGCCGCTGATCCGATGGGGCTGATCTTCAATCCCGCGGGCCTCACGTTCTACGGCGGCCTTATTAGCGCGGCTATTGCCCTTGCCCTCTACGCGCGCAAGAAAGGGCTCCCGTTCTTCCGCGTCGCCGACGGCATCGCGCCCGGGCTCATCCTTGGCTACGGGATCGGGCGCATTGGCTGCTACCTCGCGGGAGACGGCGACTGGGGGACGTGCTCGGCGCTTTCGCAGAAACCCGGCTGGATTCCCGATTTTCTTTGGAGCGAGACATTCCCGCGAAACATCCTGGAGGTGGATGTTACGACCTGGGTTCCTCTCGGTGGTCGCGCCTGTGATCTTCCGCCGGAAATAGTGACAGGCGCCTATCCAACCATGCTGTACGAGACGATGATGACCGTTGTAATTTTCGCCATTCTGTGGGGTATTAGGAATCATCCGTTCAAGGCTGGCTGGCTGTTCTCGATCTACCTCATGTTCAACGGAATTGAGCGGTTCCTGATCGAGATCATCCGCCTGAACCCGCAGTATGCGCTCGGGTTTACGCAGGCGCAACTCATTGCCATCGCGTTGATGTTGACGGGGCTGGTTGGTCTTGCGATAGCCAGCCGAAAGCAGCCGGTTGCAGCAGAGAAAGTCCCGGAGAAGAAGGCGCGATCGGAACCGAAGGCATCCCCCGAACAGGATTAACCGATTTAACTCAAGCGACAACAATCGTGGCCGTAACCGAAACGCTCGCCGAGCGCACGCTAGAGGCCGAAGCCGGCGGCGCGAGGCTTTGGATGATCCCGACCGAGGTGCGCGATGTGGTGTCTTTTCGCGGATCATTCCAAACCGCGCCGAACCTGACAACCGAGGACGACCTGGCGCAGCACCTTGTTGCCGACCTGCTCGACAAAGGCACACAGCGCCGCGACCGCTTTGCCATAGCCGAGGCTCTCGAAGGCCGTGGGGCGCAGTTGTCCTTCTACCCGAATACGCTCCGCGTTGGCTTTTCCGGAATGGTTTTGAAAGAAGACCTCCCCGACGTACTGGCCATTCTCGCCGAGCAACTCCGCGAGCCTTTGCTTGACCCGGACGAGTTCGCCAAGGAGCAGGCGAAAGCCATCGCAGGCGTTCAGCACGCGATGGATTCAACGGCTGCGCAGGCTTCAGGTGCGCTCAAACGTCGTCTTTTCAGCACGGATCATCCGAACCACGTGCGTTCGCTGCAGGAAGAACTCGCCGAGCTTGAAAGGCTCACCGTGGAGCAGATCAAAGACTACCACGTAGCGCATTTTGGCTCCGACGAGTTGAGGATCACGTTCGCCGGAGATCTCGACGCCGACGTTGTGACAGGGGCTGTCCGGGCGCATCTTGGCGATTGGCCGGCGCATGGACTTGCCGCGCAATTCGCGCCTGATGCAGAGGTGGTCACTCCCGCCGACGAAAGCGTGCCCATGGCCGAGAAGCAGAATCTGGATGTGCGGTTGGGCCACACCCTCAACCTGCGCCGCGACGATGACGACTTTCTGGCACTCTATGTGGGAAACAAAGTGCTCGGAGGCAACTTCTCCGCGCGGCTCATGCAGATCGTCCGGGACGAGATGGGGTTGACGTACGGCATCGGATCGTCTCTGGCCGGCATCGCTATCGAGCACACCGGCTACTGGCGAATTGATGTCTCGCTTTCCTCAGAAAACCTCCAGCGCGGCATCGAGGCCACGCAGGAAGTCGTTCGCGATTTCGTTGCCGGCGGCATCACGGCCGACGAGCTGAACGAGAAAAAGACCACGATTGCCGGAAGCCACGTGGTCGGCCTTGCTACTACGGGCGGGTTGGCAGCGCGGCTTCTCGTCAATGCCGAGCGTGGGTTTCCCGTCTCCTATCTCGACGACTACCCGGAACGGGTCAAGGCCCTCTCGCTCGAAGAGGTCAACAGAGCGATTGAGAACTACCTCAAGCCGGAGGCGCTGAGTACCGCCGTGGCCGGAACGATGCCGGAGGAGTAAGCCTAGGGCCTGCTGACAGTTAGCGCGTGAGGTCAGTTCCAGGACAGTTTAAGGCTGTTTCGAGGTGCACGAGGAGGTCGGGGCACTAGTCCCGGACGACGAGTGTGACACCGAAACGGACCAGAATGGCCCGAAGTGGCCCACTGCGATTGAGTGTTAGCAGGCCCTTTTAATCCTTGACGATGCGGACAAACGTGTCGTCGTCATCCTCGTCCTCCTCCTCAGCCACGGGAAGGACAAACGCAAGAATCAGATACAGCGGGACCGTGACGCCACTGCCAAAGATGGCGCCGATCACAAACGCAATGCGGACGAGTGTGGCATCAATGCCCAGGAAGTTGGCAATCCCTGCTGCGACGCCGGCAATCTTCTTATTCTTGCGCGATTTGGCAAGGTGCTTCCGCGCGTGCGATCGGCGCTGGCTGGCGCGCGACGCCACACGGCTGACAGACGCTACACGGCTTGAAGCACGTTCGGCCTCTCTAGCGGCTTTTCTCGCACTTCTCTTTGCCACATCGAAGGCTCGAGAAGCTGTTTGCTGAGCGCGCCGGCCGGCCGGCGTCTTCCGCTGGCGCTCCTTGCGTGCCCGGCGCTCGCGAGCCTTTTGCCGAGCTTTGCGGCGGCGGCGCGTTGGGCTCCACGACAGCACGCCGAATCCGGTCAGAATAATCAGGATACCCGCCAGCCACGGCAGGAACGCAACCAGCCCACCGAGCGCAAAACCGAGCGGGAAGAATCCCACCTGCTGCATCAGGTAGATCATCCCGATAACGATGACCACGAGTCCTGACCCCGTCTGGAGATTCAGGAAGCCCGGCTTTTTCTCCTTCAGCTCCTCCTCGGCTTCCTGCTCTTCGAGGAATTCCTCGACGTCCTCCTCCGTGATATCGTTGTCGAGATCGAATAGGGTCTCGTAGGCGAGGAGGTCATCCTCCTGCTCGTGGGCGTCGCTTTG
>JADFQN010000096.1 GCA_022561755.1 Bacteroidota bacterium
CCCGTGCAGGTGGCCGTTTCCGGCAACGCGGCCATTACGACCGTCAGTTCCGACGAGATGGATTTTGTCGACAGGATGAGCTTCGGTGGAGCACTGCTGATTGCACGGCGGTTTTCAGACCGCGTCAGCCTGCAAGTTGCGCCAATGGTTGGGCACGCCAACACCGTGTTTGTGCAGCGCGCGCCGAAGGGCATTCTGACGCCTAAAAACACCGTGTTTGCCGTTGGGTTGGGAGCGCAAATTCAGGTGTCATCCTACTTTTCCTTGCTGGCCGAGTATGTGCCTGTTGTGGGGCCACGCTCGGACGGCACGGCCAATGCGATGGCGGTGGGGTTAGCCATCGACACCGGCGGACACGTGTTTCAGTTGTTCATGTCGGCCTCACCGTACGCCGTCGAACAGCAGACCATCGGGCAGAATTCAGATAACTTCTTTGATGGAGATATCCGGCTTGGCTTCACCGTGAACAGGGTGTTTGGGCTGTAGGAGTCTGTCGAAACACGTCATCCTGCCTTCCCCCGCAGTACCGCGGGGTCGTCGAACTCACCTCAACTCGCTAACTGTTAACACGCCCTGATGCGATTCATGCCCAAGCCAACGAGCGGCCGCATTTTCCAGGTTAGTATCTCCAGCGGCGGCGTGCCGAAAGGGGGCGTTCCGGAGGCGTTCGTAACAACCAATGGCCTGGAGGGCGACGCCGTGCTGCATCCCAAACTCCACGGTGGGCCGGAACGGGCCGTCTGCGTCTATTCGCTGGAGAAAATCCACCTTCTGCAGGAAGAGGGCCATCCCATATTTCCAGGGGCCGTCGGCGAAAACCTCACCCTGACCGGGATTGACTGGCGGGAGATGATCCCAGACGCCGTGCTCGAGATTGGAGGCGAGGAGGGGCCACGCCTTCAGTTGGTCCAGGCCGTATCGCCGTGTAGCACCATCGCGGCGTACTTCAAGGATGGGGTCTTCAAACGTATTGACGAGGAGCGCCGGCCGGGCTGGGCGCGGTGGTACGCACGTATAATTCAGGAAGGGCCTGTACGAATAGGCGACTCCGTGCGTATCGAATCTTCGTAACGGAGGCAGACGGAAGCCAAGCACCAAATTTCAAATTCCAAGCGCCAAAGCAATCAATGTGGCCGGCTGAAATTAGTACTTGGAATTTGATTCTTGGATTTTCAGGACTATGTACAGCCTCCTACTTCCTCAAATTCGACTCTGGCGGTGGGTCCAACACAGCAAGTTTGGCCCGTTCTCTTAGACTCGCCACCGCGTAGATCAGAAAGAGCAGCACGGCTGCCACCAGCCCAATGATATCGTAAAGCGTCAGCGACTGCTCGGAAATAACGAAGTGCGGGTTGTGGAAGGCCCAAACCGCGATGTTGGCCACAATCATAATCACGCGCGCCTCGGTAGGGCCGAGACCAGCAAACGAGATTTTGAATTCGTCGCGGACGATGGTGACGAGGCTCACCAAGATCATCATCAAGAAATACCCAATGACGATGACCATAGCGAGGGGCAAGTGCATAAGAGGCGACAAGCCGAGGCCGCCGAGTACCAGCATAATCGAGATGGCGTCGCTCTGGTGATCGACGTAAAAGCCGTAGCGCTCGCGTTGGATGCCCCGGACGCGTGCCAGTGTGCCGTCGAGGCTGTCTCCCCACCAGTTCACGACCAGCATCGCCGAGGAAAACCATAGCCAGTCGAGGCTGTATTGGGTCAGCCAGCAGCCCAGGCCGACGCCGAAAGCCGCGGCTATGCCCACAAGGGTCAGCTTGTCAGGCGTTATCCACGCCGGAAGGCGTTTCGCCATACGGGGCAGCGCCCACCTCTCAAACCGGCCAAACAGGATGTCGTTGACGCGGTTTTTGGCTTCGGCTCGTTCCATTCCGTAGTGCGTATTCCGTTGCATGGCCGCCCTCATGTATTACGGGCTACGCAATAGAATCGATGGGGAAAGTACTAATCGTTTGGTGCAGTCAGGCTGCTTCCAGCGCCTGCTCCAGATCAGCAATCAAGTCGGCCTCGTCTTCGATACCCACCGACAGGCGGATGAGCGAATCCGAGAGGCCGGATGCCCGGCGTTTTTCGGCAGGGATGGAGGCGTGGGTCATCGAGGCCGGATGCGAGATGAGGCTCTCTACACCACCGAGACTTTCTGCCAGTGCGAAGACCTTTGTCGCGGCCATAACGCGGTAGGCTGTTTCGGGCGCGTCGTCCTTTAGGACGAACGACACCATGCCGCCGAAATCACGCATCTGCCGTTTGGCCAGGTCGTGTGCGGGGTGATCCTCGAAACCGGGCCAGCGGACATCCGCCACTTTCGGGTGCGGACGGAGAAAGCGGGCAACGGCCGCAGCGTTCTCGCAGTGCCGTTCCATCCGCAGGTGCAGCGTTTTGATACCACGGAGCTGCAGAAAGCAGTCCATTGGGCCCGGCGCTGCGCCAGCGCTCTTGATCAGGAAGCGCAGTTTCTCGTTCCACGCGTCGCTGTTGGTCATGATGGCGCCACCCACAACATCGGAGTGGCCGCCGAGGTATTTGGTGGTGGAGTGCATCACGAGGTCGGCGCCGAGCGCCAGCGGCTGCTGGAGATAGGGCGAGGCAAAGGTATTATCCACACCCGCGGTAATGTTGGTGCGGTGCGCCAGTTCGGAGAGGGCCGCGATGTCGAACACCTTCAGAAGCGGGTTCGTTGGTGTCTCGATCCAAAGCAGTCTCGTGTTCGGTGTGATGGCCTCGGCAACGGCGTCCACGTCAGCCAGATCGGCGAACGTGAAGCGCAGCCCGAACGGCTCGAAGACCTGCGTCATCAGGCGGAAGGTGCCGCCGTAGAGGTCGTTGGTCGAGACGATATGGTCGCCCGGTGTGAACGTCTTCAGCAACGCATCGATGGACGCCATGCCCGACGAAAAGGCTATGCAATGCTCGGCGCCTTCCAGCGCGGCCAAGTTGGCTTCGAGGGCCGTTCGCGTGGGGTTGGAGACGCGTGCATACTCATACCCCTTATGGTCGCCGGGGGCATCTTGCACGTACGTACTCGTGAAGTAAACCGGCGGCATGATGGCGCCGGTAGACGGATCCGGCTGCTGGCCCGCGTGGACGGCGCGCGTGCCGAAGCCGGGCGTCGTGTGGGAGGCCGAGCCGTTTTCGGTGGTGGCCGTCGTGGAGAGATCAGGCGTGCTTGAAGAAGACATCGGCGTGACGTAATGGGGATGGCGTAAAGTCAGAGGGCATCCTTCTCCCACACTCTCATCCACTCATACCCCCATACTTGAAAAAAAGCGGGGACGCGGTACTGTACCACGTCCCCGCGACAATCCAGAAACGGTTGGAGGTCAGTTCATATCGAGTCCAGCGCATTCGCTGGCTTCCTCAGCCTCAGTTGTACGGCCTAGTTGGGCATAAACTTGGAAGAGAGCATGACAAATATCACCGACCTCGCTACATGGGCACGAAGCATTCGGCGCAAACTGGTCAGTCTCCGTGTCACGGCACCTCTGTGTACTCGCGTCATAGTGGTAGCGCGGATCAGGAGTACAAGAGAGGGTTCTCTCGGTAAGTTGGCGGGCATTGGATAGATAAGGAAGTGCCTGCTCCAGAAGCCCGTCGCGCTCGGTGCGAAGGCGGCGCGCCTCCGCGTCGTCGTCCGTCTCGATCAACTGCGCATTGACTGCCGTGGCCTTGTTCTGGTAGGCAGCACCCATGTTGTACTGCGTGTTCGCATTATCCGGCTCAAGGGCGATGGCGCGTTCGAGTTGAATGATTGCATCATCGAAGCGCTCCGCTTGCAGGAGGGTGGAACCGTAGTTGTAGCGAAGAACCGCGCTATCGGGGTCGCGGGCTATGGCGTCCTCATAGGCGGCAAGGGCCCGATCGGTCTGGCCGGTGGCCGCGTAGGCGTTCAGAAGTTCGGCTCGGAGGGGTTCGTCATCCGGGTAGAGCCCCGCGCCTTCTTCGAGCACCTCAAGCGCACGCGATCCGTTGCTTCCCGTAGCCAGAAGCGCCCTGCCGCAATACAGGTAGGCACCGGCATCGCCGCCGCCTGATGCGATCGCCGTCTCAAACGGTGCGATAGCGTCATCGGCATTGCCATTCGCCAGATGCGCGAGACCCAGATAATAGTGGCCGTAGGAGGAGTCCGGCTGAATGTAAATCGCATTTTCGAAGGCCTGAATGGCTTGGGTGAGGCTCTCCTCATTTCCTCCGCTCTCATGGTAAAGGGGCATACCGGAGTTCATCTCGTCGGCCCACGCGGAGTGGCGTATGACTGCAACTTCCGCGTCGCCGGGCTCGAGGGCGTCGGCGCGGTTTAGCGCCGCCATCATCTGCTCAACCAACGGGTGCCGGTCCATCGGGTTCGCGATATTCTTGGCTTGCAAATGAAGAACACGGCCCTTCAGCGCAAGTGCCTCGGCATTGTCCGGGTTTTCGGCGAGCGCCGTCTCCAGGCTGGTAAGCGCAGCCGTATAGTCTTCCTGTTGGATGTAAAGCTTGGCGCTCGTAACGTTGGGGTCGGAGGAGCAACCGTCGGCGCCTCCGAGCAGTGCTGCGGCGACAACAAGTGCAACGAGGAAATGGGTGGGGGATAGCAAACGCATGGCGGTGGTGCGGGAAAGGGAATCAGTCCTGATAAATCCGGCTGTGTATCGGGAACATCACTCCGAAAAAAACAGGTCGGACAGCCTCAAGAAGCTACGATTATCTTCCACCCTCCACAAGCGTACAGCAGCGCGCTGCACGGCCGGAACGCACTCTGCCGCCTCATCCGATATGGTTTCTGCTGCGCAACTGCGGACTGGAACCGTACTGCAATCGCTCCTCCCCGTCACTACTGCCAGTAAAATCAGAGACCACTATTATGACGCCTAGCCTTCGGGCCTTCATGGAAGGCCTCATTGATTACGCGGGCCTCTTCCCCCCGGCGCGGCTCGAACTCGACGCGGCCATCCGCGAGTATGTGCAGTCTCGGGGAGAGCCCGACGCGTGGATGCTTGGGCGGTTCATCATCCCCGTTGCTAGGCTCACGGAGTTGGATGCCTACGCAGCGTTGTTCGCCGAGGGCGAGCCCTTTCGTTTCTCTGTACTGGGCCTTCCGGCGTTACAGATGGACGTTTTCGATGCCGCCCAAGCCACGGTTGCCGGTGCGCGTGAGTTTGAGATCCGCAATGAAGGGCGCGTGGCGGCCGATCGGTTTGAGATCAAACTGCAGCCCCATTATCTGGATCCTGCGGCGATGGCGGATCTGCTCGCTCAGTACCACGGCGCATTCGCCGAAAAGCTGAGCGCCCCGACCCGCGCTTTTTTTGAGGCGCCGCTCACGGGCGAGCGGTGGGAGGCAGGGGTAGAAAAAACCGTGCGGGCCATTGCCGACGCCAACTCAGATGCAGGCGAGGACGCGTTTGGGTTCAAGCTCCGGTGTGGCGGTGTGACGGCCGATGCCTTCCCCGGCATTGAGGCTGTAGCGTTGGCCATTCTGATGTGCCGCGACGCCGACGTTCCGTTCAAGGCAACGGCAGGGCTTCACCATCCGGTACGGCACTACGCGGAGTCGGTAGAAGCGATGATGCACGGCTTCCTGAACGTATTTGGCGGCGCGATCCTCGCTCGGCTTCATGGCTTCGACTCGTCCACGTTGGAGCGCATGCTGGCCGATGAGCACGCCGAACATTTCGCTTTCTCCGACGACGGTTTTGACTGGACGGATTGGAGTGCATCGGCAGCGGACATCGCCGACGCCCGCGCACACTTTGCGACCACCTTCGGTTCGTGCTCGTTCGACGAGCCCCGAGAGGATTTGGTCGCGCTCGGTATGTTGGACACCGCTTCCGCTCGTGTATGAGAGGGTGAGTGTGTGAGAGTATGAGGGTATGCATTCCCGGATCTTGCTCTCGAACCCTCATGGGGCAAGAGCGAGATTTATCTCGCCCCTACGTTTTTCAAACCTTCAACCTTCTAACCTGAAACCTTCAAACCAAACCAATGCCTTCATTCATCTACGTTGCGGCCGACTCGCATTTTCCCATCCAGAACCTGCCGTATGGTGTTTTTTCAAGGCCCGATGTACACGGCCCGCGAATTGGTGTAGCCATCGGCAACATGGCGCTCGACCTGGCGCTCATCGAGGAGATGGGCTTGTTGGATCTACCGGAGTTGAAGCAGACGTTTCCGTTCAAGTCGGCCACCCTGAATGCCTTTATGGGGCTCGGGCAGCCTGCATGGCGAGCGGTGAGGAAGAGGATTCAGGATTTGCTGAGCAACGAAGGTGACGCTGCGCTTCGCGAAGACCTGAAACTGCGAGAAGCGGCGCTGATCCCACAGGCCGACGTACGGATGCTCCTCCCCATGGAAGTCGGCGACTACACGGATTTCTACGCCTCGCGGCAGCACGCGACCAACGTGGGCACCATGTTCCGCGGCCCCGAGAACGCGCTGATGCCTAACTGGCTCCACATGCCGGTTGGCTACCACGGCCGCGCGTCGTCCGTGGTGGTGAGCGGGACCGATGTGGTGCGCCCGATGGGGCAGACGCGCCCGAACGACGACGAGCCGCCGGTCTTCGGCCCGAGCCGCCTGCTTGATTTTGAGCTGGAGTTGGGGGCTGTCGTCGGGAAGGGGAATGCGCTGGGAGAACCCATCTCCATCGGCAACGCCCACGAGCACATTTTCGGTTTCGTGCTGCTAAACGATTGGAGCGCTCGAGACATCCAAAAGTGGGAATACGTACCCCTGGGGCCATTCCTGGGGAAGAACTTCGCCACGAGCATCAGCCCTTGGATCGTCCCATACGATGCGCTGGCTCCCTTCCGCGTGGACGGCGAGCCGCAATCGTCCGACGCCGGCAACCCTGCGCCGCTGCCCTACCTCCGGCAGCAGGAGCCGCGCTGTCTCAACCTCGAACTGGATGTGCTTCTGGAGACCGCGCAAATGCGCGAGCAGGGGATAGGCCCGCACCAGATTTCGCACTCGAGCGCGCGCTACCTCTACTGGAGCCCCGAGCAGCAACTGGCCCACCACACGGTAAACGGCTGCAACATGCGGCCCGGCGATCTGCTGGGCTCCGGCACCATCAGCGGCGAAACGCCCGACAGTTACGGCAGTATGCTCGAACTCGCCTGGCGCGGCTCGAAGCCGCTCGCCATGCCCTCCGGCGAGGAGCGCAAGTTCCTGCAGGACGGCGACCGGCTCATCATGACCGGATATGCCCAGGGCGATGGTTATCGGGTGGGGTTCGGTGAGGTTGAAGGGAAGGTGCTCCCGGCGAAGTGCTGATTGGGTTGATGTTTGCGCAGCAATTCGCTCTTCAAAAACCCCTTCACAAAAGCTTTGCACAGGGCGAACGCGCATCTATATTAGCGCCCCCGTACACGACGCCTGCCGGTCTCCGATGCGCAGCGCAGGTTCGTTGCCGCGCGCCGCCGGGCGCTTCCCGGTTCCCGCAAACGGAATCCCTACCGTATGCATGTTGCCACCGCGTCGCGTCTTCTGCGCCACACCATTCCGCATAAGCTTAGGGAGTTCGGCTACGGATATCCGAAGGAGTTGATCGCGGCGTATCCGGCCGAGCCCCGCGAATCGGCGCGGCTCATGGTGGTGTACCGGGAGACGGGTGAGATAGAGCACCGCTCAATCGCCGATCTGCCCGAGTACTTCAGTGCCGGCGACGTGCTGGTGGCTAACGACACGCAGGTGTTCCCGGCGCGCATGGTCGGAGCCAAAGAGAAGACCGGCGCGCGTGTCGAGGTTTTTCTGCTCCGCGAACTCAACGCCGAAACGCGCCTGTGGGACGTGATCGTAGAGCCCGCGCGGAAGGTGCGGGTGGGCAACAAGATCTGCTTCGGTGAGGAACTCTCGGCCGAGGTCATCGACAACACGACCAGCCGGGGCCGCACCATCCGGTTCCTGTTTGAGGACACTCCCGAGGCCCTCTACGCGCTCATCGACCGGGTAGGGAACACGCCGATCCCGCGCTACATCCGCCGCGACACAGAGCCGGAGGACAAGGCGCGCTACCAGACAGTCTTTGCCCAGCACCGAGGCGCTGTGGCCGCGCCGGCGGCAGGGCTTCACTTCACTCCCAAACTCATAAAGTCGTTGACAAGAAAGGGGGTCGATATTGCGCCCGTTACGCTCCACACGGGCCTCGGCACGTTTCGGCCCGTGGAGGTGGAAGATCTTACGAAACACCGCATGGACTCGGAGAACTACGCCATTTGCAGCGAGAGCGTAGAAATAGTGAACCGTGCCCTCACTTCGCGCGAGCACACGGTGACGGTTTGCTCGACCACCGCCGTTCGCGCCGTCGAATCGTGTATCTCGGCCGACCTCACGCTTAAGGCCGGCGCCGGGTGGACGGACAAGTTTATCTTCCCGCCGTATGAGTTCAGGATCACCGAGCGCCTGCTGACGAACTTCCAGATGCCCCGCTCCACGCTGTTCATTATGGTATCTGCGTTCGGAGGCATCGATCTGATGCGCTATGCCTACCGGGAGGCGCTCAAGAACAAGTACCGCCTCTTCGCTTTCGGCGACGCCATGCTTATCGTGTAGTCGTCATCGTGTGATCGGATGCATGGTCTCTGTTGCGTATTTCGTAATGCGTAATGGGTAGACACGCAACGCCAAGAGATACGTAATACGCACTACAGACTACCCGGCTCATGCAGCAGAATCGAGTAGCTGTGATAGTGCCCGCGGCCGGCTTGGGCTCTCGGATGGGTGGAACGCCCAAGCAGTTTCGTATGCTCGGCAATGCGCCTCTGCTCGTTCAGACGCTTCGTGCGTTTGCAGCGGTAGAGGAGGTTGGAATTGTTGTTGTCGCCGTGCCGGAGAAGGAAGTGAATGTGGTTGAGGAGTTACTGGCGCGATTTGGCCTGGCCGTACAGGTCGTCGCGGGCGGCGCAACCCGGCAGGAGTCGGTGGGGGAGGGCCTCGGCGCCGTTGGGCAGACTGCGGAGGTTGCCCTCGTTCACGATGCCGTGCGGCCATTTATTTCGGTAAAGCAGATTCGGGAGGTCATCGCGGCCATCCACGAGCACAGTGCCGCCGCCGTGGCCGTGCCGGTTGCGGATACGCTTCGGCGTAGTGCGGATGCTGTATTCGGCGAAACGGTGGATCGCGAAGGTCTTTTCAGGATGTTGACACCACAGGGAGCTCGGATGGATCTGCTCCTGAACGCACACGAGGAGGCGAAAGCCGACGGGTTCACGACAACCGACGAAGTTGAATTGCTCCAGCGAGCAGGTGTCAATGCCCACCTTGTTCTCGGCGACGAGCGTAACATCAAGCTCACGAGTCCGTCCGACTGGGCGATGGCGGAAGCGCTTTGGTCGGCCTGGCAGAAGACGGAGGGCTGAGGAAAGAACGAAGCTCAAAGCTCCAAGCTCCAAATTTCAAAGTCGAGACTTCTAGCTCCAAAAGCGTTGGACGGCGTGCGGAGCGAAGCTCCAACAACCAAATCCCAAGCTCCAAATTCCTAATTCCTAGTCCAAAAACCCAAATCCCCAATCAGAAATCCGAAAGCGTCGGGCGGAGTGCCGAAGACTGAAATCAGAGGACCGAAGATTGACGCCAGCGTAGCTTGTACTCCTTCAGCATTCAGCATTCACCATTCGCCATGCGCGTCGGTTTCGGCTACGATGTCCATCGTCTGAAAGGGGGCCGTCCGCTTGTTCTCGGCGGTGTCACGGTGCCGTCCGATGTGGGCCTCGATGGCCACTCGGATGCTGACGTGCTCACGCATGCTGTTATGGATGCTCTGCTCGGCGCGGCCGCTCTCGGCGACATCGGGCAACACTTCCCCGACACCGACGAGGAGTGGCGGGGCGCCGACAGCATCGAACTCCTTCGCACCGTGGTGAGCCGTGTGGCAGAGGCGGGCTATGCCGTGGGCAACGTGGATTCGGTGGTCGTTCTCCAGCGCCCCAGGCTCCGCCCCCACATCAACGCCATGCGTGAACGACTGGCAGAGGCGATGGGTCTTAGCATCGATCAGGTGTCCGTTAAAGCCACGACGAACGAGGCGATGGGCTTCGTTGGTCGCGAAGAGGGTTGCGCGGCGCACGCTGTGGCCCTGCTCGTTTCAACATCAACCCAAACCTGACGGCCTGTGGCTGGCATCGAGTTCCTCCAGAGCTTTGCAGACTGGTTTCAGACGCTTCCGCCTGTCGGTATTTACGCGACGTTGTTCTTCGTTGCGTATGTCGAGAACCTGGTACCGCCCTTTCCGGGCGATGTGAACGTTGTCATCGGCGGCTACCTGGTAGGCCTTGGACTCATTGGTTTCGTCCCGGTTGTGCTCGTCGTGTCGGTAGGGAGCGCCCTCGGTTTTATGACGATGTACGCGATTGGCAAAGTGCTGGGCGACGCTGTTGAAGACCCAAACCGCCTCCGCTGGATTCCGAAGGCGCCCATGCAAACCGCCAAGAAGTGGCTCCAACGGTGGGGGTACGGCGTGGTGGCAGTCAATCGCTTCCTCAGCGGAACGCGGGCGGTGATCACGCTGCTGGCGGGTGCGTCAGACCTCAAACCCCTGTTAACAGCGATCCTCGCGTTTGTCAGTTCTCTGGCGTGGTACACCTTGCTCATCTATGGCGGCTACTCGGTTGGCGCCAACTGGGAGTCGATCCTACCCATCCTTGCTGTGTACGGGCGGGTGATTATGGGCATCCTGATGGCAATCGCGTGCGTCCTGGTGGTGCGGTGGTGGTTCCGCACACGCAAGCCGAAAGGAGCGCCTTAATGAGGCTGTTGAAATACCTCATCCGGCCTGCGACGGTGTCTCACGGTCGATCTCAGCATTGCGAGATGCTCACCGAATCACCGATTCGACTGCGATCTCGCGCCTTGATCCCGACCGCGATTCACTCGTCTCGGCTGCAGTGTAGGTAATTCAACAGCCTCCAAAGAAACAGCGAAGACCCGTCTGAGTAGATGATCTCCGAGGCCGTTTCGTTGACTCAGGGTTGCTGCGATCCGTAATTTCGCTGCCCAGGAGTCTGTCGGACTTAGGATGATTCTACTGCGGCGGCGGTTAATCGGCCCATTTCCCCGATCTTTTTCGTTGCGTAGCCCCACTATGCGCCTCAAAAGATCGAAAAATGGTCTCGATTCCTCACTCGCCTCGTTACGAACCCCTGAGCCCGACAGACTCCTAGTCCAGGTTGGTTCTGCGGTTTCTGCGTCGGCGGAACCATCGTGCCGGCCGTTCCGCTGGTGTAGCTCAATGGTAGAGCAGCTGATTTGTAATCAGCAGGTTGGGGGTTCGAGTCCCTCCACCAGCTCTTCTGCGGGTTTTCCGTAACGTTCTTTTCAAGTTGGGCAGGTGGCCGAGCGGTTAAAGGCGACAGACTGTAAATCTGTTCTCATACGAGTACGGAGGTTCGAATCCTTCCCTGCCCACAACAACGACATCCCGCGTCTTCGGAGGCGGGATTCTACCAGCGGGAGTAGCTCAGTTGGTAGAGCATCAGCCTTCCAAGCTGAGGGTCGCGAGTTCGAACCTCGTCTCCCGCTCGTTCAGCGGTCAGCTTTCAGCCCTCAGCTTCTTCGGCTGAGTGCTGAAAGCTGACCGCTGAAAGCTATGCCGGCCGCCTTAGCTCAGTGGTAGAGCACTTCCATGGTAAGGAAGGGGTCCTCGGTTCAATCCCGAGAGGCGGCTCTTTGCGTGTCCCGATGCGACCCTCTGACCGTGTTGGGATACGTTTTTTGTTACGGGCCCAGGGGAAGGTGTTGGCGCGGCCTGTAACCGTACCTACTCATCTGTTCAGCGAGGCGAGAGAGCTATGGCCAAAGCGCATTTTGAGCGAACCAAACCCCACGTCAACGTCGGCACCATCGGCCACGTCGACCACGGCAAAACCACCCTCACCGCCGCCATCACCAAGGTGCTCAACGAACGCTTCGGCGGCACCGAAATCCGCTCCTTCGACTCCATCGACAACGCCCCCGAAGAACGCGAACGCGGCATCACCATCGCCACGGCCCACGTCGAGTACGAAACCGCCAACCGACACTACGCCCACGTCGACTGCCCCGGCCACGCCGACTACGTCAAAAACATGGTCACCGGCGCAGCCCAGATGGACGGCGCCATCCTGGTCGTCGATGCCAGTGACGGGCCGATGCCCCAGACGCGCGAGCACATCCTGCTCGCGCGCCAGGTCGGCGTCCCGTACATCGTCGTGTTCATGAACAAGGTCGACTTGGTCGATGACGAAGA
>JADFQN010000097.1 GCA_022561755.1 Bacteroidota bacterium
CGCCAATTCGGGGCGAGGCCGGCCAGGCGCCTGGGCCGCATCGTTCGAGGCGAGGAGGAACGAGCGTACAGCGTGGACCTGTTCGTGGGTGAGGCCGGCTCGCGACTGCATATGTTGCATGATTATGACCCACCCGCGGTCGGTCCGCTCGGCAGGGCCACGCAAGTTGTGGCAGCGTTGGCAGTTCCGGGCGAAGAGCTCGGCTCCATAGGCGATGTCGGCGGCCAGCGTCGTGTCCGGGTTCGAGGTATTGATGGGAGGTGCGTCCTGCAGTGATGCCGGCTCCGGCCGAGCCAGGATCACGAAAAGGAAGAGGGCGAGGGGAGCTAATACAAATGTGAAGAGACGCATGGGAGGAGGAGTTACATCGGAGGTTTGAAGATGCGGACGGCTTCGGGGCCGGGTCAGAACCCGAAGGCAAGCTGGACGGCGACGCTGTTGTTGGCGACGTTGGGCCCGCCCTCGTCGTTGAGGACGTAGGCGACCTTGAGTACGAGAGAGGACTCGATCCAGTAGTTGACGCCGACGGAGAGTTGCCGCCCGGACTCCACCAGCGTCGTCCCCTCTACCTCAGCCTCGAAGAGTTGGCTCCACCGGACGACCGGCTCCCACTTTCCCCACTGGTAGGCGGCCTGGACCCAGTAGCCGTTGCGGGTGAGGCTATCCGTGTGCCCCTCTTCCTCGGTCTCACCCTTCAGTTCCCCCTCGCCTTCGTCGTGGTTTTCCTCCGCCTCGAGCAGGTCCTGCCGCGTTTGAATGAGCTCGCCGTGCAGGGTGAAGGGGCCGTAACGCGCCGCGGCGTGAACGGCGAATGCGCTGAAGCGGCGGTCGCCGACAGAATCATACATCCCGGTCAACGCGGACACGTCAACCTCAAAGTACGGACTGACGCTGTAACCAAGACGCCCGCCTACCATCTTGTTGGTGTTGTTGTCCGTCACGTCACCGCCGAAGGAGAGGCCCACCAGCTGCTCGCCGATGTCGTGCCCATCTTCGTCCTGTTCGCCCCCTTCGCCGAGTTCGTCGTGCGTCTCCTCTTCCTCGGCATGGGCGTCTCCGCCGGGGGTCGGTCCCTGCGTCACGTAGACTGCTGCCGAGAGATTATTGAATCGGCTGACGCGGAAATTGCCCTGGAGCTGGACTCCGATGTCAGACAGGACGGGAAGCATGGGGTCGGTCGGGAGGACGCCGCCATGGGCGCCGTAGACGGCCGGGGCGGTGGGGAGCCGATTAATCCAAGTTGGGTGGAGCCGCTCGCCGAACGCGGCGAAAGGCAGGAGGAACTTGCCGGCGATTAAGGTGAGGTTGTTGTTTAGGGTGAGGTCCACCTGGGCGTATTCGAGCTCGGTCGCTGACACGCCACCCTCAAGCTCAAACTCGAACTCGCTTTCGAAGAGAAAACGGTCTGAGACCTGGAAGAGCATAATTGGGGCGAACACAACCGAGAAGTCGTTGGGGACGTCGCCGTCTTCGGCGAAGCGGGCGCTGTAACCCGCACCGCCGTAGCCCGTCAGGAGGAAGCCGTGCTGCGGGAAGAACTGTTCTGCCTCGGAGGGTGGGGCCGGCTCGTCCTGGGCCGTGGCGACAGGGACCATCACGAGGAGACCGGCGAGGAGACCGGCGAGGAGACGGTGCGACATGAGATATCAGGTCTGGGGCCTTTGGCCTGTGCGATTGAGAGCGCTAGTGGAGTCTTGCAGTAGGACCCGTTCAGCAACGGCTCCTCGGGACGACTATCAAATACGGTTGTTGGAACGAGTACAGATCATGCCTTCGTTGGAGCGAGTACGGATCAGGGTACGGTGTCGCCCTGAAGCACACCCTAGCCAAAACACGAACGGTAACGTAGGCTCCGCACGTACGCCCCTGTGGGGGGAAGCCTCACCCCGGATGACCACCGTACCCATAGCTCCCGCCTGCCCACAGCGCTGCGTTTAGACAGATAGACGACGCAGTCGCCCCGTATAGTTTTTCCACCGGCAACCCAAGGCAGATGGCATTGCAAAAGCCGGCCTTGAAGTCGAAGACGGCGCCGAACGCGAGTGCCGCCACCGCCACCGAAATGACGACCACGGCCAGAGGGATCCCGTACTCGTTGCACAAAAACCGGCGTGCCGGCACAAGCACCTTCTAACACGCCTCGGCCATGTTGAGCCGATTGCAGGAAAATGCCGGGGAACCCGTCCCTTTACTCGTACCAACAGTAAAATTTCGAAGACTTAAACCCCTAATAATTTGGCGTGTATAAATAAGTCGTTCGATTCCAGTCCCGGCCTGAACTTTGAAACCAGTTGGGGCCACCCTATTCAGAAATCTTTCAACAGCTCGTCCAGAACCCTCACCACGATCTCCTGAATATCCTGAGTATCCAGTGCGGCATTGTAATCGCGCGAGCCCTGAGTCTGAAAAAGGGCCTCCACCACCTCCCTATGCATCCGTTTATGAACCGCCTCGCCTGCCTCCCATCGGCTTACCACCCTCGGGCCTACGCCTAAACACTTAGCTAGTGTCATTCTAGAGATTCCCAGACGGCGACGGATAGCGACGAGTTTTTCAGCGCTCGTTGTCGGTTCAGCAAATGGTTCATAACCAAGAAAAGAAATGATTTTCGCCCATTGCTTTGGCCAGGGTTGTCGGCCGTATTGCTCCCAGCCGGTGAGAGTCATCGGAGCAATTCCCATCAATGCAATCAGTTCACACCGCGATATGCCGGAATCAAGACGCTTTTTGCGAACATGGTCGCCAACGGTCAGTAGTTGATCGGGATAGCCTTCTGGACACCTTTTTGGAGCTTTGAAGCTGAGATCGCAAAAGGGTAACGACACCCACGATTGCATCAACTTCACTCACCCGATGGGGGAGATGTGGAGGCCTACCAGCCTGTTGAAAAAATCATCCTGCCTTCCCGCCGTATGCCGACCTCCTCTGGATGGAAACGGGCAAGCCCGATCTGGAGCAGGCGCGGATCTTCGCCGAAGCCATCCACGCCGAGTTCCCCGATCAGTTGCTGGCCTACAACTGCTCTCCGAGCTTCAACTGGAAGCAGTATCTCGACGAGGCCACCATCGCCAAATTCCAACGCGCCCCGATTCTGGCGCGTGCAAGCGGAGACGCCGGACGGGCCAACACGCTGGAGCCCCTACGGACGGTTCTATTCCGGCTCGGACGCAGCCGTGGATGCCTTCCGTGCGAAGCGCGAGGCCGAGGAACTGGAGGCGCGCAAACAGGCTGCCCGCAAGCAGGTGTAGAATGAGACCCGACTTGATCTCATACCCTGGAAAGAGGGAGATGACACCCTCCCAAGCCGCGTTGAGGCAGGCTGTATCGGTATGGCGATGATTCTGTCCTTCATATTAACGTTGCTGGCCATCGTCATGGCAACGCTTATGGCCTCATAGGAGGCTGTTGAATTACGTACTCTGTCGCCGAGAGGCGCCGTCGCAGGCAGGATGACGTATTTCAGCAGCCTCATAGCAGGCTAGCTGCTTCCCTCAGCCCGTAGCGCCTCCAGCGCCTTCTCCTGCTCCTCAAGCCTTTGTTGCTCGCGCAGGACAGACGGCTCCGCTGCGCGGACATTGCAGTCGGTAAGCGGGCAGCGCTCGCACGTCAGGTTGACGTCCACGCGAGGGATGGCGGGATCGACCCAGAATCGCACGGCGCGCTTAAAGGCGCGGTCCATCAGGAAGCCCAGCATGACCACCGTGTTCGTGCCGGGCTTGAGCGCCAGCGGCCGCGCCACGGCAATCACGAAGAACTCGGCGTCGTCGTTGAGGAAGTGCGAGCGCTGCACGGCGACGACCGGCTCATCGCCCCCGCCAGCCTGCCCCGGACCTGATTCGGGGTCGGCCTGGTTGCGGGCAAGTTCGCTCAACGCCTGCATGCCCGGCCAACGGCGGCAGTAGTGCTCGTGAAGCTGGATGCCGTGGGGGACGGGCACACGGCTCATGTTGAGCACCTTCGTGAGGTCGTACGTGTCTTCGTTCGGGTTGTGGTGGAAGCGCATGAAGAAGATCTCCTTCAGCCCGAACACCTCGGGGATACGCTGCGTGAGGCGGTAGAAGAACATCTCAGGCGTGGCCCGGTAGCGTCTGAGCGCACGTCGGAATGCTGCTTCATCCCACGTGTCCCAACGGAAGAAGGCCGTAAGATCTTCGTCAAGGGCCGCCGCCGGGATGAGCACCGCGCCGGCAAAGTAGGAGGCCTCGAAGTTGGCCAGCACCTGCTCGAAGGATTCCACTTTTACCCACGAACCTGTCGTGGGCCGGGTGGCCGGTTTAAGGGTGAGGAAGCCCAACTCGCGGGCGTAGAGGAAGGCCTGCTGCTCGTCGAGGAGCGATCCGTTCACGAACATCGTCCGCCGGTCATCACCCGTTACGATGGACCGGAAGGCATGCAGCGTCTCGTGCTCCGGCAGCGTCGCCGTGTCGATGGTGTAGCCGTGATGCTTCTCGAGGATGGTGCGGAGGGTCGCGGCATCGGGGATCGTGCGCGGACCCCAGCCCTGCGCCTTCCGGAATTCGGAGGCCGCGTTTTCGATCTCCGGGAAGTGGTTGCCGTGCATTTTCTGATGGGCGCGGAGCGCCGCAAATAGGAAATGCTCCACGCGCGCATCGTACGTCCGGCTGACCTCGATGAAAGCTCGAATCAGCGCGGATGCCCGCCGCGGCACGCCCGCCATGAGGCTCACCACATCCTTCGGCTCCACCCCGAATAGCTCAAACGGAAAGGCCCGGAGGAAGGGCGAGTAGATCACCTCGCGCAGTCCTTCCAGCGGCTCGTCCACCTTCAGCGAAACGAGATCGTCGTAGGGTACCCCGAGAGCGCTCGCGAGGTCGATGAGCTTGCCGGGCTTCGGGTACTTCTTGCCCTTTTCAATCTCCGAGAGGTAGGAGATGGAGATCCCCGCGCGATCGGCAACCTTCCGCAGCGTGAAGCCGCGCTCCTGCCGGAGCAGCTTCAGCTTGACCCCGAGAATGAGGCGCAGGCTATTGGCGGAGTCGGCCATGGCTGAGAGGGCGGAGGAAAAACACGGTGAGTAGCGATTCGGCCGGCCTTGCAGATAGCGGGGAAAACCTAGTTGGTTCGTTTCCGATTCGAGTTGGTGAACGAGCGGTTCCGGCGTACCGGAGGGAGAATTGTAGGGCCTTTCTGCACGGGCTGCCAAAGTGAAGGAATACACTCCGTACGCTAAAGATACGGCTGATTTCGCCGGCAGCGAAACTACATGAAAACGTAAGTTCACTGATCAACATTTCTTGACTACTAGCGAAACTTCGCTGTAGTCTTGCGCCGCTCTCTCCTACCCAGGTACACGATGACAAGTTTTGAGCCCCTCGCCCTCGGAAACGGCGTCACCATCCACGCGCCGGCTCACACCAAATCTGCCGCCCGCCTTTTGCAAAACGACGCTCTCGGCCTCGTCGTCCGTCTTCATCGTGCTCTTGATGCAGAGCGGAGAAATCTTCTAAACAGTCGTCAAGCACGGCAGGCGACATGGGATGCCGGAGATCTCCCGGGTTTTCTCCCGGAAGGTGAGCATGATGCAGCCCGCGGCGAGTGGCTGGTTGCTCCTTTGCCGGCCGACCTCCTCTGTCGACGTGTAGAGATCACCGGCCCGGCTTCGGATGCCAAAATGGTCATCAACATGCTCAGCCGTGGCGCCGATGGAAACCGGGCCGACGCGGCCATGCTTGATTTCGAGGACAGCATGAAACCTTCGTGGGCCAACGTGATGGCGGGCCTCGATAACGTGGCCTCCGCCGCCCGCGGCGACCTCGAGTTCACCAAGTACAGCGCGGGTGGCGAGGAGATCAAGACCTACCGCCTCGACCCCGACGACATGCCGCTGATGATGGTGCGCGTGCGCGGCCTCCACCTCAACGAAGCCAATCTGCACGTGGACAGCGCGCCCGTCTCCGCAGGCCTGTTCGACTTTGCGCTCTGCGCCTTTTACACAGCGCGCAATCTCGTAAAGCAAGGCAAGACCCCCAAATTCTACATCCCAAAATGCGAGCACTATCTGGAGGCCCGCTGGTGGAACCGGCTCTTCACGCTCACCGAAAAAGCACTCGCGCTGCCCGTCGGTACGATCAAGGCCACATTTCTGATCGAAACGCTTCCGGCGGCCTTCCAGATGGAGGAAATCCTGTACGAGATCCGCGAACACGCCGCGGGCCTCAACGGCGGCCGCTGGGACAAGATCTTTTCCGACATCAAGTGCCTCCGGACGCACCCCAACCGCGTGCTGGCAGACCGCGCTTCCATTGGGATGAACCGCCCGTGGATGTCGGTCTACGCGAAGCAACTCATCCGAGTCTGCCACAATCACGGCGCCTTCGCCATGGGCGGCATGGCGGCGTTCACGCCCGGTCGCGACGAAGCTGCGCGCGAAAAGCAAACCGCGAAGGTGGTCGCCGACAAACATTTCGAGGCCTCCATCGGCCATGACGGATGCTGGGTGAGCCACCCGTACTTCATCGGCCCTGCGTTGCAGCCGTTCCTCGATGAACTCGACGGCGCCGACAACCAGCTCGGCGTCATCCTGGACCTCCCCGATCGGCCCGACCTCATGCCGAAGGGCACGGACCCGCACACCATGGAGGGCCTACGAACGAACGTCCGCGTGGGGATCGCCTACCTGAAGGGCTGGAACGAGGATATTGGCTGTGTGGCGTGGGACGACCTGATGGAAGACCTCGCCACCCTTGAGATCAGCCGGGCGCAAACGTGGCAGTGGCTCCGCCACCTCGTCACGCTTGATTGTGGCACCACGGTCACACGAGAGTTGGTGCGAGCTGTGTTCGCCGAGGAGAAGGAGAAAATCATCACCGAAATTCGCGCGGCCATGAACGGCGCGCCGCTCACCGCCATCCAGCGCGAGACGGCGTGCTACCGCAAGGCTGCCGCAGATGCGGAAACCGTTTTCCTCGAGCGCACGATGCGCCCATTCCTCACGGGTTCGTCCGAGCTCGCACCCGTCCTCGCAACCGCCGATAAAACCACCCAGGTAGCCGCTTGACCCAAGGGCGCCCGCCCCCGCGCCTCCACGAAAACCCAACCGACCCATTCTCTCACGCCCGAAAGCCATGGAACTCCCGAAGAACCTCCGTAGCCTCGCCGTTCGCCAACTGGAACAGGAATGGGCAACCAACCCTCGATGGAAGCACGTGCAGCGCGACTACGCGGCCGACGAGGTGATTGGCCTGCGCGGCTCGCTTGCCGTGGAGCACACACTGGCGCGCATGGGGGCAGGGCGTTTGTGGGAACTCATTCATACGGACGACTACGTAAACGCACTCGGCGCGCTGACGGGCGGGCAGGCGCTACAACAAGTCAAGGCGGGGCTGAAGGCGATTTATCTCTCCGGCTGGCAGGTGGCCGCCGACGCCAACAGGGCCGGGCAGATGTACCCCGACCAGAGCCTGTACCCGGCCGACTCCGTGCCGCGCGTCGTGGAGCGCATCAACAACACGCTCATGCGTGCCGACCAGATTGCATGGGCCGAGAAGGCGGACGACGACACCTACTACCTGGCCCCCATTGTGGCGGATGCCGAGGCGGGCTTCGGCGGCGCGCTGAATGCGTTTGAACTGATGAAGGCAATGATCAAGGCGGGCGCGGCAGGCGTTCACTTCGAGGATCAGCTTGCGGCAGAAAAAAAGTGCGGCCACCTCGGCGGAAAAGTGCTGGTGCCGACGAGTCAGTTCATCGGCACGCTCGCGGCTGCACGGCTGGCGGCCGACGTGATGGGCACTCCCACACTCGTAGTTGCCCGCACCGACGCAGACGCGGCTACGCTCATCACGAGCGATGTGGACGAGCGCGACGTACCGTTTATCAAAATGGAAGAGGGGCGCACTCCGGAAGGATTTTTCCACGTCCGCAGTGGCATAGAGGCGTGCATCGCGCGCGGTCTGGCCTACGCGCCGTACGCCGACCTCCTCTGGATGGAAACGGGCAAGCCCGATCTGGAGCAGGCGCGGATCTTCGCCGAAGCCATCCACGCCGAGTTCCCCGATCAGTTGCTGGCCTACAACTGCTCTCCGAGCTTCAACTGGAAGCAGTATCTCGACGAGGCCACCATCGCCAAATTCCAACGCGAACTAGGCGCGATGGGCTACAAGTTCCAGTTCGTTACGCTGGCCGGCTTCCACGTTCTTAACCACGGCATGTTCGATCTGGCCAAGGGCTACAAGGAGGAAGGCATGCTCGCGTACTCGCAGCTCCAGCAGGCAGAGTTTGCCTCTGAAGAGGACGGCTACACCGCCACGAGGCATCAGCGCGAGGTGGGCACCGGCTACTTCGACAGAGTGCGTGACGCCATCAGCGGCGGCCAGTCCTCAACGGCAGCCATGGCGGGTTCCACCGAGGTGGAACAGTTTCATTGAGGGCGGATCTGTCGCTGGATTTTCTACTGTAGGGGCGATTCATGAATCGCCCCTACTAAAATGCAAGATGCCTCCCACAAAGTCTGTGAGAGGCATCCCGCCATGAGTCGGGGTGGCGGGATTTGAACCCACGACCTCGTCGTCCCGAACGACGCGCGCTACCGAGCTGCGCCACACCCCGATCATAGGGTGCAAAACTTAGTGCGTCAGCTTCATGTGTAGCAAGCGTAAAAGCGGTGAAAGAGGGCCGATAGCACCAACCGCTCCGATATCGTCAAACAACGTCCGCGTACATCTCTTCAACCAGGTTCGCGTGTGCCTGCTCGATGGCCTTCCGCTTCAGTTTCATCGTAGGCGTGAGGAGTTCGTTTTCTACGCTGAAGGACTCGGCGACGAGGCGGAAACCGCGCACCTTCTCGTGGCTCGCGGCCGTCTT
Organism: Bacteroidota bacterium; assembly: GCA_022561755.1. Classification (GTDB taxonomy): domain Bacteria; phylum Bacteroidota; class Rhodothermia; order Rhodothermales; family Rubricoccaceae; genus JAHEJB01. The sequence goes on from JADFQN010000097.1 coordinate 8,824, forward strand.
TGAGTAGGCGCGGAAGAGATCGGCGTAGAGCTTGTTGATTTCCGGACGGGTGAGCAAGTCGGTTTCGTTCGCGTCCAACTCGCCTGCACGTGTGTTTAACGATTCCAGGTCGGGTACCACCAGCGCGGTAAGGAACTCGCGACCCTCGCCCACCACCATTACCTGATCGATGAGTGGGTTCGTGACCAATTGCTCCTCGATGGGGCCAGGGTAGATGTTCTTCCCACCCTTCGAGACAATCATGTGCTTGATGCGATCCGTGATCTTGAGGTGTCCGTCCTCGAATCGCCCGACATCGCCCGTATGGAACCAACCGTCTTCGTCGAAGACCTCGGCCGTGGCCTCCACGTTGTTCCAGTAACCCTTCATGATGTTCGGGCCTTTCGCGATGATCTCGCCTTCGCCCGTTGTGAGGCCGCTCGGATAGTCGTCGCCCGTCAGTTGCCCGATAATGCTTCCGTTTTCGAGATCCTGAATCGCGACGGTCGTGCCCGGAACGACATGCCCCACCGTTCCATAAACGGGGTACTCCATTGGCGATATCGACAACACCGGGGCCGTTTCACTGAGCCCGTAGCCTTCGATAAGCGTGATGCCGGCCGTCTCGAAGAACTTGCCGATCTTGCGGGGCAGCGCCGCGCCACCCGATACGGCAAAGCGGATGCGGCCACCTAGTTTCTCGTGCAGCGTGGAGAACACGAGCCTGTGGGCGAGACTGTGCTGCGCGCGAAGGATCGGGCCCGGAGATTCCCCTGCACGCCGCTTCGCCGCCATCGATTTCCCCGTACCCACCGCCCAGTGGAAGATGCTCTTCTTGATGGCCGAGCCTTCTTCAACCGACTTGTGGATGACGTTGAAGATGCGCTCGAACAATCGCGGCACTGCGATCATCAGCGTCGGCTTTACCTCGGGGAGGTTTTTCGAGACGGCGTCGATGCTTTCGGCGTAGACGATCTTCGCGCCGCCGGCCAGCATCGCGGTGTAGCCGGCGGTGCGCTCGAACGCGTGGCAGAGCGGGAGGAAGGAGAGGTGGATATCGTCCTCGTACAGGTCGATGACTTCGTGCGCAGCTTTCGCGTTAGAGACCAGGTTGCGGTGGCTCATCATCACCCCTTTCGGGTTGCCCGTCGTGCCGGACGTGTAGATGAGGGCCGAGAGGTCATCGGGCACGACAGCCTCCCCGATCCCATCGATTTCTGCCTGATGCGCAGCGTAGTACTCTGCGCCATCGGCCATTGCAGCCTCCCACGTTACCGTGTTCGTGTGCTTCTTCCGGGGCACCGCCATCGTTACGATCTGTTGGAGATCGGGGCATTCCTCCTGAACGGCGTCCGCCTTGCGCAACTGCAACCCCACCGAGACCACGAGGAGTTTCGCGCCGGAGTCCTTCAGGATGTAGCCCACCTGCGATGCGGGCAGCGTGGTGTAGAGCGGTACGTTCACCGCGCCTAGCAACTGCGTGGCCAGGTCCGTAATCGCCCATTCCGGCCGGTTTTCAGACAGAATGGCAACGCGATCTCCCTTCTTTACCCCTTCCTTGTGTAGGTAGCCGGCAAAGGCATGGACCTGCTCCGCAAGGTCATCCCACCAAACGTCAATCCATTCCTTTGCTTTCCTGTCTTTGTACCCCAGCGCGGCCTTCGGTTGACCAGCGTAGTGATCGGCCAACCGGTTAAACAACTGTGGGATGGTTTCAAAATCGACGAGGGTGGGCATGACGAAATCTCGAATGCTGTCTAGTCGAATGATAACGAAGCATGCTCGTATACAACCTAGTGGATGCTTCATGGCGAGGTCTCTATCACGAGCGCTAGCTTCTTAGCATAGTCTGAACGTTAGAAAATGACCGAGACGACGGCTTCAAAATCCACCGCCTACAACCCCTCTGAGATCGAGGACCAATGGTACCGGTTCTGGGAGGAGGGAGGTTTCTTCAGCACCGACACGGATTCGGGAAAGGAGCCGTTCGCGATCCCCATGCCGCCGCCGAATGTGACCGGGCGGCTGCACATGGGCCATGCATTGCAGGATGCGGTTCAGGATGCGCTCATCCGCATGCACCGGATGCAGGGCTTTGAGGTACTGTGGATATCGGGGATGGACCACGCGGGCATTGCCACGCAGAACGTGGTAGAGCGAAAGCTGCGCGACGAGGAAGGGCTGGAGCGCAAGGAGATGGGCCGCGAGCAGTTTATTCAACACGTTTGGGATTGGAAGGAGGAGTACGGCGACATCATCCTCCAGCAAAAGCGCAAGCTCGGCGATTCGGTGGATTGGAGCCGCAGCCGCTTCACGATGGACGAGGGATTTACACGGGCCGTTCAGCACGTTTTTGTGAAGCTATACGAGCAGGGGCTCGTCTACCGAGGCAACTACATGGTCAACTGGGACCCCGAAAACATGACGGCGATCTCGGACGAGGAGGTCGACAACGTGGAGCGCGACGGGCACCTCTGGTGGATCCGCTACCCTTTGACCGGCGACCCCGCACAAGAAGAGGTAGGGGCGATTCACGAATCGCCCGAACGGTACATCACCATCGCTACTACACGCCCGGAGACCATGCTGGCCGACACCGCCATCGCGGTACATCCGGAGGACGACCGGTACCAACACCTCATTGGTAAGAAGGCCATTTTGCCGCTCATGAACCGCGAAATCCCCATCATTGCGGACGACTACGTGAGGCCGGAGTTTGGCGCGGGCGCTCTCAAAGTGACCCCGGCCCACGACGCCAACGACTTCGAGATCGGCAAGCGGCATGGGCTAGAAACCATCTCCGTCATCAACCCGGACGCCACCATTGGTGAGGACGGCGGTGCGTATGCCGGGCTGGATCGCTTCGCAGCCCGCAAGAAAATCGTAGCCGATCTGGAAGCACAAGGCCTGTTGGAGAAGGTGGAGGACTACAAGCACACGGTGCCCATCTCCTCGCGAAGCAAGACGCTGATCGAGCCGCTGATCTCCCGCCAGTGGTTTGTAAAGATGCAGCCGCTGGCCGCCCCCGCGCTGGAGGCCGTCCGCAGCGGCGCCGTCAAGTTTTATCCGGACCGCTGGAAGAACGAGTACTTCCGCTGGCTCGAGAACATCCGCGACTGGACGATCAGCCGCCAGCTCTGGTGGGGCCACCGCATTCCGGCCTGGTACGACGACGAAAACAAAATCTATGTCGGACGTAGTGAAAAAGAGGTCCGGAAAAAACACGACCTTTCGGCCGATTTTCCATTGCGTCAGGACGATGATGTTCTGGATACCTGGTTTTCCTCGGCACTCTGGCCGTTCAGCACCCAGGGATGGCCCGAGCAAACCGAATCGCTCAAGACTTATTACCCCGGCAGTGTACTCATCCCGGGATTTGACATCATCTTTTTCTGG
>JADFQN010000098.1 GCA_022561755.1 Bacteroidota bacterium
AGTCGTTCAGAAGCCTGTCCAATACGGTGGCGGCGTCCTGGTACCGGCGTCGTTCGTATTGCAAGATGCCGAGCTCCAGTAAAGCGGCATCGGCAAAGGCACCATCCGGGCGACGCAGCGTGGCAGCAGCGAGGCGTCGTTCGGCCTCCCCAAGCTCCCCAAGATTTTTGAGGGCGAGCCCTTCATAATACGAGGCTTCGTGGCCCAACTCGTCGTCGCGGCTTGCTCCTTCGGATGCGGTGCGGACGGCCGAAAAACGCTCGGCGGCGGTATCGTAGTCCCCGGAATTAAACGCGACGCGGCCAAGGCCGAACGTCGCGTGGCGGTGGTAGGCGCTGCCCGCGGGTACGGCCTCGAAATGAGTTTGGGCTTCGTCGTTTTGGTTTTGGTGGAGGAGGGCGTCTCCCCAGAGCCATTCGCCGCGCGCCCGATCTTCTCCGGCGAGTTGCGGGACGCGGCCGCTCAGTTCATCGGCAGCTTCGTTGTAGCGGCCGAGACGGGCGAGCGCCTCGCCAAGCCCCGGGCCAACCTGTCCGTTCTGCTCAGTGTTCGGGTACCGCCGGGCCAGTTGGCCGAAGGCATCTGCCGCGTCGACCCAGTTGCCTTGTTCGGAATGAGCGTGTCCGGCGGCGTAAAGCGCGAGCGGCGCCGTCGCCCCGTCCGGGTCGGTATCGGCAGCCAGTTCAAAGTGGGTTAGCGCTTCACCGACACGCCCTTGTTTCAAGACAGAAAGGCCCAGAAGGTAGCGCGCGCGGGCCATCGCATCCGCCTGCCGCCGGGTATTTAGGGCATCCAGAAGCACCATTTCCGCCTCCTCGTAGCGGTTTTGGCCGTAGTATTGCTCGCCGAGAGCCATCCGTGCGCGCCCTGCCAGCACGTGGCTCGGGTAGGCGCTGTGGAACGAAGCGAAGAGATTCGCAGCGCGCGCGTCATCGCCCGAAGCGAGAGCAGACTCTGCCTCGTGGAATAGCGCCTCCGGCTCGCGCGGGTGGTTCGGGTACGCTTCTCTAAAGGATTCGAAAGCTTCCGCGGCCCGGGCGAAAAGCCGAGCGTCGAGCAGGGTGCGGGCGTCCTCGTAGGCGGCGTCAGCGCGGGCCGGATCGGCGGTCTGGGCGGAGCCTAGAGGAGCGGCGAGGGCAAAGATCAGCGGAAGAGCGAACGGGCAGAAGGACCGAACGGACATGGGCGGGGGACGAACTTGGCGGATACGGTCTGCTCCGCCGAACGGCGGGAAGGCCGAATTGCCTAATAATACGCGCGAGTCGCGCCAATCGTATAGCCAAGTCCCAGATTGTGCGAAACAATTAGCGTCCGTAAAAGTGTATCCGGTGGCGCCTTCGTCTCCCGCAAAACGACCGGACGTTGGGCGCATCCCCTCTGAATTTCACTCCTCGAATCTCACTCGATTCTCAATTGCATCATGGCGACAACGAAGAAAAACGGCAAGACCAAGGCGGAAACGCCCGCAGAAGCCTCCAACGCGGCCACCGTGGCTGAGGCCACCAACGAAACCCCAACGTCCGAAGCGGCCGCACCCCGCCGGACGGCGGGTAGCCCTTCGACATCTACGCCTGTGTCGAGCGAATACGAACTGCTCGACGACTACGCCACCGATGCGTTGAAGGCAGTGAAGAACTGGGTGGAGGACAACCCCACGCTGGCGATTGCCGCGGCGGCTGGAATCGGGTTCGTTGCCGGCCGGTTGATTACGGCGCTCTTCCCTGAGCCCGAGCCGCCGTCGCTGACCGAACGAGTAGAGGAGCGGGCGCGCAAGCTCCGTATGGAGGCCGCGCACTACGCCGACGATGCAGGCGAGGCGCTGTCGCACAAGCTGAAGGTTGCCGCGGACGCCCTGAGCGACGCCGCCGAAACCGCCGCGCACAAGGCCGAGGCCGGCTACGAGCGCTCGAAAGACCTCGCCGACGTGGTTACGGACGCCGCAAAGGCCGCCGTGGCCGGCGCGGTGGCCAAGAAGGCGGATTCGTGGCTGAGCAGGCGGAAGTAGTGCGTTGACCGCCGACTACAGACGGCTGACCGTAGCAGAACAACTAAGCCCCGGCCTCCAAGATGGAAACCGGGGCTTGTATTGGAGACAGGAGGGTATGCATTTCGCGTGAGGCTGCCATCCGGCTTTGAAGGCTTTCTATCTTTGCCGCTGGTATTATTCCATTCGCATCCGGCATGATTCCATGAGCCTTCTCGCGGTCGGCACCGTCGCCTTCGACACCATCGAAACGCCGTTCGGGCGCGCCGAGCGCATTCTTGGCGGCTCGGCGACCTACATCACGCTGGCTGCTCGTTTCCTCACGGATGACGTGCGGCTAAACGCGGTCGTGGGGCGCGACTTCCCGGACTCGTACGTGGAGCTGCTCCGTGAACGCGGCATCAATCTGGACGGCCTCGTCCACGACAACAGCGGGGATTCGTTCTTCTGGTCCGGGCGCTACCACTACGATCTGAACCAGCGCGATACCCTGGCCACGCACCTCAACGTCCTGGCTACGTTCGAGCCCGACCTGCCCGCGTCGTACCGCGACAGCCGAGTGGTGTGCCTCGGCAACCTGGATCCGACGGTTCAGATGCAAGTGCTCGACCAGGTGGAGAACCCGGACCTCGTGGTGCTGGACACGATGAACTACTGGATAGAGAACACGCCGGAACCACTCGCGGAAGTCCTCCGCCGCGTGGACGTCCTCGCCATCAACGACGCCGAGGCGCGCGAGCTCTCCGGCGAGCCCAACCTCGTAAAGGCTGCGAAGGTGATCCGAGCGATGGGGCCACAGACGCTCATCATCAAGAAAGGCGAACACGGCGCGCTGCTTTTCACGGGCGATACCGTGTTCTCGGCTCCGGCCTATCCTCTGGAGGACATCCAGGACCCAACCGGAGCGGGCGATACATTTCTGGGCGGTTTTGCCGGGTACCTTGCCCGCACTGCCGAAATCGACGCCGAGGCCTTCAAACGGTCTGTGGTTCTGGGCAGCGCGCTGGCTTCGTTCGTGGTAGAAGCCTTCGGGCCGGAGCGCCTCCTCAGCCTTACGCCCGAGCAGGTGGACGACCGTGTGGCGGCTTTCCACCGGCTCTCGGCGATCCCGGAAGGGCTGCTGCTAGCCGGCGGCACAGTTGAATCAACCTAAGTCCGACAAACTCCTACTGCGCCTGCTTGGTGGCCTGCTTGCTCGCCATCTTGTCCTGGAAGCTGTCGAACAGCACCGACTGCGCCTCGAAGATCCACTGGTGCATGATGGTCTCCTCGGAGACATTGACCTGGCCGCCCACACGGCGGGCGTCGGCGCGGCTCCATCGGGCCATCTCATCAAGCTTGGTGATGCCGATGTCGTAGAGTTGCTGTTGCGTCTCCTCCGAGATACTGGAAATCACAGTGAGGTCATCTCTTGGTAAGTCAGGGCTGGCGGTACCGTTTTCTGACGCTGCCGTCGGACGGTCTTCGCTAGTCGGCGCGTCCGGCTGAGCGGGCTCGGGTCCTGGCTGCGAAACCGGCTCCTGCGCCGGCTGCCGGCTCGTCGGTGGCTGGACCGGCGGAGATGGTTGAGGAGCTTCAATCGTTGGTTCGCCGGTATGTGGCGATGCCGCGTCGAGTATAGCGTCCGACGTAGGCGCGGCATCAGTGGGCTCGGTCTGAACAGCTGCCAATGGCTCTACCGAGATACTGTCCCCGGACGGGGAGATGACCATCTGTTCAATAACCGGCGCAGTCGGCGCAGGGTCTTGGGCGGCCGGCGGGTCGGCGGGTGGCTGCGCAGGTGGTGAGGCGGGCTCGGATGGTGCTGCCTGTGCGTTTGCTTGAGCGGGGTCCGTCCATTCGGCTGCGTTCGTCCATATCGCTTCCTCGGTAGCAGGAGGGGCTACGTCCGGTGCATTCGGCATGTCAGTCATTGGCGACTCCAGCGGGGCGGCCGGCTGGACCGGCGTCTCCAAAACTACCGGTTCAAAGACAAACGCTTTGGCAGGCGTGTCGTCTCCGACAGGCTCTTCCTGAGGCACATCAGGTGCGCTGGCGGCAGACTCCGGCGCAGGTTCTGAGGCATCGATTCCTGCGGTTTTCGCCTCTATTTCTTCCGGTTTCTCTACTACGGGCTCTGGAGCGGATGCGATGGGCGCGAACGTCGCCTCAGCCGGCTCGGGCATAGAGTCATCGGATTCCGGCTCAGGCCCGATGGGGACGATCGGAGCAGGTTCTGCTTCGATGGGCGCGAACGTCGCCTCAGCCGGCTCGGATGTCGGAATGGGCTGCGGCAGGTCTGGACCGGCGTGTTCTTGGTTAGGCTTCTCGCCTAGAGTGTAGTCCGGTTCCGTTGTGGTATGGTCTGCTTCGGGGGCGGCCTGGGCAGGCGGCAGCGCCCGGGCATCGTCCGATCCGTTCCCTTCCGAAAGAGCCGGCATCGATTTCCAGAACGCATCAAGGGCCTTGGCGAGCTGCCCGCGGAGTTCGCCAAGTTCGGAATCGCTACGACGGATTTCGTGTCGTAATTCGCTCTTGATGCCGTCCATCTTTGCATCCTGCTGACCCATGTGTGTGCGGATCTCATCCAGTTTCTGCCCAAGGTGCTGCTTCTGCGTCTCCGCTGCCATCTGCTGGTGTTCCATCAACGCTTCGATGCGCGTACGGATCTGGGAAATCTCCTCAGCGTTCTTCGCACGCTGCTCCATACCGGCCCTATCGGGCTCAACGGTTTCGGTCTCGGGATCGTAAATGTATCCCTGGTGCTCACGGAGCCGAGCCTTGGCGTAGTGGTAGGCCATCAGCCCGGCCACAGCCGCTGCAAGAATCAGCGAGACGGCCAGGATGACGTTCGTCACAACACTGCCTAGAATAAACATGATGGAGGGCTTTGGCGGAGGGGTGAACTAGGCCGGTTCGGCCGTAAGGCTGTGGATACCCGACCGAGGTGTGAAGGTGAGGCGGCTGGAGACCACGCCGGCCGTTTCGAAAAGGTGAGCGAGAACTTGGGCGCGGGCTTCGGCGAGGCTCTCGCTGGGTGCGGCTACGCGAACGCGGTAGGCGCCGGGACGAATGTTCATGCGCCCGGCCAGCCGGTAGGCGTAGGGGCGTAGGGTGGGGGCAATCTGGATGCTCGATTCGCCGAAGCCTTGCTGAATCGCATCGAGAAGCCTGCTGAGTTCAACGTCGAGCGGCTCTTCAGAGGCCTGCTCGAGCGCAGTGATCACCGAGGCCGGCAGGGGGGAGGACTCGGCGGTGAAAACGGCTGCGTTATTCGGAGTCTCGGCCGGGGCCTCCGGCATGAAGCCTCCTCCAGGGCCGCTTCCCATTTCCTGGTCTGCGGTTTGCTCGGCTGGAACGTCCAGTTGAAGCTGTGTGCCGCCCGCATCTCTGTTCGATTCAAGAACGAGCGCCATAGCGAGCGCGAGGCAAAACAGTACCATTCCACCGACCAGAAGGACGGCGCGACTCGACAATGGAGGGCCGGAAGGAATCTTGGGGTGCAAAATTGTAACGCGATGCCGTCTAGTTACAGGTTTTGGGCACAAAAACGCGCCACTTGGTACTTCCGGCAAGCCCTGTTCCAATCCAAGCCAAACTTTGCCGGAGCGCAGAAAGACCCCAGGTCGACAAGGCGGATAGCTATTTTCGGGCGGGACGTGACCGTGTTGAAATCACACGTACAAGCATCACTCCCTACTCTTCACCATGCGCCTATTTATCCCCACCTTCCTAATCTGTGCGCTCGTCGTCGCATTTGGTTGCGGGGAGAGCGAGGAAGCTGATCTTCCCCGCGGAAGCACCGCCACGTTTGTAGGTGATGAGGCGTGCGCCAACTGCCACGCCGACATCTATTCGAGCTACCACGAAACAGGGATGGGCCGATCCGTGTCACGCTTCGATCCTGCCACGGCTCCCGAACAGTTCAACGCGGCTGGGCGGAGCCCGGAAGTGTGCCACGACGCGAGCGGTTACTGCTATGTGGCCTTCGTTCGCGGCGACACCCTTTTTCAGCACGAGTTCCGGAGGGATGATCCTGAACACGGGCGGACGTATGCGGCTAGCCACGTAGTAGGCTCCGGGAATGCCACGCGGTCGTATTTCATGGTCGCCGGCGCATTGGAAGACGCTCTCGATGCCGGCTACTACACGGAAATGCCATTGACCTGGTACGTAGAGCGCGAACTATGGGATTTGAGCCCCGGATACGAACAGACGAACAATCGCTTCGAACGGCCTATCGTGCCGGAATGCATGACCTGCCACAATGGTCCGCCCGAGTTCGAGACGGGTCCGCAGAACTACTACACCGAGGTACCACTGGGTATCACGTGCGAACGATGCCACGGCCCTGCGTCCGAACATGTGGAAACGCAACTCGCGGGAGGTGGCGTCGAGGGCGAACCCGATCCCACCATCGTTAATCCGGCCAGGCTAGATGCTGGGCGACAACTTGCAGTCTGCCAGCAATGTCATCTTACGGGAGTAACCGTTTTCAAGCCGGGCGAGGACCCCACGACATTTCGCCCCGGCATGGCGCTCTCCGACAACCGGGCCGTGTTCGCCCGCCGGGAGCAAGTGGATGACCCGGAAGCCTTCGGGATCTCTTCCCATGCACTGAGAATGATGCAGAGTGTCTGCTTCACGGCCACGCGGGGGTTGAATGACGCCCTTACGTGCACCACTTGCCACGACCCGCACCGTTCAACGGCTTCGATGGAAGCCGATCATTTCAATACCACGTGCCGGTCGTGCCACGGTTCGGAAGCCCACATGGCCGCGTGCGCCCGTCCCGAAGTTGCGTCGGTTGAAGAAGCCATGACGGGTAACTGCGTGAGCTGCCACATGCAGCGCAGCGGCACGAGCGACATCCCGCACGTTCTGTTCACCGACCATTGGATCCGCCGCACACTCCCGCCGCCGCGCCCTCCGGAAGACATCGAACGAGGCGGCGTTCGCTCGATCCCGTTCACGCTGGTTGACGTGACGGCGCGCGAGGCCGTACTCGTCCGAGAAGACGAACGCACGCAATCAGATGCTGAAGCTGAGGTTTCTGAGGCACTCGCCTACTGGACGTTCTACGAGACGGAGCACCGGTTGCCCGCCTACCTACCTGGCATCTCCGAGCATCTCCGCCGTGGCCTCGCCGCCGGGGTCGATCGACCCGAGGCGCATCGCGCGCTCGGCCGCGCGCTCGCGGCGATGGACTCGCTACGTGCCGCTGAGCAGGTGCTGGCCATCGGCGCCGCACGCTGGCCCAACGACCCCTTCCTCCCTTACGAGCTCGGCACCGTCCGCCTCCGTCTCGGGGATGCAGACGGGGCAATCGAACCTCTGCGTAGCGCAGTAGTTGCCGCTCCTCGCTTCACCGAGGCTCGTCTCAAGTACGCCGAGGCGCTAGCCGCTGGAGGACAAGCCGAAGCCGCGATCGCGGCATACCGCGAGGCCGCACGCCGCGACCCGGCGCGGCACCCCACGGCCTGGAACAACCTCGGCTTCCACCTCCTCCGCCTTGGCCGGCCCGCCGTCGCCGTCGACGCTCTCCGCCAGGCCGTGGTGCTGGATCCAGTGCTGGCCGAGGCGCGGGCCAACTATGGCGCCGCGCTGCTGGCCATCGAGCGGCTCGGCGAGGCTACGGTGCAGTTCGAGGCTGCTCTCCGCTACCGCCCCGACTACATTCCGGCGCTCGGCAATCTCGGCGTCATTCGGGTGCAGCAGGGACGGCAGGCCGAGGCCCGGCGCCTCTTCGAGCACGTGCTTCGCCTCGCCCCTGGGGACCGACAGGCCACCACCTACCTCAACCAGCTAAATGACGACTAAGTACTGGAACGTGTTGAAGCAGCGCTTCTTAGGAGACAGCAAGGGGCGGACGGCGGACGGCAGCACATACAATTCTGCGGTCTGTGGTCTGCGTTCTGCGGTCTGCGAACGGTCATCAGAAGTTGCCCTCCGTCCTCCGTCCTCTGTCCTTCGTCCTCTGTCCTCCGTCCTCCGTCCTCCAACCTCCTTCCTCTGTCCTCCGTCCTCCGTCCTACGTTCTCTGTCTTCTGTCCTCGTTATTGCAGCGTTATTGGGGGCCACTCAAACCCTTTCCGGTTGCCAAGACAGCGGCCCGATCGACGTAGCCACGGCTGACCGCGTGCCGGTGGATCTTGACAAGAGCAACGAGGAACGGTTGCTCCGCTACTATCTCGGTGGCTATGTCTCTGCCGAAGGGGGCGATCCGGTAGAGGCAGGGCTCATGATGGTGGATGGAGGGCTTGCCCTGAACCCGCAGCAGCTCGATCCTGCCTTTCGCACTGCCTTGACGGATACCGACGGCAACGGCACGATCGGGTGGGAGGAATTCGTCGAGTTCGTTGAGGCCACCTATGCGGATGCCCGGCTGTTTCCGCATACGCTGGCGGAGCTCAAGTCTACCGTTCAGTGGAGCGACGACGACTCGGTGTGGTTTACTTTAGATGTAGACGGCGTGGTTACAGTGGCTCGCCGGAGGATCTACGTACCCCTCGAGGCGATCCGCACAGCTCTGGCCGGTTATTCCGACGCGGGCGAGCGAATTGTCTATGCACCCGGCACCGTGATTGTCGCTGAGCACCTGGATGATGAAAGGGTTCTGGAAACCACCGTCAAACGCCGCAGAAGTGATGGTTTCTGGGACTTTGCTATCTACGACGCAAGCGGCCGGCGGGCGTTGCGCACATCCACCGGGCCACGTGAGTTGCGGGCGCCGGTTCAGTGCGTGGGCTGCCATCTGGGTCGCCGTGCCTTCGATCCCGAGAAGAGCTTTCCGGCTGAAGCGCCGGATGGCCCCTACGGTCCGCGAGCGCTGTACGTGAGCGACGACCTTCGAAACGCCGAGGTCACCGCGTATTTCGACGAGCACGTAAAGCGAAGCGATGGACTGCTGGGCCTTTACGCCACCCTGTATACCGCTCGGCTCGTGGCAGATCGGGACGCCGGTTCTCTTTCTGAAGAAGACCGTACACTGCTTGAGGAGCTTGGCCTTTAGGTTTGGCCACGGTACGATATTCAGCGTTCAGAATTCACCCTTCAAACTTCTCGTTATGCTCGCCACCGTTCGCCTCGTCAATTCTGTTTTCTACGCCCACCACGGCGTGATGCAAGAGGAGCACCGCCTAGGAGGGCGCTTTGAGGTAGACGTAGCGATGGACCTCGACGTGGACGCCGCAGCAACGGAGGACGACCTCAGCAAAACCGTCAACTACGAGCGCGTGTACGCGTTTATCAAAGAGGTTATGCTGGCCAACAAGTTCTATCTAATCGAAAAAATCGCCTACACCATCGCCCACGAGGTGCTCAATCATTACCCGAAAGTTATGGCTGTGGAGGTGACGGTTCGCAAACCCAATCCGCCCGTCGGCGGGCCGTGCGACCGAGCCGAAGTGACCTACAGGGTGTCTCGAGATTCACTGTGAACAACAGCAAGAAGTCGGTTACTGCGTTTGTGGGGATGGGGAGCAACCTCGGAGACCGGTTCGGGATGCTCCGGTTCGCCGTCGCCGCGTTGGATGCGACGGAGGGGATCACCGTTGAAAAGGTCTCGCCCGTCTATGAATCCGAAGCCCACGTTTGGCCTGGTCAGGATCCCCAGCCGGACCACTTGAATGCGGTTATTCGAATGGGCACGACACGAACCACCGAGGAACTTCTCCGTTTGCTTCAACACGTCGAACGAGAAGCGGGGCGCAATGCCTCCGCGCCGCAATGGAGCCCGCGACTGCTCGATCTGGATCTGCTGCTCTTCGGCGAGGAGGCCATCGAATCCGACCAACTCACGATTCCTCATCCAAGGCTGGCCGAACGCCGGTTCGTGTTGCAGCCGCTGGCAGATCTTGTCCACAATCTTGCTGTGCCTGGTGCAGATGGCGCCACGGTTGCCGATCTTCTGGAACACTGCCCGGATACGAAGCGCTTGGAGCGCACCGGGCTGTGTTTGGTTGATGATCCGGGGAGTCTGTAGAACTTAGGATGATTCTTCTGCGGCGGCAGCAAATCGGCCCAATTTCCCGATCTTTTTCGATACGTAGCACCACCATGCACCTCAAAAGATCGATAAACTGCTCTCAATTTCCCGTCTGCCTCGTTACGAACCCCTAAGTTCGACAGACTCCCAGGCCGCGCCCATGAGCAAGCTCCCTGAACATCTCCGCTACATCGCCGTCGAGGGCGTGATCGGCGTAGGGAAATCCTCGCTAGCGCGGATGCTTGCCGAGCGAACCGGCGCGCGACTCGTGCTGGAGGAGTTCGGCGAGAACCCCTTTCTTTCACACTTTTACGAAGACCCTGACCGCTGGGCATTCCAAACCCAGTTGTCGTTTCTCGCCAGCCGCTTTCGGCAGCAGAAGGCTTTTGCGTCGCGCGACCTCTTTCAGCAGGCCGTCATCGCGGACTATACGTTTGAGAAGGATCGCATCTTCGCCCACGTAACGCTTTCGGGGGACGAGCTCCAGCTTTACGAGAGCTTGTTCGGGTTGATGGAAGCCAACGCGCCCGTGCCGGATTTAGTGGTATACCTCCAGGCCTCGGTGGATCGGTTGATGCACAACATTGCCCTACGCTGTCGGAGTTACGAGACGAACATGGATCGGGCGTACGTCACGGAACTGGCGGGGGCGTACGATCAGTATTTCTTCCACTACGTAAAGAGCCCGCTGCTTATTATCAATGCCTCGCAGCTCGACTTCGTTCGCCAACCCGAGCACTTCGAGGAACTGGTTCGCCAGATTGCGCACCCGCCTTCCGCAACCGCTCACTTCAACCCGCCGTCGTCGATGCAACTGGACTTCGGAAGCTAGGAGGCTGTTGAATTACTACGCCGTAAGCGAGGCGCGCAAATCTTGGCCGAGATCAAGGCGCGAAATCGCTGGCGAATCGGGTGATTCGTTGAGTATTTCGCAACGCAGAGATCGGGCAAGAGGCGCCGCCGCAGGTAGGTCGAGTATTTCAACAGCCTCCTAAACGCCGAAGTTGCACGTGATGGTCGTGTAGCTCTGCACGGCGCGGCCTTCGTGGCGAGCAGGGCGGAACTGATACCTCCGCGCGGCCTCCAGCGCCGATTGGTCGATGCCGTGCGGGAGGGAGGTAACGTGCTCTTCACGGTCGCCCCGGCCAAGGCGGATTCGTTCGAGGATCCGCATTTCCTGTACGCGTCCCCGTTCATCCACCAGCACCTCGATACGCACACGGGCGCGTACGCCATCCGCACGGGCGGCTTGCGGGTAGACAGGCTCCGAAAACCGAACGGGCACCGGGCCGCGATCCGGCCGGCGGACCAGCGTGGGCTGTGGCGGGGGAGGAGGCTGCGCCGCAGGTTGCGGGGGCCCGGCAGGTCCGGGTGGAGGAGCCGGCGGGGCGTTCGGTATCGAGTTCAGACTCGGAAGCGACGATTCGAGATCCCGAACGCGCTCTTCAATGATACGCGTGTCGGGCACCTCAACCGGAGGAAGGAGAATCTCCTGCGGAGGCGGCGGAGGCGCGGGTGGAACCGTCTGGTTCTGAACGGTGGGCTCAATCAACTCGAGTTCAATGATCTCCTGCGGGCGTACTGCCGTGAAGCGGTCTGAGTTGTTGGCCTCCAACGACGGTAGCGGCCAAAGCCGGAACATCCCCACCACTACGAGCAAGCTCATGGCAAGGCTGCTCAGGCCGCGCATTCGCAGGGCCCGGCGTCGATCGGCTGCCGGCGGATATGGACGGCTCATAGGCAGAAAACGATGAAAACGGAACCTTCGCGCCCGGTAGTGAAAAAGAAGTAGTGTAAAAGGTGTGGTGCAAAAGAATACGCATTCGGTGTGCCCGAGGGCAGGCAAAGAGCGATCCCCGTGAAGACAACGGAGATGGCTTGACGGTTGCTTCGCCACTCTGTAATTTCAAATCCTGAAAGCAAGCCGTGTCTACGGCTCACTTCAGACCAACAGCCCTCCTCGATGCGCGGCCTCGCCTCGCCCCTCAATGCGCTGCCTCTTCGCGGTCCCGGCCATCGAGCCGCCCGCTTTTAGCCTTTTCCGTTTTTCGGGAAGGGCCTTTTTTTTGCCCGTACAGTATGTCTGACCGCATTGCCAAGATCGCTCTGGAAGATGGAACCATCGTCGTCGGCCGCGCCGTAGGCCATGCCGGAGAGGCGACGGGCGAGTTGTGCTTCAATACGTCGATGAGCGGTTATCAGGAGATTCTGACCGACCCGAGCTACGTCGGCCAG
>JADFQN010000099.1 GCA_022561755.1 Bacteroidota bacterium
GCTGGTGCCATCCCAAAGTGAGAATGGCGAAAAGTATACAGTAATCCCAGGAACGAAATGCACTTGTCCAGACCACGAGGTTCGACAAGTAAAATGCAAGCACCTCTGGGCTGTAGAGTATGTCTTGGATCGAGAGACGGCGCAAGACGGGACTGTCACTGAGACTGAGATTGTCAAAGTCACGAAGGTTACGCGCAAGACTTACCCCCAGAACTGGACGGCTTATAACGCAGCCCAATCCGAGGAAAAGACTCGGTTCGGCATCCTTCTCGCTGACCTCTGTAGGGGCATCCAGCAGCCTATCCGCGAAGGCAGAGGCCGTCCTGCACTCCCGCTGGCAGATATGCTCTTTGCCTCGGCTTATAAGGTTTATACCGGCTTCTCTTCCCGCCGTTTCACCCAGGTGGCATCGTGGAATATAACCGGGATGCGGTGTTGCTGGGATTTCTCGATGATCTGCTCACCCGCGTTCACCACCACACTGTCAGGGAGGACCAGGATGGCGTCGGTCGTGGCTCGATCTAAATCTTGAAGAACGGCCAGCACATCATCCCGGTTTTTAATTTCGTGTTCTTGGAGTTGTACTCCCAGCCGCTCTGCAGCTAGCCTGGCCTCGCTGGCCGCCGCTCACCAGTACTTCGACCGCGTGAAGGAGGACGCGCGCCGCATGGGCACCCGCGGCTGGGAGATCGCCGCTCTGCTTCAGAAGGGGGGCACGCTGCTCTCGCAGAACTTCTACGAGCAGGCCATCGAGCTCTTCATGCGGGTCTACAACCTCAGCCGCCGCAACGGGTACGTGGAGTACATCCCGAAGGCGCTGATGTACAAGGGCTACGCGCTGGTGAAGGCCGGCAAGACGCAGCAGGGCGAGGAGCAACTTCAGAAGGCTTATGAACTGGCGTGCCGCAACAAGCTGATGTCCGAGCAGGCCGTTGTCCTGCACATCCTCGCGCAGATCTACCACAACGATTTCAAGTTCTACGGCCTCGCGCTGGAGTACTACGAGCAGGCGCGCATCGCCTTCCACAAGACGCCCGTGTGGCACTCGTTGCTCGAGCGGCTGGAGGAGGACATGGCGGCTTGCCAACGTGAACTCGCCGAGTTGGATATCGCCAAGATTATCGGCCCGGTGCCCATCAACAAGCTTCGCCAGGAGTACCTCACCAGCCTTGTGAACGGCTTTGTGGGCATCCCCGGTATTGACAACCGCTCGCAGCTGGGCCAGCGCATTGGCCTGACTCGCCAGGCGATCCACCGGAACATCAACAGCTAGGCCGGAAGGGAGCAGTGCACGGGTTCGGGTGAGCTCGGCGCATTGACCGGCTAGCCAGGGCCTCGCGGGCCGCCACCGCGGGGCCCTGTTATTTGTTGACGAGATCGCTCTGACTGGAGAATGTCCGTGGGCGTCAGTGCAGCACAGTTACCGTGCCTGTATAGATCAGGTCGGCCATCGTGAGCCGGTACACGTAGACCCCGTTCGGCAAGGGTCGCCCGGAGTGGCCTACCGGATTCCAGAGCAGCGTCACACTTCCCGCTTCGTGGTGGGCATCGAATAGCGTCATGACCTCGCGCCCGAGCACGTCGTAGATCTTTAGGGTGACTCGCGACTCTTCCGGGATCGAAAAGCGGAAGGTGGCGCGGTCTCGCACGGGGTTGGGGTAGACTGACACCTCAATCTGGGTGGTTTCCGGTCCCTCCGGCGCGTCGGCTACGGGGAAGGGCGGAAGCTCTACCCGCCAGCCTTCCTGGTCTCCATTGGGGTTTGTACCATTGCCTACGATTACTGTGCCATCGTAAGAGACTCCATGCCTGAAAACGGAGCCAAGAAACCATCCGGTCAGGTCAACGCCCAGGGCTTCCAACAAGTCTCGTAGGGACTGAGGATCTCCTTTCTCGATCCAGAGGACCGTCTCGAAACCGTTGGGCCCGTCCGCGGGGCCGGCCACGACCCTACCGTCTCCCGAAAGGGCGACGGCCTCGCGGTAGGGGCTGCCGCCGGGAAAGTCTGGCATGTAATCCATCCCCTGGCCCTCGCGCCAGATGAAGGCTACCGTGCCGCTTGGGTTTGAAACGAAGACTCGCCCGACGACTACCGCGCCATCTGCCGACATATCGTACATGTAGCTTGTGTGGCCACCCGGAGGGAAGCCAAGTCCCTCAACGGCCCCGTCGACCCACCGCACTGCTTCAAGGCCGTTGGAGCCGTGGCTAAAACCTCCGACAATGGCGCCATTGGAGGAAACAGCGTGCGCTATGCTGCCGTAATCCCCGCCCGGCAATTCGGGCAACGCCTCCATCACACCGTCCTCCCAGCGGAATGCGTCCGTGCCGTTCGCACTCTGGCTGCTGCCGACGACGACTGACCCGTCGGACGAGACGTCGTAGGCATTGCTCTCCAAATCGCCCCCTGGCAGATCTCCCAGCCCCTCGAACACGCCGTCCTCCCAGCGAAAGGCTTCTTCATCTCCTCCCGCATTTGTCGCGTAGCCGACGACGGTGCTGCCGGCGCCGGACGTAGCCCAAGCGATAACGCCGAAGCCCCACGATGGATCGCCAAGGTCTTCCATGATTCCATCTTCCCAGCGAAACGGACCGGTTAGGCTTTGTCCGACAACGACGTGTCCGTCTGCAGATACGCCAGTTGCAAACGAATAGAAGCCGTTTCCCGGCACACTGCCCAACGGCGTAAACGTAGCCTGTTGCGCGAGTGCTTCTGGCGAGACCCCCAGAAGGAAAACCACGAGTAGCGTTGTATAGCGCATGGCCAATGTTGGTATCAGGTTGGATCGATGCCCTGTTCTACTTGAGGACCGTAAGCGTACGTGTTTCCACGTGGTTCCCGACTTTGAGACGGTAGAGGTAGACGCCACTCGAAAGAGATCGCCCCAATTGGTTGGAAGGATTCCAGCGTAGGGTGACGTTCCCCGCTTCGTGGTCGGCATCGAAGAGCGTCATGACCTCGCGACCGAGCACGTCGTAGATCTTCAGCGTAACTCGCGCCTCTTCCGGGATCGTAAAGCGGAAGGTGGTCCATTGTCGAACCGGGTTTGGATAGTTTGGTTCGAGCCGAGGCAATGCGACAAACGGCGGCTCGACTACTTCTTCGCCCATGCGCGCGCTGGCGCCCCCTCCACCGGGTGCGGATTCAATCCTGGCAAGGAACTCGCCGCCCGCCTCGGCAAGGAAATCGCCCGTAATCGTAATGGCTTCGCGGGCACGTAGATGAAGGCGGCCCCCACTCTGGAGCGTGTCGTTCGTGGTGGTGAAGGGATCGGCCGTGCGGAAATACATGCAATAAGGTACGCCGGAAGACGAAAACTGGTCTCGGTTACCGCAGCATGGTACCGCTTGGCTTGCTGCCCCCGCTTTACCGAAATCCGCCCGCACGACATACACCCCGGCCGGAAGCCGCTCTGTACTCAGCGAAAACGAGTGGGCGCCTACGGCAAGCGGCCCCTCGTGTAGTACGGCGACCACCCGCCCCAGCACATCCAGCACGTCTATGCGTGCATGGCCTGCGGCCGGAAGGGTGACCCGAACCGTAGCGCGCTCTCGCACCGGGTTTGGGAACACCGACACGGACCATTCAGACGATTGGGGCACCTCCGGCGCATTGGCTACAGGCCACGGCGGCAGTTCGGCACGCCAGAATTCGCGCTCTCCAGCAGGATTGAAGCCGCACCCAACCAATACTCGGCCGTCAAACGATATCCCGGATACGGCCTGAAGTATCCAACCAGTCAGGTCAAGACCATATTCTTCTTCCAGTAACTGCTTGAGCGAGCGTGTTCCTGTCTGTTCCGTCCACACAAATGCTTTAAAGACTGCACCACCGTCCACTATTTCGTCGGCCACCCACGAAAATCGAATTGTGTTCTTCATGTTGAAGGCGTTGAGAACCTAGATGGTGCGGCGGAGCTGCGTGTAGGCCCGAAAAGAAACACCGGTGCGTTGTTGCGTTGGGTTGGTGGGCAGATATCCACTGTGGAGAGGCAGGTCCCCAATAAATGGCCTTGTCACACCTTCGAGACGGCTCTATATTTCGCGTTCGACCAGTAGATCCAGCAATCAGATCGGCCAAGAGCCGGTATCGCGTATAGGGTTCGGTGCTACTTCCGTGCGGCTTCGCGCCGC
Source organism: Bacteroidota bacterium (assembly GCA_022561755.1). Lineage (GTDB taxonomy): Bacteria > Bacteroidota > Rhodothermia > Rhodothermales > Rubricoccaceae > JAHEJB01. The sequence continues at coordinate 4,135 of JADFQN010000099.1, forward strand.
AAACGACGTACGAAAGCCTTCTTAACGGCTGCAACCCACTGCTTCGCGATGTGTCCATCACGGCGCCGATCGTGCGCTAATTACGCTGCCCAGGGCCTTGCCCTGCTGGTGTTGGGTATGGCGGCATGGGCGCCGGATACGCAGGCCCAGCGCGTTGCCGGGGATGTGCAAGCGCGCCTGGCATCTCCCACGAGCAGCGTTCAGCGTGTAGCTCAGCCCGCACAACGTGGCGGAGCTCCAAGTATTCGGCTCATCGAGTCTACACCCCGTGGGGCCGTGTATGAGGTGCGCGCCTCGTGGAATGGGAGGCTCGCCGACCTGGTTCGCCGCCACGCAGCCAATCCGGAAGCCTTGATGCTTGCGGCCGTACAGGGGTATGCCACGCTGTCCGAAACCATTACGCTCCCGTCACTCGTGTCGCCGGTGGTGGAAGTGATCTCGGCAGACTACGACGAGGTCAGTCTGCCTTCAGTGAGTTCCCTGGAGCGATCACCTGAAGAATTACGTGAAGCCCAGGGGTACTTCGATATCCCCGCGGCCGAAGTGGTGGCGTTGGGTATGGAGCGCCGCGAGCCAACGGGCGCGCTCTCGGCGCGGTTATTCCAGATTGATAGGGAGCGGGGCGTTGTTCGCCGGTACCGCCGCATGCTCATCTCGGTTCGCTACGGCTCGGGTTCGTACTTGCGAGGCGCTGGTTTCCAGAATCCGCACCTCGGCGTAAGCCGCAGCGCCCTGGCCGATGGAACGTGGTACAAGATCCCGATTACACGCGAGGGCATGTACCGGATCGACAGGGCGTACCTCCAAAGCCTGGGCGTGAACGTCAACGGTTTGAACCCTGCGAGTTTGCAGGTGTTTGGGAATGGAGGAGCCTCGGTACCGGCCGTAAACATGGATGACCGTCATCCGGATCTCGTTGAGAACGCGGTGCTCGTTACGGGCAGTGGTGATGGTTCGTTCGATGAGGGGGACGCGCTGTTCTTCTACGCGGAGGCCCCGAACGGCTGGACGTGGATCCCCGATTCCGACCCCGACGACGGGGAGGATGATAGTCACTGGGCGCATTACATCAACTACTTCTCAGTTACTAATTATGTATTCCTGAGAGTTGACGGCGCCAACGGAGCACGCGTAGGCGGCACAGGATTTCCGGCGTGGCCGGACGCCGTGCGGCAGACGCAGTTCGCCGGCCGCATGTTTGTGGAAGAGGACTTCACCAACCTGTTCCGCAACGGCGGTGGTTCCGGTCTCGAGTGGATGGGCGCGGAGACCTCCGTCGGACGCTCAACCATTACGCTGCTCGATACCATTCCGCCGGGCCTTGTGGGCGGAACGGTCACCTACCGGATCCGCGCCGCTGCCCGCGCTAATCCTGCGGTTACGCTTTCGTTTACGAGCGGCGGGCAGGAACTCGGTTCGGTGAGGCCTGGCAGCATTGTTTTCGGCAGTGCCACGTCGCCCCTTGGTAAGACAGCCGAAACGACCATGGAGCAAACGGTGAGCGGCGGCGGGGCGGTTCGGTTGAACATGACCATGCAGGGAACGCAGAACAATCCGATAGCGTGGATCGACTGGGCCGAGGCCGTGTATCCGCGTGTGCTCAATGCACACGAAGGCGTCTTGCGCTTCCATACGCCCGGTGGCGAGACCGGGCGTTTCGAGTTTGCACTGGGTGGATTTTCCGGCCAGCCGCAGGTGTGGGATATCACCAACCCCGCCGACATCAAACCGGTTGGCGTCCGCGCCGAAGGCGGCCAGTACCTCGCGCAAGTGGACGTTGCTGTTGGCGATGCACCCTACGAACTGGTCGCATTCGTAACGGCAAGCAGCCGAATGGCTACGCCGGCCGCCGGTCAGGCCGTCGGGGCCCAGAATCTGCATGCTATTGCAGGATATCCTGACTACGTCATTGTTACGCACAGCGACTTCCGGACGGCGGCAGAGGATCTTGCGGCGCACCGGCGCACGAACGATGGACTGGCCACAGTGGTGGTGGACATCGACGAGATTTACAACGAGTTCTCCGGCGGCAAGGTGGACATGCGCGCCATGCGCGACTATCTGAAGTTCCTCTACGACCGCGCCCCCACGGCCAACGAACTGCCACGGTATGTCCTTCTGTTCGGAGACGGCCACTACGATTACCGGGGGCGAACGGAGGTTGGCAATTTCAACAACTTTATTCCTACCTACGAAACGTTCGAAAGCCTCGTTCTCCTTGAATCGTATACGTCGGACGAATATCATGGCTTTCTCGACGACGAAGAGGGGGCATGGGCGTGGCCTGGGCAGCTAGGTACGGGTACGTACACCGACCCTGATTGTATGGTGGAGGGTTGCCCCTCCATCTCCGAGCGCGTTGACGTAGGTATCGGGCGAATTCCCTCACGTACTGCCGAGGAGGCTGCTGCGGTTGTGGCAAAGATCATTCATTACGATGATCCATCAACGTTTGGCGCGTGGCGGACGCGGTACACGGTAGTCGCCGATGACGAATTCCCCGGCTCGGGAGATGTTGATCTGCACCTTCAGAATGCGGACGTGGTGGCGGACAGGGTGGACACCTCGGCTGTCGACCTCAACATCCAGAAGATTTACTCGACGTCCTATCCACACGTTGTCACGGCCGTAGGCCGGCGCATTCCTGAAGCGCGGGCCGAGATTCGGCGCGTGCTCGAAGAGGGAACGCTCGTTTGGAACTACTCCGGCCACGGCGGGCATACCGGGCTGGCAGACGAAAAGCTGCTTACGCTTGAGGACATTGAGACGTTCGACAACTTCGACAACCTGCCCATCTTTGTGACGGCCACGTGCTCGTTTGGCCGGTTCGACATGGTGGACAGGCAGAGTGGCGCCGAGTTGTTGTTGCTGGCTCCGGACGGCGGAGCGATTGCCATATTTACGACGGTACGCATTGTTTTTGCGTCGTCCGGCCTAGGGACGTACAACCTCGGTCTCAACCTGCAATTGGTTGACGAGCTTCTGCCGAGAGATGATGACGGGCGCCCCAGGCGGCTCGGAGACGTAATTCGCCTGACGAAAGGCAGTGATGTTGGGGCGCAGGGCAACAACCACAAGTTCAGCATGTTGGGCGACCCGGCCATGCGTGTGGGCCTGCCTCGACGGGCCGTAGCGATTACTTCCGTAAATGGCCAACCGCTCCCCGGCAGCGCAACAGCAGGCATGCCTACTGCGTCCTCCATTCGGATTGCCGGAATGCCCGAGTTGCGCGCCAACGAGTTGGCCGAGATCACGGGCCAGGTACTCGGGTTCGACGGCCTGCCCGATCTTGCCTTCGAAGGCGAAGTAGATCTGGAAGTGTTTGACGCCCTACGCTCGATTCCCATCGACCCGTCAATCGCCGTCTATACCGACGGTGACTACGACGTCAGGACGGATCGTATTTACAGAGGCCGTGCACAGGTTCGGAACGGCGCCTTTACCGTGCAGTTTATCGTACCGCGCGACGTCTCGTACACGGGCGAGACAGGCCGCATCTCGGCATTCGTGCGTTCGGCGACGGGTATTGATGGCATGGGCTCTACCGAAGAGTTTCGCATCAGCGAAACGGCCGGGCCCCCTCTCAACGACCACGACGGGCCAGAGATGAGCTTGTTTATCAACGATTCCACATTCGTTGACGGTGGCTTGATTGGCGACGACGCTACGCTGGTGGTGCGCCTGTTCGACGAAAACGGCATCAACACGGTGGGCACGGGCGTGGGCCACGAACTCCTGTTGATGTTGGATAACGACCCGACGCAAGCCATTGAGATTGGCCGATTCTACGTGGGCGACCTCGATTCGTACCAGAGCGGCGTCATCCGCTTCCCGTTGCCCGAGCAAGCAGCCGGGGCTCACACGCTCTCGGTAACGGTCTGGGACGTGGCCAACAATTCCTCCACCGGCCAGTTGACGTACGTGCGGGAGGGCTCTGAAAAACTCGCGCTGCGGCACGTCTACAACTACCCGAACCCAACGACGGGCGCCACCCGGTTCGTGTTTGAGCACAACCAGGCGCCCGGCACGCTGGCGCGTATTCAGCTTCGCATCTTTTCACTTTCGGGCCGCCCTGTCCGCACCATAGAGTTCGAGGAGAGCCTCACAGGCGGCCTCGTCCAGATTCCCTTCGATGGCCTTGACGAAGACCTCGATGCGCTCGGCTCCGGCATATACCTGTACCGCCTGCGGGTTGCCGTAGACCGGCTTGACGGCGAAACAGACGTGGCCGAACACATCGAGCGCCTGGCCGTGATTCGGTAGCGTTTTCGCGTTATTCTGGCGCTATCTCCACAACATCATCCGTACTTTCCGCGCTGCTTACGCGCGCACTCAAACTCAAGATCAACCCTTAACTCTTATGACCATCCCACGTTTTTTTATCACTGCGTTCGGGTTTGCCGCCCTTTCGGTTGCCGGGACGAGCCTTGCCAAGGCGCAGATTGTACGAACAACGGCGGTGCCGTTTCTGCAAATTGAGCCGGACAGTCGCGCAGCCGGCATGGGTATGACCGGCGTTGGTGTGGCCAACAACGCCAGCGCCCTGTTCTGGAATCCCGCAGGACTTGCGGGACAGGTTGGAGCCGAGGTCACTTTCACACACGCGCCCTGGCTGCCTGCGCTCGGAGCGGATCTGTTCTACGAATACCTCGCGGGCAAGTACGCCGTGGAGGGAATTGGCACCTTTGCCGGGCATATCACTTATCTGAATCTAGGCACGCAGGATCGGACCGACGCCCAGGGCAATCTTCTTGGTGAGTTCAAGTCCTACGACCTTGCGATCGGCGCCTCGTACGGAACCAACATCATGGAGAACCTGGCGGTGGGTACTGGGCTCCGCCTGATCTACTCCAATCTTGCCGGCGGGGTTGAGGTTGAGGGTCAGCCAACGCGGGCGGGCGTTGCTGTAGGTGTTGACCTAGGCTTGCTGTGGACGCCTCAAATAGGCGACGGCAAGATTGAACCCAGCCTCGGGTTCAACCTTGCTAACATGGGCCCGACGATCCAGTATTCGGATTCCGAGCAGTCTGATGCCATCCCCACGAACCTGCGCTTCGGTGGCGCAATCGGCGTCAACCTTGACGAGTTCAACAGCATTACCTGGGCGCTTGATCTGAACAAGCTGCTTGTGTCTCGAGATGAAGACGGGGGCTACGACCCCTTCTACCAGGCGATCTTCTCATCCTGGAGTGCATATGACGTCGATCTCAACATTGGCGACAACCCGACGGAGAACTACAGTTGCGACACTGATCCTACTTGTAATAGTGTCGGTGTTCTCAAGCAGCTTACGGTAGGGACTGGCCTCGAGTATTGGTACAGCGATCTCTTCGCACTCCGGACGGGTTACTTCTACGAAGACCCCGCCAACGGCAACCGTCAGTTTCTCACGTTCGGCGCCGGCATCCGCTACAGCCTCGTGGGTGTCGACATGTCGTACATCTACGCGCTGGAAGAGAACTCGCCGCTCGCCGAGCAGATTCGCTTCTCGGTCATGCTCAACATGAATCGCTAAGCGGGGACGCCTGCTGACGTGATGACGTTCTCGTCGATCTCAAGGAGCCTGTTGGGCTTAGGGGATCGTAACGAGGCAGACGGGAAATCGAGAACAGTTTATCGATCTTTTGAGGCGCATAGCGGTGCTACGTAACGAAAAAGATCGGGGAAATGGGCCGATTTGCCACTGCCGCAGTAGAATCATCCTAAGCCCGACAGGCTCCTCAAGGCCGCGCATTGCCGTACGTGTGATGCGCGGCCTTTTTCAAGGAATCCTCTGTGTATGGAGTGTGTGGAGTGGCGTCGCTGCTGCTCAGCAGGGTGCCGCGCCTACACTTTCGCACGGCGTACGCATCTCGGGCGGTGGAGGTGGCCTCGATGTTCTTATGCGGCCCGCCGCACCGTTCTACGATGTCGTGGCGCTGCGGGTAGAATTCCAGCCGGACACCTCCCGATTTACGACCGGAAACGGCACGTTCTCCGAAAGCCTTTACCGCGGACTTGAGGTCTCCATCGACCCGCTGCCGCACGACGCGGGCTACTTCCAGGCCCACCTCGATTTCGTAAGCCATTACGTAGAGCACGTGAGTGACGGGCGTACGATGGTGACCACGCACCTCGTGCCGGAGATTGTGCGGGTATCCCTGCCGATGGCTGCCTACAGCCCCATTGGGGAGGATTCCGACAGCGATGTGGAACTGAGTAAGCTGGCGGAGCTTGTGCGCGAAGCATGGATGCTCGCTAGTGCGCAGAGCGCTTTCGATCTCTCTGGATTCGACCCAGCGACGACGGCCTTCGTGCTTTTTCATGCGGGCGCCGGGCGCGACATCGAACTCACGGGCACCTCGCTCGATCGCACTCCGCAGGATCTGCCGTCGCTGTTCTTTGACCGGACCACGTTGCAGCGGCTATCTCCAGGTCCACCGATCACCTTCAACGGTTTCACGGTTCCGAGTACGATGGTGATTCCCGAGACGGAGTCTCGCCTGGGCCGCAATTTCATCACTGACGAGGACTTCGTGGCCGAGTTTTCTATCAACGGGTTCCTGGCGGCGTCTTTCTTTTCCTATCTCGGTGTTCCGGATCTCTTCAATACCGAAACCGGCGAAAGCGCCATCGGGCCTTTCGGGCTCATGGACCCGCTGGGCATCTTTGCCTTCAATGGGCTTTTCCCACCTGAGCCGTCTGCGTGGACGAAGCAATATCTGGGCTGGAGTAACCCGGTCGAAGTTGCGCTCGGAACCGACCCTCAGGAGGTTACGCTGGGTGCAGTTTCGGCGTTGGGTTTTTCGGATGCCGTCCGCGTGCCGGTTTCGGGGGCAGAGTATTTCCTCGTCGAGAACCGCCAGCGCGCTGCAGAATCGGACGACCTGGTCCTCTCTATTTACCGCGATGGCAACATTGTTGAGCAGCGCATTCCGCTTGGTACAGAGGATTTTGATCGGTTCAATGTGGGCGCCTTTGAAGGCGGCGTAGTTATAGCTGCCGATCCGTACGACCGCGCGCTACCAGGTGTTGCTGACGAGGGCGTTCGCTACGATGGAGGGATTGTTATCTGGCATATCGACGAACGGGTGCTGCGGGACGGCCTCGCGTCCAACCGCGTAAACAGCGACCCGAATCGCCGTGCGATTGATGTAGAGGAGGCCGACGGGGCTCAAGATCTCGGATTCGGCAACGCAGGCGTGGCGCTGGGAACGCCGTTCGACTTCTGGTACGAGGGCAACCCGGCCACGGCCATTACGGCAAGCGGTGCGCAGATTCAGCTTTATGAAAATCGATTTGGCTCGGACACTTTTCCGTCATCGAACTCCTCGGACGGTGGGCCTAGTTTTGTGGAGTTGAGTGGTTTTAGTCCTTCAGGCGCTTCGATGACCTTCAATGTGGTTCAGGCCTCAGGCGAGCATGGAGTCGAGCCGCGACCCGAGTTGACGCGCACGCTGGATTTTGCAACTCCTGAGGGATCCCCTTTCCGCATACTGCTTACTCGACTCGAAGGTGAGCAGTCACTCTTTGTAGTCCATCAGCAGACACGCAATCTCGAGGTGAACGGACGTTTGCTGGTGCTCAATGATCAGTCGGGAGATGTGGTCCTTGATGCAGACAGCATGGAGGCTGGGCTGGCCGTCACAGAGGATGACTTCTTGGCGCGGCTTCTAGTGGTGGGCAACGAATTGCGGATCGAGCTTCGAACTCTTGAGGGTGTCGCTCAGACATTTACATACCCCCGAGATGGTTTGGAACCCGTACCACCTCTTATCGCAGCGGATGATGATTTTTTCGTAGTAGCAGGTGTTGATGGAGGCTCTCCAAGAAGAGCCTATCGCCTTGAGCGCGAGAACGGGGCAATGAGCGTAGTTGAGACAACGGACATTGGATCTGTGTGGGCAATCGCTCACGCTGGTACCGATGGATTGGTCGTATTCGGAACAGACGCCGC
>JADFQN010000100.1 GCA_022561755.1 Bacteroidota bacterium
GCGCAGACAACGCACGGCCTGAAGCTGGACGTGCGTCTTGGCGGTTGTATCCAGGTCCGGGCTCTTGAGCAGTTCGTTGAACTCGAGGAACGCATCGTACACGCGCGCCTCTTCGAAGTGCTCGAAAGCCCGCTCCCAGCGCGTCCTGAGTTGCTCAGGAAACGACGCAAGGTACTCGGTAGCGCGTTCGATATGCTCGCGCTCGTGCGCCGGAATCATCGGTACGGAGGGCATAAACGATCGATGCTGAAAGGATCGGGATAGCAGCCCTTCGAGGAAAAAACCGTTTCTGCGGTTCGATTGGCCGATCTGAAATGCTTTTCCCGGTATCGGCACCCGGCCGATTTACTTAAGCCCACCGACGCCTCTGCTTTCCGCTTCCGACCCCTCCCCCATGTTTTCCTTACCAATCGGGCGTCTGTCTCGGATTCGAAGGTTTCGGATTTGCAGATTGAAAATTGAAGGTTGAAGATTCGATGGCTGCAGGTTGGCCAATGATCCCCGGCCCCCGTGTTCCCGATCCTGATTCCCGACCACTGTCTTCTGTCCTCCGTCTTTCTTTCCCCCACTCATCCTCTCAAACCGCCACCCTCTCATACAGAGAGAACACGGCGCGCTCGGCGAGCAAGCCCTACCAGTTCGTCCTCAATCCTCCACCCTCCGATTTCCGTCTTCTGTCCTCCGTCTTCTGTTCTCAATTATCCCCTATTCCTAGCCGTCGTCAATGCGGTCGTCCTTGCCTAACGCGCTCGCAATCCGCTCGCGGAGTGCCGACAGCCGGGCAAGGGCGTCGGAAAGCTGCTGCGTTGCCGCGTTGATGTCCTCAATGGGGCCCACGATGGGGGAGTCGGTCTGCTCCGTTCGGGCGACTTCCATGAGGAACTGCGCATTGCCCGTTATTACAGTGAGGGGGTTGTTAATGGCGTGCACCACGGCCCCGGCCTCCGCCCGAAGCTCCTCCAACATCGCCGTTGCCGCCTCGGCCGAGATTTGCGAGGCCTCTGTGCCCTCTGCTTCTGTATTTAGATCATCTGTCATACCCAGTACTCGGCTCAATTCGGAAGCGATAGCGTCGAGGCTCTCGTATTCGGGCGTCAGCGCGAAACAGGCCGTAACTCCGGCCTTCATTGCTGCTTCGGAGGCATCCTCGCTTGTGCGTAAAAAAATACGACTCCAGCCCTAACGTAGCCCGGAGGTCCAACAAGTCCAATCCGGACCCATCCGGAAGTTCATGGGCCATCAGGACCGCATCGAAGGGGTTGCCGCTCAGGTACGCCCTCGCCGACGCCAACGTACTGCACCGCATAGCCACTACATCCGGAAGACGCTCAGACAAATGCTGCTGCATCGCCTCGGCCAGCACGTCGTCCGGCTCAACGAGGAGCACGCAGATCGGGCCGCCGTTGCGGCCATTTGAATGCGGGCGGTAGCGATGTGCCATGCAGGCGAGATTCGTGAGCGGCGGCAAAAGGTACGTCGCCATTTGCCGCGTGCGGCGAGGGTTGACCTTTACGCGGGGTGGGCGACGGCACCGAGACCTGGCGTGATACCTCCGAGACCATCGCCGGTGGGTTGCGTTTGGCGTGGAAGATCCATGCCGAGGAGTACGCGGCGCTCGGCCTGGCCATCGTCGGTGCCTACGCTCTTGCGCCAGAGTATGCGCCGAACGGGGCCATCCGCCGAGAGGACGTCCATCGGGTAGCTGCCTTCTGACGGCCCCCAGAACCACACGTTGAACCGTTCTTTCTCCCTACCGGACAGGCCCAGGACACTTACAAACGCTGTGAAATGGGGAACCTGTTGGATGGTGCGCCCGGTGATGTCCTGGGTGGCGCGGTTCCACCTGCGCGTGCTTCCGCCGGCGTCGAACGAGGCGAGAACCACGCCGGCCTCGTCCAGCAAACGGCCGATAGACGTGTTGCCCGCCGTGAGTTGCGCCACGCGCTGATCGACCATCAGATCGAGCGCATCACTGAAGGTGGAGATCTGGCGTTCGAGGTTGCGTTGATTGGCAACGTCGGTAGCCTGGATGATGACTCCTGGTTTCTCGTCTACGTTGACGGCACGTAGCGATACCTGTACGGCGCGACGGACGTCGTCGTGGTTGACAAGAGCATACTCAATACCGGAAATCGAGCTGTGCTCCCGAAGGCTGCGGCGGGCCAGCTCAAACAGCGGCTCGATAGGCATTACCTCGTTCAGCGCCTCAATACGTTGACCACGCACCGCCTCGAATGGCAACCCGGTCACGGCGTAGAAAGCCGGATTCGCATCCACGATGTGGCCATCCAGCGTACACAGCAGAACGTAATGCGGGTTGATTTGAAACAGAGCCGCTATGTGGCTCCGAGCCTCAACGGTGCGTGCGTAACTGCTTTTGAGAGCATCCGCCATAACATCGAACGGATCGGCAAGCGGCCCCAGGCTCGCCCTTGCCATGTCCACCTGATGCCGTGCGGCGTCGTCGTCGAACCGATCGATGCCGACCAGGCGCTTCGCGAGGGCTTCCATACGCTGAGCGGTACGATTTCCTGCATAGGAGGACAATGCTGCGAGGCTTATTCCAATCAGTAGCCACGCCAGCACTGCGCCGATAACGATACCACGGGCGTCGGCCCTGGCGACCGCAAGAACATCCTCAGTGGCTCTCAACACGGCCACGAGCTCACCGGAGACCACTGGATGGAGGGCCAGGAAGTAGTCCGCTCCATCCCACGAAGCCGTCAGCACCGATTCCGAGTTGTCCCTTGCGGCCACGACTGCCGACCAGTTGATCTGTTGAAGGCCCGTCGGGTCACTGGCGGCCAGAAGCCCGCCCCCACCGTGAAGGATGGCGATTCCCGCGAGGCCGTTTTCCTCAGCAAGCGTTGCCAGTCTGGCATCGGTGCCGGCGCGGAGCCGTCGATCTGGGCCATCGACAAAAGCAGCGATGGAGGCAGAGATTACCATGAGCCTCTCATTCGCTACAGCCTCCACGGATTCCGTACGGTCGGCCACTGCGAGCGCCGTAGCTGCTGCAATCAACACCGTGACCAAAACAAAAACTGCCAGCGCGGCACGTGTCGCAGGAGGATGGCTGGGCATAAAACTTGGGCGGGTGGAGCACTCAATTCCGCGCGGTACAGGAACGATCCGACTCCCCCTCATCCGTTACGGAACTACCTGCCCACCCTCCCATCAGGGACGATAGCGCAGCAGGACCAGCTGAATGTGGGGTAGAAAACGAGCCGGGAGCCATTCGTTCAAAGCCTGTACCGTTCCTTTTCGATGCGACTTCCAGCGGCACCTTTCCAGTCAACTTCGTTATGCCTCATCCAGATCGGAACGCGCATCTTCAATCGCATAGCCTCGATCTGTCTGTACGATCCGCCCTGTCGCTATCTCGGGGTCGTGTTCAAAGAAGACCATCCACTCTCCCTCCACCACCTCATCGAGCACCCGCTTCTTCTCAGCAAGGGTGTCGAGCGGCGCTACGTCGTAGGCCATAATCCACAGCAGAGGGATGTGCGCGGAGGTCGGCAGGAGGTCGGCGGCGTAGAGCAACGTGCCCTCCTCTCCGCTAATCACCGGAAGTTGTTGGCCTCGCGTGTGGCCGTCCACCACAATCATTCGGATGCCCCGAAACGGCGTCTCGGCGCCGTCCAGTAGGTTCAGCTTGCCGGATGCTTCGAGCGGATCGAGATTCTCGGCCAGGAAAGACGCCTGCTCGCGCGGGCTTTCATGCGCCCACGCCCAATGCGCCCCCTGTAGGTGATGGGTGGCGTTCGGAAACGTGAGGGTCAGTTCTCCTTCTGCATTGCGCGTGGTGGAGCCCCCTGCGTGGTCGAAATGCAGGTGCGTCAGGATCACGTCGGTGATGTCGTGCGGGGCTACGCCCATCGCCTCCAGCGAGCGGTGGAGATCGAACGAAACCCGATCGACGCCGAAGATGCTGCCGAACCTCTCGTCGTATTTGTCGCCGAGCCCGTTGTCTATCAGGATGGTCCGCCCGTGGCCGCGCAACAGTAGGCAGCGCATGGCGAGTGGTATCCGGTTCTCTTCGTCCGGTGGGATACGCCGCTGCCAGAGGTTTCTCGGCACGATCCCGAACATCGCTCCGCCGTCGAGGCGCAGGAAGCCGGCGTGGATGATGTCGAGTTGGTAGCCTGCTAGGTTCATCGGAATGATGAAAGGTGAGCGGGGAAATGGTGAAGGGTAAAGTGTGAAGGGCAAAGGGTAAAGGGTAAAGTGTGAAGGGTAAAGGGTGAAGGGTAAAGGGTAAAGGTGAAGGGTGAAGTGTGAAGAGTCCAGCTTGGGTGTTGTGCTTTGTTCTTTGGGCTTCGTGTTTCGTTCCGTCCTCCGTCTTCTGTCCTCCGTCCTCCGAAATCCGAAATCACAAATCCGAAATCGCTAAAGCTCGGGAAACCCGTCCGCATGCCCATCGCCCTGCGCCAATCGGTTCATCTCCTGCGCCTGCTCAACGCGCGCGAAGAGGTTTTTGAAGTGCTCGATGAGGTACGCCACGCGCTCGTCCTCCGTCGTCATTTCGAGGAGCTCCTGCTTCTGCTCCACCTCCAATCCGGCGTTGCGCGCCACCACGAACGATACACACGGGGCGTTCTCGTAAATCGACGTACGAATCTCCTCCCCGGCCATCTCCAGCAGTTTGATGTGCAGGGTGATGACGCGCTCGCGGGAGTCCGTATCTACCTCCTCCGTGCTGCCGTCGATGCCAAACGAGGCGACGTCGGCGGTCAGGTACGGCTCGTCGCGAAAGACCTGGACAATGCGGAACCGCACTTCGCCGGTGGCCACGATGTCGAGGCGGCCGTCGTCGTACTCGTTCAGGACGCGGCGCACGCGGGCCGTGCAGCCTACTTCGGCGATCTCATCCTCGGTTGCGTACACGATCCCGAACGGCCGGTCCTCCGTCATGCACAGCTGCACCATCTCGCGGTAGCGTTGCTCAAAGATGTGCAGCGGAACAGGCTCGTCCGGATAGACGACAATGCCCAGCGGAAACAACGGGAGGCGGCCGGATGGATTCATACGGGGGTACTGGGGGTATTCTTGATTCGCCCAGCGATTACATGGGGTGGATTACGTGATGTACGTGATTACCTGAGGGCGGCATCTTGATTCATCGCACGAGCCTTAGGAGGCGGTTGCATTACGCGCTCCCCGCAATCCCGCCGTCCCGCAGCCAGTGAGGGACGGGACGGGGCAGGATGACGTGTTTCAACAGACTCTTAAGCTATTGCAAGACACCAAGGCACACGCTGGAGGAGACGAAGCCGGCGAGGCAGTTAGAAACTTGCCTCGCTCCCTGTCGTCATGGGCATCAGGGTTGGTTGTCCAGCATAATAGGAAACTACATGCACTACGCGGACTGGATCGTCCTCGGGATTTACGTTGCCGTCATTGTTGCGATCGGGGCCTGGGCCAACCGCCGGCAGACGGATACCGAAGCCTACTTCGTAGGCAATCGAAGTATACCGTGGTGGGCCGCCGGGATTTCGATCATCGCCACGTCCTTCTCGGCCGCGTCGATCCTGGGAGTGCCCGGGTACGCGTACACCACAGACATGTGGTACCTCCAGTATTCCATCGGCGACGTCCTCGCGGCGGTCATTGTCGCCGCTCTTTTCATCCCCTTCTTTCACCGTATCCCGGGTCTGACCACCGCATACGAGTACCTCGAGGCCCGGTTCGATCTCAAGACCCGTCTACTTGGATCCACGCTCTTCAGCCTGACCGTCTTGCTGAGGGCAGGCAGTCTCCTCTTCGGTGCGGCGCTCCTCTTCTCCACCGTCGTCCCAACGGATATAATCCCGGCGCTCTCCAGCGTGGAGGAAGCGGTGGTGATCTTCGGCGTCATCGCCATCATCTATACCGTGATGGGTGGGATCTCGGCGGTTGTGTGGACCGACATAATCCAGTTCTCGATCATGGCTCTAGGGGTGATCGCCTGCATGGTGGTGGTCGTAATGGGAACCCCTGGAGACTTGGGAGATGTCTTCGCTGAAGCCGGCCGGCTTCAGAAGCTCAACGTCTTCCATCTAGAGGTCCCCATGGCAGGGAAGGGCCTGATTACCGCGATCTTCGGGTACGGCCTTCTCGCACTTTCGCTCTTCGGGACGAATCAGCAGCCCGTTCAGCGGTACATGACGGTCAAGGAACCGCGTGAAGCACAGAAGGCGCTCATTCTTGGCGCAAGCGCTGGCGTCATCGGCGTCCTCCTCTCTTTGCTGCTCGGCGTCTTCCTCTTCGTCTATTACAAACATTTTCCCGACAGACTTCCGCAGAGCCTGAGCGCCGACCAGATCATGCCCCACTTCGTGAATACGCAGGTGCCGCCCGTTCTCACCGGGGCACTAGTGGCCGCCGTGTTCGCCGCCGCAATGTCGAGCCTCGATTCGGCTCTAAACTCCCTCGCCGCCGCGCTAACTGTCGACTTCTTTGCCCGCTTTAAGCCGGGTGCATCGGAGAAGAGCCGGCTCTCGTTCGCGAAGATCGTCGTCGTCACGTCGGGTATCGTGGGTATCGGCGTCGGTATCTACTCGTCGCGGACGGGAGCCCCCCTGATTGATCTAATACTCAGTTTCATGGGATACTTCGCGGGCGGACTTCTCGGCCTGTTTCTCCTCGGCATCCTCACGAAGCGTACGAATGGCCATGGCGCCTTCGGCGGAGCGATCGTCGGAACGCTGATCGTGCTGATGGTGACGGAGAACAACTTCCGACTCCCTCCTCTGTATGAGTGGCTCGGGATCGAGCCCATTCCCTTCATCTGGTCGACCGCCGTGGGTCTTGCGGTAACGATGGCAGTCGGGTACCTGATCTCACTCCTGGGGCGCCGGCCGCCGGCCGAACAGCTCGAGAACACCACAGTTCGATGGCCTGGTGCAGAACGAACCACGCATGCGCCGACGAATTAAGGACGGCCAAATATAGGGCCAACGAGGGCGACCTCGACACGTAGTTTTCAGGCCCACGCAAGCCCTTGATCGTGCCCCGAAGCCTCGCCGTGCTATTGCTGCTCGCAGCCGTTTTCCCGACGGTCGCCGCCCAGCCCATCAGCTTTGGTTCGGCCGGCGACCCGATGGAGCAGCCGCGGACGCTGGTCGGCGCGCCCACACTGGTCGCTGCTGCGCACGCCGGGCCCGCGCACCTCAACGAGGCGTGGCGCGCGGCCGGGGCCGTTACGTTGGAGGGGCAAACCGGCGCGTGGAGTTTCGCGCTCGGCGGGGGCCTTCATCTGAGCACGAGCGGCCTCTACGACCCGGAGACAGACGAGACGTACGACATAGCCCGCTTGCTGCGCTACGTACGGCACGACCCTAACCCCTCGCTGCCCGTCTACGCCCGCATTGGGCCGACAACGAACGTAAGCCTCGGGCGGGGGCATCTGGTTCGCAGCTTCCGCACCACCACGTCTATCGACGAGCGCACGGTCGGGGCCGAGTTCGCTTTCCGAAATACGTACGCTACGTTCGGCGCCTTCACGGGGGATGTACGAATGAACGGCGTGATCGGGATGTTTGCGGAAGTCGCACCTGTACGTGGCTCGGCGAGCCCTCTGATGAGTTCGCTGCGTCTCGGCGCCGGGATCGTTCATAGCCTCGCCGACACGTTGGGTGGTTCGCCGAGCCCCACAGCTCTCCAGTTCGAGGTGTCTGCCGACCTGCTTCAGTACGGCGAGTTCTCCATCACACCGTTCGCGTCGTACGCCGAGTTCCTCCATTACGGCCGCAGCGTTGGAGGCGGCGTGGACATGGGCTCCGAGAACCTCATCGGAGCCGCTCTGGTCAACCTGAGACTTGGCCTGTTCTTTTCCGGCGACGGCTTCGTACCCGGCTATTTCAGCCCGTTTTACTCGGTTTCTAATGGCGCCGACCGGATCGTAACGGCCGATTCGTTCTTCGACGCAGACAAGCTCAGTTCGGACCTTGCCGGGACTCCGCTGGGCGACGTAACCGGCGGCGTAGATCTTCTTGCGGAGATCGAATTGCTGGCTTTCCGGTCGTTCGAGATCTCCTACCACTTCCGCCGCCACTACGGCGATCAGCGGCTGAGCGACTTCTCGTTCCGCTTGGCCTCGCGCCCCCGCTTCCTCGACGGCCTGCGGATCGAGTTCGGGATGGAGCGACAGGGCCTCGGGAGCTTCTTCACGCTGTTCACCGGCCTGAAAGACCAGAACGCCCTCCTTTTCAATGTAGACTATCCGCTCGCCGGCTCGGCGCACCTGTCCATCCGCTCGCGCTACGGTTACCGTCGCCTGCCCGACGCCGGTGACGGAACGGGCCGGTACATCGTACAACGCCGGTTTGAGCCGCTGATTGGGTTTAGGTATCGGTTCTAAAAACCCATCCCTTCCCAAGGGAGGTGGCCGAGCGGAGCGAGGACGGAGGGTGTTGCCGCGGCTCGTTATCCGACTTCCGGCCGTTCTTACATCCCGCGCACTTTCGCCTCAAATTCGTCTGGGAGACGAACCTTCGTGGAGCGGGTGGGGTTTCTTGCCGCTGACAATTCCGAACCCAGACAATCTCGCGCGGATGGCCACGGAAGCCCTTTCTACTTTCACGAATCAAGGCCTGTTTATCGCAATGAAAGACTCGATTGGTTTGCGGGCGTTGCGCTCCCTCTTGCCGGTTGCCATGGCGCTGGCACTCGCGGGGTTCGCACAGGCCCAGGTAATAGAGCACAAGGTCACCGCCTCCGACGGCGCTTCGGGTGACGTCTTCGGCTGGTCTGTGTCGCTTTCGGGGGACCACGCCCTCGTGGCGGCCGCCGGTGACGACGAACTGGGTACTGCCAGTGGCTCGGCGTACGTGTATGAGCGCCAGGGGGACGGGTCCTGGCTTGAGGTGGCTAAGCTCACCGCCTCCGACGGCGCTTCGGGTGAAGTCTTCGGCTGGTCTGTGTCGCTTTCGGGAGAACGCGCCCTCGTGGGGGCGTCAGGAGACGACGGTGTGGGCTTTTCCGTGGGTTCGGCATACGTGTTCGAGCGGCAGGGGGATGGCTCCTGGCTCGAAGTGGCGAAGCTCAGAGCTTCCGATGGAGATGAGGCGGACGAATTCGGTATTTCGGTGTCGCTTTCGGGGGACCGCGCCCTGGTGGGGGCCGACAGAGACGACGATCTCGGCAGCAACAGCGGCTCGGCATATGTGTACGAGCGGCAGGGCGACGGCTCCTGGCTCGAGGTATTCAAGCTCACGGCCTCCGACGGCGCCGCGGATGACCACTTCGGCCGTTCGGTGTCGCTCTCGGATGATAAGGCGCTCGTCGGGGCCTACTGGGACGACGACTTGGGCGACTTTAGCGGCTCGGCGTACGTCTTCGAGCGGCAGGGCGATGGCACACGGCTCGAGGTGGCCAAGCTCACCGCCTCCGACGGCGCTGAGGATGACGTCTTCGGCTTTTCGGTGTCGCTTTCGGGGGACCGCGCCCTCGTGGGGGCCGCCGGTGACGACGACCTTGGCGCGGCCAGCGGCTCGGCGTACGTGTTCGAGAACATCTTTACCGTGGCGATAGAACCGTCAGCCGACATACCCGACAGCTACCACCTATCTGAGCCCTACCCGAACCCGTTTAACCCGCAGGCGCAGTTCTCTTTGTCAGTATCGGAATCACAACATGTACAGATCGAGGTCTTCAGCACCCTGGGCCAACGTGTCGCCGTGCTGCACGACGGGCTGCTGACGAGCCGAGGGACGCATCCCTTCACCTTCGATGCCGGTTCGTTGCCAAGCGGGATTTACTTGCTCCGGGTAACGGGGGAGACTTTCGCAGCTACGCGCACGATGACGTTGCTGAAGTGAGCTACTTAACCCCCTCGCTCATCTCCAGCATCCGCTCGATGGGCTTCAGTGCGCGCAGCCGCAGCGACTCTTCCATCTCGATGGTCGGCTTTTCGTACTCGAGGCAGAGGTAGAGCTTCTCAAGCGTGTTGAGCTTCATGTGTGGGCAGTCGTTGCAGGCGCAGCCGTTGTCGGGAGGAGCCGGGATAAACGTCTTGTCCGGGCTGTCCTTCTGCATTTGATGCAGGATGCCCGCCTCCGTGGCAACGATGAACTCCGTAGCCGGATTCTCCACCGCATACCGCCGAATGGACGACGTGGAACCGATGTGGTCGGCGTGGCGGAGGACGGGCTCTTCACACTCGGGATGCGCGAGAACGGGAGCGTCCGGATGGCGGGCCTTGAGGCGGACCAGCTTCTGCTCCGAAAAAATCTCATGGACGATACAGGAACCATCCCATAGCACCATGTCGCGGCCTGTTTCCTTAATCAACCAACGGCCTAAGTTCTTATCCGGAGCAAAGATGATGGGTTGATCATCGGGTATCTGTTCAACAAGGTGCTTCGCGTTCGAGGACGTGCAAATGATGTCCGTCTGTGCCTTGATGGCGGCCGAACAGTTGATATACGAGATGACGATGTGGTCCGGATACTTGGCTCGGAAGGCCGCGAACTCATCCGGCGGGCAGGAGTCGGCCAGCGAGCAGCCGGCATTGAGATCCGGCAAAATGACCGTCTTGTTCGGGTTGAGGATCTTGGCCGTCTCGGCCATGAAGTGAACACCCGCGAACACGATGATGTCGGCCTCTGTTTTTGCGGCTTCCCGGCTGAGGCCGAGTGAGTCCCCCACGTAGTCCGCCACATCCTGGATGTCCGGCTCCTGGTAGTAGTGCGCGAGCAGGACGGCGTTCTTCTCCTTCTTCAGCCGCTCGATCTCCGCGAACATATCCAGCGTCGGATCGACGGGCAATTGGACGAAGCCGACTTCGGCGATGGCAGCGTCATCGAGGACGGGAAGTGTGAGCGTTTCGGTCGACATGGGCATGAAATTGTTCGGCGGAGAGGATACGCCCGGTTGGGGCTGAGGATTCCCGCTTCTCTGGAGGATGATCGGCTCGGCGGGATCACGACAGGGGAAGCAACGTAGCCTCTTCAGCACGATTCACAGGACCATGCACCCTTTCGCTCAGCTTTCGCCAAAGGAACTCGCGCGGCACGTCCTCGATAATCTGCCTGATGAGGCATCCATCGAGGATGTAATGGAGAGCCTGCTCGTCGTACACGAAATACAAGTGGGACTCCGACAGGTCGGTCAGGGAATTCCACAGGCTGAGGTAGAGGCGGAGTTCAAGAAGCGTCGCGATAAGCGAAGCTGGCGGTAAAGGCCTCTGGAGGTGCCGCACCCGTCGTGCTGCTACCCTCCTTTCAACTCCACCGTTGCGTCATGCAACACACCATCCTCCAACCTCAAAATCCGATCGGCCTGTGAGGCCAGCGCTGGGTTATGCGTCGCGATTACAAACGCCTGGTCGTGGCGGTCGGCGAGGCGCCGGAGTTCGTCGTGGAGGACGCCGGCCGTTTTGGTGTCGAGGTTGCCGGTGGGTTCGTCCGCGAGAACCAGGCCCGGGCGGTTCATGAGCGCGCGGGCCACGGCTACCCGCTGTTGCTCGCCGCCCGAAAGTTGGCTGGGGCGGTGGTCGGCGCGGCCCTGAATTCCGAGCAGCTCCAGCAGCTCCATCACCCTCGGTTTGGCCTGATCCAGGCTCTGCCCTGCAATCATCGCGGGCATTGCCACGTTCTCGAACGCCGAGAACTCCGGCAACAGGTGGTGAAACTGAAACACGAAGCCAATCGACCGGCTGCGAAACTTGGCCAGTGCTTCGTCGCTCTTGGCAAAGACATCCTCCCCCTCAAACGAAACGGTTCCGGCCGTGGGCCGATCCAGCGCACCGAGCAAATGCAACAGCGTGCTTTTCCCGGTCCCGCTCTCCCCCACAATGGCCACCATCTCGCCCCGATACACCTCCAGATCGAGCCCCGAGAGCACCTCCAGATCGCCGCCGGCAGTGGTGTAATGCTTGATGAGGCCACTTGCGGTGAGTATGGGTGTGTGAGGGGGTGAGTGGG
>JADFQN010000101.1 GCA_022561755.1 Bacteroidota bacterium
TTTTCCCCTTTCGGCCACTTGGTGTGGCGGTCGAGGTAAAAGCGCATGTTCTCGTAGACGGTCATTGAGTCGAACAGCGCGCCGCCCTGAAAGAGGAACCCAATGTTGAGGCGCTGCCGGTCGAGCGCGTCGCCGTCCAGCAAATCGACACGCTGGCCCTTCACCCACACCTCGCCTTTGTCGGGTTCGAGCAGTCTCACGATGTGTTTGATGAGGACACTTTTCCCCGTGCCCGAGCCGCCCAATACCACGGCGCTCGTTCCGCGCTCAAGCTGGAGGTTGATGCCTCGCAACACACGAGTTTCGCCGAACGCCTTGTGTACGTCCCGCAACTCAACAATCACGTGCTCGGGCGGCGGAGTAGCCCCTCCGGTTACAGGCTCATCGGGCTCGTCGTCCTTGAAAAGATCAAGCATGATTATCCACCCGAGACATCCCCAAAAACCATCAACGAGACGCGGACGACCATGACGTCGGCCAGAAGGATGAGCAGCGACGAAAGCACGACGGCCTGCATGGCGGCCTGGCCTACTTCGCGCGTTCCTCCACGAACGCTGTAGCCTTGGTAACAACTCACGATACCAACGATGAAGCCAAAAATAGACGTTTTCAGGGTGTCTACTGTCACATCTACAAAGCGCATGGATTTGAAGGCTTCGCCGATGAACAGCCGGTAATCCATACCAGTCGAAAGATTCGTCTCGATGAAGCCACCGGAGAGGGCGATCACATCGGTAAGTATCGTCATCACCGGAAACATGACGACGCAGGCAATTACGCGTGTAACCACGAGGTAGTGGAAGGGCTTCAGCGCAGCCACCTCCATGGCGTCAATCTGCTCGGTGACTTTCATCGAGCCCAGTTCGGCCGCGATACCGGCGCCCAGCCGCCCGGCGAGCACCAGAGAGGTAAGCACGGGGCCGATCTCCTTAATGACCGAGAATGCCAACATGCTTGGCAGGAATGCCTCCGCTCCGAAACGAGCCAGCGTCCCGCGACTCTGCATGGCGAGCACGATGCCGATGGAGAGCCCGACGACAGACGTTAGCAGGAAGCTCTTCGAGCCCACTTCGTCCATCTGGTTAATTGTCTCCTTAATCTCGTATGGACTCCGCCAGAAGCGTCGGAAGAACTCGCCCGTGAACATGAAGAGAGCACCGGCCTGGTCGAGGAAATGGTACAACACCCCCTGCGACTTCCGAAAGCGCTCCATCGTACGCTGTGCGAACGACTTCTCCTGCAGGATTTTCTCTTCCTGCCGGACCCTCCGCGCGCCGCGCAGCCGCTTCGCCAACGATTCCTTGGGGATGTCCGCGTCTGTTTCCGAGTCCGTTTCGGGGAGGTAGGGCTCCATGCCGGAAGGTACGTTCAGGAGGTCTCCCCCGGAGTTGTCGCTAGTACGCGTACTCGTAAATCAGCCCGCCGCCCAGGCCGTTCTGGTACTCGAGTTGGACGAGAAGCCAGCGTATCAGCGCGTACTCCAGCGTCAGCTCGGGGTTGTTTTGGCGGAGAAGGTTGTCGCCGCCCGTGCTTAAGGGCATGCCGAACGAGATGAAGGCTTTGTTGGTGAGATACTTGCCGAGGCGGATGACGAGGCCGTCCGGCGTCTGGTCAATCCGGACTACGTCGAGGTTGAAGCCAATGCTTTCCCCGAGGCTGTTGCCGAGGCCCTCGACAATCCCGGAAAGCTGGCCGAGGAAAAAGCCTTCGCCCGCGCCCGCCAGTGCGCCGCCGCCGATCACATTCTCGGCAAGCTGCCCCGTTACGATCAGCGAAACGATGTCGGCGTTGTCGAGCTGCGGGTTGGAGGAGAGCGTTATTGTGAGGTCGTCGCCGAGCCGGCCGTTTACCAACAGGCCAATCTCGACAGCCGTAGTGCCTACTTCGGGGTCGGTGCGGATGTCCAGCTTCGCCTCCAGATCTACCAGGGTCTCTTCCATCAGCCCATTGAAGATGAGGGTGCCGCGCTCGATATCGAACCTGCGGCTCAGTGTTTCCACCCAACCTCGCGTGATGTCAACTGTGCCGAACAGGCTGGTTTGCTCTGCCAGCGGAGCTTTGACGGCCTGCACGTTTCCGCTGAACTCGGCGGCGAAAGGCAACAAACCCGACCGCGAGCGCAGCCAAACGTCGCGGCCAATTTCCACATCCACGTTCAGATCGAGCGACCTGTAGAAGCGGGAGACCGACGTATCGCGCGCGGTGATGCGGCGCCCGAACCGGCTTTCAACGATGCGCAGGTCGGCAGCCGAAAGGCGAACGTCCTCCAGCCGGCGCGAGATCAACTTGTCCGTCATGTTGATGGTGCCCGGCGAGAGAACTGCGGAGCCGCGCACGACGGGATTTGCCAGGGTGCCGGTTAGCCGAAGTGTATCAGCCCCCTGATCAATGACCAGGCCGTCGTACGTAGGTGTTTCCATCGCAAGCAGTCGGTGCGGAACGAGCCGAATGTCGAGTTCGCCAAGCGAGAGCTTCTGAAGCGTCACGACGCCTTCGGCGGTCATCCGCTCGTTACCGTCGGCGTCCGTCAGAACAGCGCTTCGTATGATGACCTGGTTTCCGATGAAGCGGATGGAGGCGGATAGCGTCTCCAGCACACGCCCGGTAAACCCGAGGCCGAGGCGCCCGTCCTCCAGGCGAGCTCTCCCCTTGAGCTGTGGATCGGCCTGCGTGCCGTCTACGGTGAGGTCGGCATTGAGGATGCCGGCAACGTCGGTGTACGATCTGGGGTTGAGGAATGGCTCAATCCACCCCACCTGAAACGAGTCGGCGCGGATGGCGAGGCTCACTTCGTCGGCATCGGCTGCTTCGGTGATGGACGGGATGCCGTCGTCACCCACATCCGCCAGCGAGAAGTGGAGCGGCACGTGGCCCCGGGCGGTCATCGCCTTGCCGCTGATGTGGTCGAGCCGGGCTTCGAGGTCGAGCCGCTCGTCGGCGTAGTCCAGGCGGATGTCGATAGAGCCCACCGCGTCGCCGTCGGATGTGAAATCGTACAGCGAAGCCGTGCCTGAAATCTCGGGGTTGCGCGCCGAGCCCGTCATCAGCAGCGTGGTCGTAAAACGTCCACCCAGCCCCTCGAAACCGAACAGATCGGCCACGGTCTCGGCCTTGAAGTCCTCCATCGTGAAGATGAATGCCTGCTCGCCTTCGGGGTCGATGAGGCCGTCCACAGCGATTTGCTGGGTGCCATCTTCGGCCTGCAAGAGGAGGTTTTCGAACCGGTAACCCTCACCGATGGAAATACGCGCGGGCTGCGCCAGCGACCACGCCTCGCCGTCCAGGTTGAGGTTGAGTTGCTCGATCAGCGTGGACCGTTCTTCCTGGCCCAGTTCCAGCCGCGAGAGAAAGTCGAACGACCGTTTTCGGTCCACTCGTACGTCGCCTTCCACCACGAACTCCGCGCCATCGAACGTTATGTCGATGCTGCCTCGCTCGACGAGCAAGGCTGGTTGCGAGAGGAACTTGAAGTCCAGCCGGTTGCGCAGATTGAGTTCGCCGGATGTCGGGTCGAACGTCCCGGAGAGGTGGCTACTTGCCGCGCTGAGAGCCGTTGATCCGTATGCAAATCGCTGCACCGCCAGTTTAATGTTCATGCTAAGCGGCTTGCCGGGCTCGCCCGTGATATTGAGGGTTAGTTCGCCCTCTGCCAACGACAGCGGCTTGGCCGTGTAGGCGTTAAGGGGTGAGAGGTCGTAGAGGGTTGCGATTATGGCCAGGTCGGAGATTTCTGCGCCCGCCTGGTCGGTCAGGGTCATGCGGCCGCTGCCGTCAGCGTCTGCGAGGTCGGAGCGCAGCAGGAGGGTGTCGAGCGCGAGGCGGCCCCGGTCGAGGTCGAAACGGACTTGTAACGTATCGAGCGTAGCCGACCCCAACTTTGACCGGCCCGCCGCGATGTAGCCGCGAAGCGACATCGTTTCAAATACCAATCCCGCGCCTTCGAGGTCGAAGTCCAGGGTCAGCGGTGCGGGTTGCTCGGCTTCGAGCCCGGCAAGCGCCACAAGATCGATGCGCGTAAAGCTGCCGTTGATGGCGTAGGTGGGCCTGTCGTCGAACAGGCGCCCGTCGAGGTGGAGGGCTATGCCACTTACGAATCCATCGGAGTCGAAGCCGGCGCCGCCGGCCAGCACCAGATCGGCGTCGGCATCCACCAGCCCCTCGCGTAACGTCAGTTCGATGTCGCCTGATTCTATCTCGGCGTCGTTGAATGTAGAGGCCTGCAGGGCAATGCTTCCTTCGGCGGCCAGGGTGGCCAGGTCGAAGCCGTTGAGGCTTCCTCGGAAGCAGCCGTTCAGGCGGGTTCGGAGGTCCGGATTGCCGGTGAGCGTCGCCAGATCAACGCCGCGGAAGCACATCCGCTCGCCAAAAGCAAGAGTCGGATTAGGGTCGAACGGTCGCCCGGAGGCGTCGAGCGCGAAGGCGCCTTCCGGCATCTCGAGCGAGCCCTCCACTGTCAGGTTGCCTTGAATGAGCCTCAGATTCAGGAGGCCGCCGGTTACCTCCTGAGCGCCGTAGCTGGAGTAGTCGAGGTCCAACCGGGCCTCCAACGTGAGGCTAGCGAGGTCGAGCCCTCGGCCGCTCGCGGTGAAGGCTGTGGAGATGTCGCTCTGCCGATCCGGGTTGTCGGTGAGTTCCGCCAGATCGAGGTGCTCCACGCGGCCGTTTACGTCGTACGACAGCACGGGATCGAAGGGCCGGGCGGCGCCGGTGAGCGCCACATAGCCGAGCCGCCCGAGGTCGGCCGAGCCGTCGAGCGAGAGCAGACCGCGTTCGAGCGCGCCGTCGAAATTGGCTTCGACGAGATCGTAGTCGCCGAAGCGCGAATCCTGAAGCGAAGCCGTCAGGTTGGCCACGAGGGAGGAGGGGTCCGTCCCTCGGCCGTCCAGCGTGAACGTGCCCGTCAGGTCGCTTTCCTGCTCCGGATTGCCGGTGAGCGCAGCCAGGTTGAAATGGCTGACACGCCCATCGGTAATGTGGTACGCGAGCGGATCGTCAAACGGCCGGGCCTCACCGATCGCTTCAATCAGGCCGCCATCGTTTGTCAGGTTGGATTCCGTCACAAAGCGGACGCGGCCCTGGCGAATCTCCGCCACGCCGTCGAGGTAGTCAAGTGCCAGACCACCGATGCAGACGTTTTGCAGGTCAACGAAGGCTTCGGCGATCATCGTCTTCGGATCGATACCAACCCCGTTGACCGAGAAGGAGCCGCTGAAGCTGATTGTCTGGCTCGGATCGCGAAGAAGGCGGGCCAGGTTCACGTCGTCGGCTTCCCCGCTGATGTCGTATATGGGCGTCTCATCGAAGGGTCGGGCGTCTCCCTCGGTATGGAAGCGCGCGCCGGGCACGTCGGCGTCGAGGCCGAACTCAAGGCGCCCCGCCCGGAACGCGCCGTCAACCCGGAGGAGGTCGAAAGGCTGGTCACCGATTCGCGTATCCGTAAGGTTTATTGAGAATGGCCCATCCAGCGTACGCGGCGAGGCGCCCGTCAGGTCGAGGCGAATGTCGCCGGTGAGGTTGGCGGTGTGGCTTTCGTTGTGGGTGAGCATGGCCGGGTTAACGCCCCGAAGTCGGCCCTCTATCCGGTACCGAAGGCGGCCGGTGTTCTCCAGCGAGCCATCGAGCACGATGGTCGCACCTTCGTGCGGCGCGCCCCGGACGCCGAACGTGAGGCGGCCGTTCTCGTTGCGGGCCGTCAGGCGGACGCGCGGATTTCCGTACAGATCGAGGCCCGAGAAGGCCCGCACATCGGCCATCGCAATGGGCTCAGCGGTAAGGTCAGCCGTCAGGTCCGGAAGGCTGCCGCCGGCAAACGTAAGCCGCGCCGTGCCGGAAACGTTCGTACCCGCAGCCGATGTGACGCGAAGGTCATCCAGCGAGAGCGCCTCCTGCGAGACCGAGCCCGCCACCGCGAGGTGGACGCGCGCTGCGCTGTCGGGCGCAATGGCTTCGGCCGCAAACTGATGGAGCTGTGCCTCCAGACGGCCGCCTCCCGCGAAGAAATTGGCCGCAGAGAGCACAATTTGGTCGAGGACGAGAATGGAGTCCCGGCCGGGTGTGTAGAAATGCGTTTCCACCCGCCCTCTAGCCACGAGCACCGAGTCGATCACCACTATGAAGGGCGAAGCCGTGGTGTCGGAATCCAACTCATCCGACGGTTTGAGGAGGTGCTGAAGGTTGAACGTCGAATCGGGGAGCTGCCGGGCAAACACCACCGGCCCGATTACATCGATCCTGCCGGCCGAGAATGTCCGGCGAAGAAGCGCGAGAAGGTTGTACTGCGCGCGCACTGTGTCAATCGTCACGCTCGTTTCGCCGTTCTGCCGGATTGCCACGCCGGTTAGTTCGGCATTGGTGAGCATGTTGCCGTCGAGCCGTGCGATTTCGACCGTCGCGCCCTCGGCCAGCGCATTCTGAATCTGCCCGACGGCAATGTTGCGGACCACGTTCCTCCCAAACCCGGTTTGCAAAAGCAGGACGACGACGGCGACGAGAACCAGGAGCGCGGCCACAAGCAATCCCAACCCGCGCAGAAGCATCCCTCCGCATCCACGCTTGCGCCCAGGTGATGTGGACGCGCCGGCCTGGTCCTCAGTGCCCTCATTGGTATGGGTCGCTGTCTCTGTCACGCGTTAGGATCCTGTCGGATTTAGGAGGGCGTAGCGAGGGGAGTGGGAAATCGAGACCATTCTGTCGATCTTTTGAGGCGGATAGTGGGGCTATGTAACGAAAAAGAGCGAGGGAATGGGCCGATTTACCGCCGCCGCAGTAGATCCTTCCTAAGTCCGACAGGATCCTAAAATCGCTGCCCGATTGTGAAGTGGAATTGAAGGCGGCGGACCCAATCGTCATCAACCGCATCAAAGTCGGGTGGCGCGCCGGATATCGCCTCGATGTCGGCCGCAACGAGAATGTCGCGCGGGCTGCGGAGGTCGAAATAGGATGGATTGAGCTTGCCCGCCACGGCAAACGTCACAAAGCCGATGGGCGTCAGGTACTGGATACCCACGCCCGCGCCGTAGCGAATCGTCTCCCCGTCGGCGCGAAACCGGGCAATGAGCGCAGGAAGGTTGGGGAAGTCTGGCGCGGCGTTGGCATAGAGCTCGTACAGGCCTTCGGCGGGCCGCCACACACGCCCCGCGTCCACGAACAGACTCGCCCCCCAGTTCTCCCCCAATGGAAGCGGCACGTTCAGCTGAACGGATGCCGTGGCCTTGGTTTCTGCCCCCACGGGCCGGTAGCGCACGCGGTAGCGGTCGTTGTAGTAGGCCGCGATATCGCCGCCGGGGGTTTCGAACACGACCAACGTGTCCACACTGGTGAAGTCGAGGAACTTGGGGCCGAGGAGGTTGCCCGGCCAGCCTCGCACGTCGGCCGTACCCCCCGCGAAGAAAAGCTCGTTGCGGAGTGCCAGGTAATCTTCTTCGTTGGCAGGGTCGGTGGAGCCCGCCGGGAAGAGGGCGCCGCCGGAACCCCGAACGACGAGCCCCATGTTCTCCCCCAGCGGTACATAGCCCGTAGCCGTAAGGCCTACGGCAGCGTACGAGGCATCTGTAAAAAAGAGGCCCGCGGCCGTAGCCGACGGCCGAATGACGAAGCCACGCCTCGGGTTGAGCGGGCTATCAACAGCTCCGTAGACGGCAGAGAGGCTGATTTGACTTCGCGTTATGCGGAAAGCATCGCCGGGGAGTAGCGTGGACGGATCGACCAGACTGGTGCTATCCGAGCCTACGGTTCTGGCCGATATTGTGGCGGCCAGCGTGGCCGTGCGAAACGGACCGTGTTCGTACAGGAGGGCCGCGGTCACGCCGTACTCTGTGGCCACTTCCACCACGTCGTCACGGTAGCGCGTGAAGGGCCCTACCGTCCCCGACAGCTTTCGGTAGAACACATAGGGCTGGCGGAGCGACAGGCGCGCCTCGTAGTCCACGAGTGGGTACGAGCCCACCGCGCCGATGCCTGTTTGCCCGCTGAGCGACGCCGTGAACGACCGGGCGCCGCCCCAGAAGTTGCGGTGCGTCCACTGCGCGCTGCCGGTCAGGCCGCCGTCCGAGTAGTAGCCGGTCAGGGCGTTGATGTAGCGCGCCGGGCCCTCGCGCACACGAACGACGATGTCAACCGTCGAGTCGCGCGGCTGGTCTTGCGCGATGTCCACCGCCGCAAGTTGGAAGAGGTTGAGGCCGAACACTTGCCGCTGCCCCTCGATCAGATCTCGCTGCCGAAAAAGATCGCCGGATTGAAACGGAAGCTCGCGGTATACGATTACAGGTTGGACGGACTCAGCGCCCTCCACCGCGATGCCGGCAATCCGGCCGCGAGGCCCGGCGTTGAGCTTGATGCGCACGTCGGCCTGGAGTGCCGTCGTGTCCACCCGCGTTTCTGCCGACGCATCGGCGAAGGCGTACCCCCTGTCTCGCAGCCAGCCGATCGTCTGGTCCTGAAGGTGAATAAGGCGGTATTCGTCGAGTCGCTCCCCCTTTTGAAGGATGATGCGATCCCTGAAATCCAACCATTCGTTCTTGATGTCGTTGTCGAGCTGTTCCATGGCCGTTTGCCCGCCCGGCCCGGCAAACCACAGTGAGTCGATCCTCACGGTCCCCCCTTCCTCTATCGAAAACAGTACGTCTACGTCGTTGCGGGACGTGTCCAGCTCCACTTCGTAATCCACCAGCGTGTCGAGGAATCCGTTGCGGCCGTAAAACCGCTCCAGCCGGATGATGTCCTTCTGCAACTCCACCGGGCTGAAAGGAAAGACACCGGGCTCAGGAATGATGGGGAGGGCCGAGAGGATCGATGCCCTCCAGCCGCGCTGGAAATACCCCGGCGCCGCTGTCGCAATTTGTGCTTTGAGTCGAGAAGGCCTGAACGTCTGCGTTCCCGCAAATCGAAAGTCTACCCGACGCACGGCTGTTTCGTCGTTAACGAGGTAGAGCGGCTCCTGCGCGCACGCCAGGTGCGTGCCGAGGCCGGCGAGCAACACGAGCACGCCGAAAAGCGACAAAGTTCGGGCAAGCGTCACTGGGCGGTTCGGGGACCGTCATGGGGCTAAACGAGCCCGAAAACTACGGCGGGAAGCGGCTCGTATTGATCGTCAGGTCGTGGATCTGGAGGGGGGCAATGCAGGAGTAGCCGGAGGAGTCGCGGCAGGATTTGCAGATGTGGGCGCGCCGTCCTCCACTGCGTTTGCCGGCAAGGATTCGGGCGAGGTTCCGGAGGCTTCCGCATCCGCCTTGCCATTGCCCCGACGCTGCCGGATGGTCCGCCAAAGCCGCCGGATGGCCGACCTGCGTGGCTGATGCCGCTGCTCGTGGAGGGAAGCCACCATCGCCCCGACAATCAAAATGAGCGCGGAGATGTACGCCCAAACGACGAAAACCAGAATCAACAGGAAGACGCCCTGCAAGCTGCCGAGCGCGTCGGCACCTTCGGTAGCGTCGTAGCGGAAGAAGCGGCCGGAATACCTCGCGTAGAGGGTAAAGCCGTTCTTGGCACCCTCGAAGAGCAGTGCTGTTACGGCCGCGCCGATGGCGGCGCTCTTCAGCGGCGGTTTGGGGCGCGGGATGAAGTAGAAGAGCTGGGTGAACATCGCCAGCGAAATCGCCCACGGAACCAGCAACGTCGTCATGCGGAGGATGAACCGCCAGCCTCGGCGCAGCGTCTCGGGGTCGAGCCCGGCATCCATGCCCCACGCCGTGGTCTGCACCTGCAACGTGTTCACGGCGAACGTCACGCCGAACGAGAGGACGAACAGCATCCCCACCTGCGCAGCCATCCGCAGGTCGAAGGCGAAGCCTTGCAGCCGCGAACGAACCACGTGCCGATCCGTGCTCATCGCACTTGAAATCACAAACCGCAGCGTCCCGAACAGCGTGACCACGGTGATCACGAATGCGATGGAGCCGAGGACGGTAAGAGCGCCGGACGACCGCTGGAGATCCATCATGAGTCGGATCAGCGGTTCCGTTTGCGACTCCGGCAGGAAAGTCCGGAAGTACACCGCCACCCGCTCGTACGGGTTCTCTTGTTTCAGAACCAGGCCGAAGATTCCCGTGCCCAGCAATATCAGCGGTGCAAGCGTGACCAGCACCTTGAACGCAATGGCCTGGCACCAGATGGGCACCGGGTTGCTGAACAGCTTTCGTAGAAGCCCGCCCAGGTAGAATCGAGGCGCGCTGATGGCTGTCTTCAGATGCCTTCGGGCGTAGCTGAGCATGGGCGATGCGGCCTGACGAGCAAAGCTACCCCTATAAGAAAGCTACGCCGACGCCTTGCGCTCCTCGTACACGGGCTCTGCGTGGTTCTCAATCACGTCGGGCGTGATGTGGCACACGGCCATCCTTCTCAACGACGTGGTTTCGAACATGATGTTGAGCATGGCATCTTCCAACACGGAGCGAAGGCCGCGCGCGCCGGTACCCAGGCCTCTCGCCTTGGCTACAACGGCGTCCAGCGCATCGTCGTCGAAGAGGAGATCTACGCCGTCCATCGCAAATAGCTTTCGGTATTGCTTGGTAAGCGCGCTTTTCGGCTCGATGAGGATGCGCCGCATCTCGTCGTCCGAGAGCCCGTCCAGGGCCGCCACGACGGGCAAGCGCCCAATGAGTTCGGGGATGAGGCCATACTTGAGCAAGTCGTCCGGCTCCACGTGTTGGAAGATGGCCGGGTCGCGTTTGTCGAGCCGCAGTGCGCCTTCATCCGCCATGAACCCGATGGGGCTGGAGGAGAGGCGGTGCGACACGAGTTCGCCGAGGCCGTCGAACGCGCCGCCGCAAACGAACAGCACGTTTTTCGTGTCGAACGAGATCAGGCTTTGCTCCGGGTGCTTCCGCCCGCCCTTGGGCGGCACGCCGGCCACGGTGCCCTCCAGCATTTTCAGGAGGGCCTGCTGAACGCCCTCGCCGGACACGTCGCGCGTGATGGACGCGTTGTCGCTCTTGCGCGCCAACTTGTCGATCTCGTCGATGTAGATGATGCCATGCTCGGCTCGCTCAACGTTGTAGTCGGCGGCCTGCAGGATGCGGCTCAGGATGCTCTCCACATCCTCGCCCACGTAGCCTGCTTCCGTCAGCGCAGTGGCGTCGGCAATGGAAAACGGCACGTCCAGGATGCGCGCCAGGGTTCGGGCGAGGAGCGTCTTGCCGGTGCCCGTGGGCCCGATGAGCAGGATATTGCTCTTCTCCAGTTCCACCTCGTCGTACTCGTGGAGGAAGTCCTCGGCCTCAATCCGCTTGTAATGATTGTAGACGGCCACGGCCAGTGCGCGTTTGGCATATTCCTGCCCGATTACGTGCTCGTCCAGCGCACTCTTGATCTCAGGCGGCGTCATCCGGTGGTGCCGCAGGCCCGATGAATGCCGCTTTGCAACGGGTTGAACCGGCGCCTCGCTCTGAACAATGCCCGAGGCATGGTGGATACACCCGTCGCAGATGTAAACTTCGGATGGGTCCGGTCCGGCGACCATCGAGGCCACCTCGTGCGCCGTGCGGCCGCAGAAGGAGCACAGGATTACGTCGTCGCCACCGATGGTTTCCATAGAAATGGGAGTCTGAGCGAGGTAAGTAATGGAATCGGCAGCAGATATGCAACGATTAAATACATCCGCCGTCGGTTTCACATTTGCGTTGGGCGAGGGGTCTGCGTGGATTTAGGGGTTCGCGACGAACATTCTGACACTGCATCACCAGTTCGGCTCGCCTCCTGAGAGGCCGTTGAAAAACTCCACCTACCTGTGGCGGCACCTCTTGCCCGATCTCCGAGTTGCGAAATAGTCAACGAATCACCGATTCGCCTGCGATTTCGCGCCTTGATCTCAACCGAGATGCGCTCCCCGACAAGTCGGGGCAGGCTGTCTCGGCAACAGAGCACGTA